>JBGPLI010000247.1:0-6935 GCA_041486445.1 Bryobacteraceae bacterium
GAGAACAAATACGCCAAGGGCGTGAAAATCTCCGATGCCAAACTTGCCGCCATCAATCTGGCGCGTCACCCTTTCCATGGGGACTGGAACTACACGATCGCGCCTCGGCGAACATGAAGCAGTTATTTATGCACAATGCCTAAGGTATATCAGCGACCACACAGGAGTGAAAATGAAGCGCGGCGATCTAATCCGACAACTCCACAAAGCGGGCTGTGTGCGGAAGCGCCATGGCGGCGGACACGACATCTACTTCAACCCGCGCACCGGCAAGAGCGCCCCTGTACCTCGCCACACCGAAGTGAAGAACACGCTCGCTGAGTTGATCAAGAAGCAGCTCGGGGTTTGAGCAGCCTCTCAAACTTCGACGCCGATCTCCTTCGTCTGGACCTCGGCAAGTTGAAGTTCCGGCGCGTCGTCCTTTAGCATCTTGTAGGCGTCGCGGATATTCTCTTCGAGTTCGGTGAGCGTCTCGCCCTGGCTGAAGACGCCCGGAATCTCCCGGAGCCGGCCGACATACCAACCCTCGTCCTGCCAATACTCGAGCGTGAACTGTCGCACCATGGACCTATTGTAGCGATTACTGCTCGATCTTCTTTAGCGGCTTGGCTTCCTCCGCCCCCGCCTTCCGCACGGTCACGGCCCCCCGGTCGGTCTGCACGTTCACCGCCGGACCGCCGCCGGTCGATCCGCGCAGAGTCGCGCCGCGGCGGCTCTCGCGCTCGATCTTGAGCGGCGCGCCGAAATCGTTGGTCACCTCGCCCCGGCCGGAGGAAGCGGTCAAGTCGAACTTCGCCGACGGCGGCAGCGACAACTGGATATCGCCCGAGCGTGTGTGAACGTCCATCTTGGCGAGCGGCAGGCTCCCGGGCCGCAGATCGATGTCGCCGCGGTCGAGCGAAATCTCCAGCGAATTCGTGAAATCGCCGATCTCGACGTCGCGCGAGCGCGTCGACAGCCGCACCGGCCCGACCAGGTTCGAGGCGTTGAATTGTCTCAATCCCATGCGCACTTGCCCCGGCAATTTCTCGATGGCCAGCTCGGTTTGAGGACCCGTGAAGCGCAACGCCCGCGCGAGATTCTGAAATTGCAGCGTTCCGGTATAGGCGCCCTCGATCGACACCTGCCCGGCGATGTTCTCGAAATCGACGTCGGAGCCGCGGCCCTTCAGCTCCACGCCGCCCTTGACGTTCACCGCGCGCACCACGTCGCTGCGCCGCAGATTGACGCGTACCTCGCCGCCGATGTTGTTCAGACGCACGCCCGCGTTGTCGGAGATGATCTCGACGCTCCCGTCGATATCGTTCAGGTCGAAATCGCCGTTCCGGCCGTGCGCTTCGATGGTGGCGCCCTTGGGCACTGTGATTTCCATCTCGGCCGTGATACGCCGGGGGCCTAAGACGCGATCCTGGTTGGTGCGGATAATCACCTGGCTGGCGTCGCCCGCCAGCTCGAACACGGCCTCCTGGTTGGCGCGGTCCGCGCCGCTCTGCTCCAGGCTGCGAATCGTGTTGTGGCCGGTCACCTTCACCATGTCAGCCGCGTCGGAACCCATGATCTTGGCGTTGCCGCGGAAGTTCTCGATCACTACGCGCGGCGTCTTGGCGGACGGCTTCTCCGCGCTGATCGGGTACTCGAAGCTCTCGCCGAACATGTCGATGCCGCCCAGCTCGATCCCATGCCGCGGCCACCAGTCTGAAATGCCGCGCGCGGCGTGCAGCGTGAAGCCGAACAGGCACAGCAGCACGATCAGCATCCACTCGCCGCCCGACAGCCCGCGCGCCGGCAGAGGCTTCTCCGTCGCCGACCAGACCAGCACCTCCGCCAGCCGGAGTCCGCCCCAGATAATCAGCAGGTACGGCCAGTATCGGGCCAGATAATCCACCAGCGGGAGATCCGGATAGAGGTTGCGCGCCAGAAACAGCGCGCCGATGCCGATCAGCAGTAGCGGCCCGACTACGGAGGTTCGCCTCATGAGCTCTTCACCCCCGCCCGCTCGGCCAGCTTGAACACACCAAATACGATCAACAGCACGGGCCAGGTCCGCGTGAAGCCGATCGCGCCGGCATGATCCATCGCCACCAGCACGCCAAGCAGGATCAGCATCACCGGCCCGCGGATCGCGCCCATCAGCGCATTACCGCCGTTCATGATTCGCCTCCTCCGCGCCGGTCACGCGGATATACAGCATGTAGACGCCGAGCGCGATCAGAGCCACCGGCCAATAACGGATGACGCGCCGCAGTTCCAGGATGTCCAGGTTGTGCAGCAGGAACAGCACGCCCAGCGTGATCAGCAGCACCGGAGCGACCGGAAATCTAGAGCCGCCCCGCATCGGAACCAGGCTCGAAAACTCGTCCACCGGATGCCCCATCCGCCGCTTCTTAGCCGTATGGTAGGCCTCAAACGCCATGTAGAACCAGAACGCGCTGAGCATCAGGCCGATCAACGGTTCCACTCCTCCCGTCGCGCCGCTGTTCAGGATCGTGATCATCAGGCCGAGAATCACCACGTGGACCAGACCCTTGGCGTACTGACCGTTGTAGATCGCCCCGACCCCCGGGATCATGCCGAGCAGAAACGCCAAGCCGGGAGATACCTCGGCGTTGGGCGACGGAGGCGGCGGGGGCGGCGCCGTCGTATAGGGCGATGGCGGTTCGGCCGCCGGCTTGGGTTCGGCGGGCACATGCTCCGCGCAATAAATGGTCCCGTGCGCGTTCCGCACGGTGGTTTCGTCCAGCGCCTTCCCGCAGGCACGGCAATAGCCGACGACTTTCGCGTCCGTGCTCATTTCTTCTCCGTATCGATCTTCGTTTCCGGCGCGGGCTGGGCGCTGCTCTCTTCGGCCCACTCCCGCAGCCGCGTCTGGATCTCGAACACCATCCGCAGGCTCTCGTAATACTTCACGCCGCGCTCCCAGGTCCGATGGACACGGTCCTCGGCGGCCATCCAGACCTTCACCGGATCGAGGTCGGAAGGCGTCAACTGCCGCACCTTGATTCCGGAAAACCGTCCCAACATCGCGAAGGAGAGCAAGGTCATCGCCATGCCCATCGCGAAGCGAGGCTGCAGCACCGGCTCCAGCCACTTGCCGAACAGACGCCGGCTCCAGTGCGGCTTCACCACCGCACGGCTGGGGCCGCTGGTGATCTCAAACAGGATGCGAGTCACCAGCTCCGGCGGAGCCTCGACGCCGGGGGCACGCTCCATGAAGCCGACCGCGCCCGCTGCATCGCGAGCCAGCTCGGCGCAGGATGCGCATCCGCCCAGATGGTCTTCCAGAGCGGACTTCTGCTCCCTGTGGAGTGTTCCGTCCACGTAGTCGGCCAGCAGGATTTCCATCTCGGCGCACGTCATCGTTACACAACCACTTTCTGCCTCCGCAGGATCCGCGCCAGCTCGGCCCGCCCGCGATTCAGTCGCGACTTCACCGTGCCCTCGGGCACGTTCAGCACTTGCGCGATTTCCTTATATTCCAGCTCCTCGAGATCCCGCAGGATCACCGTTTCCCGCAGTTCCGGCGACAGCTTCTGCAGCGCCGATTGTAACAACTCGCTGGCTTCGCGCCCTGCCACCAGGCCATCGGTCCGAGCCGACATCGCCGTTCTCTCCTCGATCATCGGAAGCTGCCCTTCGATCGAGTCCGTCATCCGTTCGAGCTTGGTGCGGCGGTAATGATCGATCAGCAGGTTCCGTGTCAGCCGCCCCAGCCAGACCGTGAACGATCCTTCGCCCGCGCGAAAACTCTTGAGCGAGCGAAACACGCGCAGGAAGACCTCCTGGGTCAGGTCCTGCGCCTCCTGGTCGGACCCCGTGAAGCGGTAACAGATCGCGTAGACGCGCCGGGTATGGACGCGCACCAGGTCCTCCCAGGCGGTCTCGTCGCCCCCCAGGCAGCGCTCTACGATCTGGCTGTCGGCGTTCAAAGACTGTTCACGGGTCCATGCGGCCGCCCGGGGACATCCGAACCAGGCCGATGTCGTGGTAATCTGTCCAACTGTGGCAGTGGCCATAGCCCCTTACGTTCCAATAAGGAGAACGAAGAAGTGACATGATAAGTTCGAACTACATTCTAGCTCCTAGGGGACTGGCGCTAACCGCTTGAACAGAAAACACCTGGGATTCGCGTTCCTCCTGGCGGCCGCCGCGGTTGCCTTCGTCGCCTACCGCTGGCATGTCTCCGGGTTCTCGTGGACCGAATTCGCCAGGGCCCTCCGGCAGGTGGACTGGAGCTGGTTAGCCCTCTCGCAGGCGCTGATCCTGGGCACCTACCTGACCCGGTCGCTTCGCTGGGAGGTGATGCTCCGGCCCGTGCGTCCGAAAGCCCATCTGTGGGGGATTTTTGCGGCCACGGCCATCGGGTTCACCGCCGTGGTGCTGTTTGGCCGCGCGGGGGAGCCGGTCCGCCCCTACCTGATCGCCAAGAAAGAGGGCGTCTCCTTCTCCAGCCAGATCGCCGCCTGGCTGGTGGAGCGCATCCTCGACCTCCTGATGGTCCTGGTGATCTTCGGAGTGGCGCTGACCCAGGTGGCTCACAGCGCGATTCAGCCCGGCCCCCGGATTCGCGTGGCGCTCGAGGCCGGAGGATACACGGCAGGTCTGGCCGGCGCCGCTTCCCTGGCGCTGCTGATCGGCCTGCGTCAGTTCCGCGGCACGGTTCACCAGCGCCTGCTGGACGCGGTCGCCTTCCTTCCGAGGGCTTCGGTGGCGCGCATCGAGGAGTTTCTGAGGGCGTTCGAGAGAGGCATGCAATCGACGCGCAGCGCCGCCTTCACTCTGCTGCTGGTGTTCTACACGGTGGTCGAATGGCTGGTGGTCGCGGGAGCGTTCTGGTGCGCTCTGCGGGCGTTTCCGGCCACGGCCGGCCTGGGCGTAACGGATGTCGTCATCCTGCTGGGTTTCGTGACTTTCGGCAGCGCGCTTCAGATCCCGGGGATCGGGGGCGGCATGCAGATCGCCACCGTGCTGGTGCTGACGGAGTTCTTCGGAGTCGCGGTTGAGGCGGCCAGCGGCGTGGCCCTGGTGCTATGGGCGATCAGTTGGGTGGTCATCGTGCCCGTGGGGCTGGGGCTGGCGTTCCACGAGGGCATTCAGTGGCGGAATCTGAGACACTTGGAAGCCGGGGAAGTGCAGACCGAGGCAATCCCAAAATGACCTGCCCGTTTTGCGGCCATCGCGAGGACCGCGTCATCGATTCGCGCGAAAGCAAAGAGGGCCACCTGATCCGCCGCCGCCGGGAATGCCTCAAGTGCCAGCGCCGCTTTACCACCTACGAGCGCAGTGACGAAGTCCCCTACATGGTCGTCAAACGGGATGGGAGGAGGGAAAAGTTCGATCGCCAGAAGATCCTGGAGGGGCTGCTGAAGGCCTGCGAGAAACGACCGGTTCCCATGGCCAAGCTGGCCGAGGTGGTGGATGAGGTGGAGGGGGTCCTTTCCGAGGGCCAGGATCGCGAGATTTCGACGACCGCCATCGGAGAGTTGATCATGACCCGGCTGCGGGCGCTCGATATGATCGTATATGTCCGGTTTGCATCGGTTTACCGGGATTTCCAGGACGTGGAAGCCTTCCTGACCGAGCTCAAGGACCTGCTCCAGCGCCGGGACTAGTAGCCCGAAAGAGCCATCTGTAACCGAAACCGACCTGAAACATCTTTTGCAGTAGGGACTTAACTTAGTGGTTGAACCCTGATATACTTGTGATGGGCCCGCTGCGGCGAAACTGGACGAAGTGTGCAGGGATAGCTCTATCTAAATATTTGAAAAGAGACAGGATTGGTAAAATTGGAGGCGGGGTACTGCTGACGAGCACCTCGACGGGATGTGTGCGCACACCTCTGGCACGCATCGCGAAATGGGGGAGGTGAGCGCTTGGATCATTTTGAAGATCAGTTCCTGGGCGAGGGTCACGAGCCTCTAGGGCTTCCGTTTGACGAGGAAGCAAATTTCTTTCACCCCGAGGAAGTGCACGATGGCGAAGAGTTTCCTGCTTCGCACCCAGCCGAGGAGTCCATCTATACCGATGATCCGGTGCGCGTGTACCTGCGCGAAATGGGCGCGGTTCCGCTGCTCACCCGCGAAGGAGAGGTGAATCTGGCCCGCCGCATGGAGCGCGGCAAGCTCCGCATGCAGAAGGCCATCAGCCGCTCCGCACTGGTCCAACTGCGAGGCGTGGAGATTGCCGAGCAGGTACGGCGCGAGGCCGAGGAGCTCGATTCCTTCGCCGACCTGGGCGATCTTGAGGAAGAGAGCGCGGCTTACACCAGGCGACGCACCGAGGTCAGAAACGACCTGGCCGAAATCGTATCGCATCACAAGAAGCTGTCGCAAAACGCCGACAAGCTGGCGGCGATCCCGCTGAGCAACAAGAAGCTGCGCCGGAAGTGGTCCGGAAAGGTGGCCCGGGCGCGCGTGGAAACCTCCCGCGCGATGCGCCGGGTGCCGTTCTACAACTCCCAGTGGAAAGCGTTCGCCAAGGAGATCGAGCGGCTGGTGGAGGAACTTTCCCACCTGGAGCAGGATCTTCGCAAGCTCGAGGGCCGCTCCAGCCAGTCCGCGCAGGCCAGGACGCGCGAGCTGAAGCGCGAGATCCGCAAGCGCGAGCACACGGCCGGCGCGGGCCTGGCCGACCTGAAACACACCATGGCGGTGATCCGCCACGGGGAGATCGAAGCCGAGCGCGCCAAGAAGGACCTGGTCGAAGCCAACCTCCGCCTGGTGGTCTCGGTGGCCAAGAAGTACGTCAACCGCGGTCTGCACCTGCTGGATCTGATCCAGGAAGGCAACATCGGCCTGATGCGCGCCGCCGACAAGTTCGAATACCGGCGCGGGTACAAGTTCTCGACCTACGCCACCTGGTGGATCCGGCAGGCGATCACGCGCGCCATCGCCGACCAGTCGCGCACGATCCGCATTCCCGTTCACATGAACGAGAGC
>JBGPLI010000248.1:0-6910 GCA_041486445.1 Bryobacteraceae bacterium
AATTCCAGCGCCACCACGCAGACTGGCAGCGGCAACTGGCTGCAGCTGACCAATGGGACCGGCGTCATCGGCGGCGCCCCAATCACGGTAAGCGTGAACCCGTTCGGACTCTCGCCGGGCACCTACACCGGCACCATCACGGTGCAAAGCACCACCACCACGGACGCGGCGGCGATCAGCGTCACGCTGACCGTCACCGCCAGCGCCACCATCAGCCTTTCTCCGACTACGCTGCAACCGTTCCTGTATCAGGTCGGCCAGGGATTCCCCCCGTCGCAGTCGCTGACGGTGACCGCCAGCGCCGGCTCCGTGAATTTCTCGGTCTCGATGAATCCGACGGTGAACTGGCTGATCGCGAGCCCCACCTTCAGCACGGCCAGTCCTACGGCGACGGTCACGCTCAGCGCGAACCCCTCTGGCTTGGCCGCCGGCCTTTACACGACTTCGGTCATCGTCACGCCGAACGGAGGGACATCGGCGCCCGCCGTCACTGTCACGCTGGTGGTGAGCAACAACCCCTTGCTCAAGCTGTCCACATCCGCGTTGTCCTTCAGCGCCCAATTCGCCGGGCAGAATCCTCCCGACCAGCAGGTGCAGGTGAGCACCAGCGGCGGCAGCGGTTCGGTGGGGTTCACGTTCTCTTCCGACTCCTCCTGGCTCTCCGCCGTCGCCTCGAGCACCACGTCCCCGGCCACCCTGACCGTGCACGTGAACACACAGAACCTGCAAGTGGGCAACTACACGGGAACGATTACGGTGCGGCCCACCAACGGCGATCAGTACACCGAGTCCATCACGGTTACGCTGACGGTGGGGAATGTGTCGACGCTGGTGGCCGGACCGCCGGCGCTGCTGTTCAGTTTCGATACCACCCAGTTCGCGCCGCCATCGCAGCTTGTGCAGTTGACCAGTCTCGGCCAGCCCACCAGCTTCACGCTCACGAGCAGCACCGGCGGCGTCAACTGCTCGGGCGGTTGGCTCCAGGCGTCGTCTAACTCCAGCTTCACGCCGGCGACCATTACCGTCAGCGTGAGCACCACCGGCCTGGTGGCGGGCGTCTGCTCGGGAACCGTGACGGTGACTTATAATTCCGGCTCCGGCTCCACCTCGCTGCCCATTCCAGTGACGCTGCAGATCGCTAACACCGCCCTGCTGAACATCAACTTCCCCCAGACCGCGACCGGCTTCGGCTTGGAGATCGCGCAACAGAACGGACCCACCATCAACCGGCTGGTGTCCCTCACCAGCACAAACCCGAACGTGCAGGTGTCCTACCAAGCCTCCGCGATTAGCAGCGGTCCGTCCAACTGGCTGTTTGTGGCTCCCAACAACGCGAACACTCCGCAACAGCTCTCCGTGCAGATCGTTCCGGGCGGGCTGCCCTCGGGGACCTACAACGGGTCGATCACCCTCGGTCCGGGTTTCGCGACACCGGCCAGTCTTCTGTCCACGATTACGATTCCTATCGTCCTGATCGTGAATCCGAACGTGACCGTGGCGGTGACGCCGGATGGTCCGCTGAGTTTCAGCGTGGCCCAGAATGGTCCTCTGCCGGCGGCGCAGACCCTGACGCTGACCAGCTCCGGCGGCGGCGCCGCGACCTTTACCGCGACCGTGGCGCCGATCACCGGCGGCACCTGGGCGCAGGTCAGCCCGGGGAGCGGACAGGCCAGCGGCCAGATCAGCGTGAGCCTGATCCAGCAGGCGGTGGCCTCGCTGTCGCAGGGTACCTACACCAACCAGATCACGCTGGCGTTCCAAAATTCGGCCACTGCGGCGAAAACGATCACCCTGACCCTCACGGTGAACCCGCCGCAGACGGTGAGCGTCTCGGCGTCGTCGCTGACCTTCAGCTACCAGCTCGGGTCCGGCCAGTCGCCGCCGTCGCAAACGCTGCAAGTCACCAGCACCGGCGGTCCGGTGCAGATCAGCGTCGGCGCCACCAGCACGGGCGGCTGGTTGTCGGCGACCCCCACCTCCGCCAACACGCCGCAAACGGTGACGGTCTCGGTGAACCCGGCGGGTCTCAGCGCAGGCACGCTCAACGGCACCATCTCCGTCAGCGCCCAGGGTGTGCTGACGAATCCGATCGTGGTGAACGTCACGTTCACGGTGGTCGCTCTGCCGGTGCCGCAGCCCGTCACCATCACCAGCGGCCCCAGTAACGTCGCGGGCGCCATCGCACCCGGCCTGCCCATCACCATCAAGGGCACTTTGCTGGGCCCGTCCACCGCGGTGTCCTTCCGGGTCAATTCCCAGGGCGGCGTCGATTCGGCGCTCTCCGGCGTGCAAGTGCTGTTCGACAACATCCCCGGAACGCCCATCCGCGTCTCGGCCACGCAGGTCGACGTCATCGTGCCGTATGAGATCGCGGGCCGCCTCTCGGTCAACGTCGTCGTGGTCTACCAGGGCCAGGCATCGCCGCCGATTCAGCAGATCGTGTCGAGCGTGGCGCCCGGCATCTACACGCTGAATTTCACCGGCCAGGGCCAGGCCGCGGTGATCAACCAGAACTTCACCATCAACGGACCTTTAGGCGGCGTGACCGTGCCGGGAGGCGTAATTTCGACCACGCCTGCGCCCCAAAACACCGTGATTTCCGTCTATGCCGGAGGCGGCGGCCAGACGAATCCGCCCAGCGCGACGGGTTCGGTCGCACCGACCACTTCGTTTCGGCCGTTGGCGGCGGCGAGCATTACCGCCACCATCGGCGGCGTTCCGGCCACGGTCACCTTCGCCGGCTCGGCGCCAGGGTTCTTGAGCGGCATCATTCAGGTGAACATCCTGGTTCCCACCGGGATCACCGGAAACAACCTGCAAATCGTGATCACCATCAACGGCGTGTCGAGCCCGGGTGGGCCAACCGTCGCGGTCGCGTCGCAATAAGGACTACTCGAAGATCTCGGCGAGCGGGACTTCAAGCGCGGGGTTCCCGGTCTTGAGGACCCCGCTCTTCACCTCGCGCAGACCGTCGGCCGCGGTCGCCACGTAAGCGCGCCGCGTGGCCGGATCGAGCACCCATACGTAAGGAACGCCCATGGCGAGGTAATCGTCGATGCGCTCCTCGACGCGGCTCATGCGGTCCTCGGGCGAGAGGATCTCGATGCACAGGAAAGGCGGCTTGGTGAGGATCTGCTCCGCCGGCTTGCCTCCCAGAACCACGCAGACATCGGGAACGCGAAAACGGGTCGGCTTCACCTGCACGCGCAGCTCGGGGATCACGGAAATTCCCCACTCTTTTCGGCGAGCGAAGAAGTACGCGATCAGTAACCCCTGTAGCCAGCCATGGTCCAATTCACCCAGGTTGCGCTCCTCGACGACTCCATCCACGTAATCGCAATCCGGACGATAGCTGGTCGCCAGGTACTCCTCCACCGAGATCAGCGTCTTTGTGGGCATGCCCTCACCTTACCACGATGTTTATTCAGGTCGAGCTCCCTCCCTGGCGAGCGCGAGTATATCGTCGAGCAGAAGCTTCAAGTGCGGACAGCGGGAGTAGGCCACCTCCGGGTCGAGTTTGCGGAAGAGGCTCGAACCTTCGAGCGGCTTCTTGTACTTCTTGTGAAGTTTCCTCCAGTACAAATCCCTTAGGCGCTGACTTGGTGGACTTTGAAAATTGATCGTCTCAGGCTGGTTTGTTTTCGGCAGATCGCCCACAACGGCGCGCGGAAAGACTTGCAGATCGCTCAACAGCCATGCTTCAGTTTCATGAACCGCGAATTGATGGCGAAAAAGTGGGTGCGCCACTTCCGCTTCGAGCTTGTGCCTGGCCCACCCGTATTTCTCCTCGATCGTCCCGTCCGGATAGTCCAGCCCGGAACCGTACAGGTCAATCAGCCCGAAGACCGCGACTATTTCGTTTCCACGAAGCGCAAGCTTGACTCGACTCGCGATGTCTTTGAGGTAGTTTGGAGCGCCGCCCAAGTTGACCGTTTTAATCCCGATCCGTGGCTGCAACCTCGCATTTAGCCATCGCTCGAAAAACTGTGGAAGATACCGCTCGGTCTCACCCTCCACGTACAGGATGAGCTTCACAAGACGGCTTCCGCCTCACCGGAAAAGGCGAACTTTCCGAGCGAATAGTTCTCTACCCACCGTTTGAGTTCGTCCCCCCCGATGGTCTTAAGCTCCGACTCCGACCCATTCCAGGTCACGACAGTTGTCGCGGGTAGATCCTCGCCAAAAGCGTCAAGGAGTTTGGGCGAATGCGTGGTGAGAATCACCTGAGTCTTGACCGCTGCGTTGGCTGCAATTTCGGCGATGATCGGGAACATCCGGGGATGGAGACCTGTTTCAGGCTCGTCGATCGCGATCAGCGGCGCGGCGTCTGGGCTGCCGAGGATCGCAAGCAGCAGCAGGAACCGCAACGTGCCATCGGAGAGATCAGCGGCGCTGTCTGCTCGCTTGCGGTGCTTGCGGCGGGCCCGCAACTGAGTGCGGCCGTCTTCGGCGGGGGGGAAGCTGAGCTTGTTGTAATCGTCCGGGAAAGCGGCTCCCATGGCTTTATCGAGGAATTCTTCGAATTGACGATCGTTCTCGTAGAGCGTGTGTAGTACGGCAATGAGATTCTGACCTTCTGGCTCTACGCGCCTCTCCGATCGCGTTACAGCAGCACGACGAAGCTCTGCATCCTGGTCGACACGCATGTCGTTGTGGATGGACCACGACTGAAGATCTCGTTTGAAGCTGACCGCGGCAGGGCCATCGTCCGCGTCTAGTTGAGAAAGCAGCGTCTCTGTGTCAGGGTCGACTGGAGCGAAGCTCGAGTGACCGTGTTTGAGACTCAGCTCCTCGCCCTGTATCTGGAATCCCCCGCTTGTGCCGAGGCGAGCCAGACTCAGGTGGTAGCTCACCGCGGACGGCTGCAACTCGGTAGCGGCAGTCAACCCAAAGCGGATCTTCCGCGCCTCACCATCCCACACAAGAGGCGCCATCCCGCCCATTCGCAGAATCGCGTCACGCAAGCCTCCCCGGGTCGCGGCGACTCGCAGGAGATCTAGCGCACGCAGCAGATTTGACTTTCCGCCCCCATTCGGCCCAATCAAGACATTCAGACGCCCCGGCTTCCACGTCACCGACTTCAGCGACCGGAACCCTTCGATCCGAAGTTCCTCAACCAGCATAGAAGCCATCTACCGCACCACAATGTTAACCAATTTATCCGGCACCACGATCACTTTCACCACTTGCTTGCCGGTCAGGAACGGTTGCGTCTTGGGATCGGCCAGAGCCAGTTTTTCCAACTCCTCGCGGGGAGCGCCGAACCGCGCGGCGATGCGCCCGCGCAGCTTGCCGTTGACCTGAAGCACGATCTCGGCCGCCTCTTCGCGGGCGAGTTCCTCGTCGTAAGCCGGCCACGCCTGCCGGAACACCGGACCCGCGCGGCCGAGCTGCTCCCACAGCTCCTCGGCGAGGTATGGCGCGAACGGACCCAGCAGCAGCGCGAGCGACGGCAGAATCTGGCCGAGGGCGTCGCGCGAGAGGCTCGCCTCTTCCTCGTGCAGCACGTTGATCAATTCCATTAGCGCCGCGATCGAAGTGTTGAAGTGCCAGCGTTTCTCAAAATCCTCGGTGATCTTCCGGATGGTCTGATGCAGCTTACGCAAGGCGCGGCGATCTGCCGCCGGGTCGCCGGCCCGCTCCGGTGTGTCCGCGTTGCGCGTGACGAAGCGAAACACGCGCCCCAGGAATCGGTACGCGCCTTCAGCGCCGGCGTCGGTCCAGTCCATGTCTTTTTCGGGCGGCGCGGCGAACAGTTCGAACAGGCGTCCCGTGTCGGCGCCGAAACGCTCGATCATCTCGTCGGCGCTCACCACGTTGCCCTTCGACTTGGACATTTTGGCGCCGTCCTTGATCACCATGCCTTGCGTGAACAGGCGCGCCGCAGGCTCGTCGTTGTGGATCAGCCCGATGTCGCGCATCACCTTGGTGAAGAACCGCGCGTAGATCAGGTGCAGAATCGCGTGCTCCACGCCCCCGATGTACTGGTCGATCGGGAACCAGTAGGCGATCTTCGCGGAGTCGAACGGCGCGCTGGAATTTTTCGCGTCGCAATACCGGTAGAAATACCAGGACGAGTCGACGAACGTGTCCATGGTGTCGCTCTCGCGGCGAGCGCCGCCTCCGCACCGCGGGCACTCCACGTTCATGAAGGATTCGACGTCGGCCAGCGGAGACCGTCCTCTGCCGGTGAGCTTCACCTCGAGCGGCAGCAGCACCGGCAGATCTTTCTCCGGGACGGGAACGATCCCGCACTTCGGACAATGGATCACCGGAATCGGCGTGCCCCAGTAGCGTTGCCGCGAGATGCCCCAGTCCTTGATCCGGTACGTAATGGCGGCCTTGCCGAACCCGTCGCGTTCGGCGCGCTGGTTCATGCGGCGGCGGGACTCTTCGCTGGGCAGACCCGAAAACTCGCCGGACCGCTCCACCACGCCGTCGTCAACGAAGGCGGCCTGGGGATCCTGGTCCAGCTCACCGTCCACGGGCCGGATCACCGGACGAATGGGAATGCCGTAGGTCTTGCAAAAGTCGAAGTCGCGGTCGTCGTGCGCCGGCACAGCCATGATCGCGCCGGTCCCGTATCCCATCAGCACGAAATTGCCGATCCATACCGGCAGCTTCTCGCCGCTGTACGGATTCAGGGCGTAGTGTCCGGTGAACACGCCCTCTTTGACGACTTCGCCGGGACCCTGCTGCGCGCGCGCGTCGATCATCTGCTTGGCGCGTGCGCGGCCGGCCGCATCGAGCAGCTTCTGCGCCACGGGATGCTCCGGCGCCAGGATCACGCACGTCGCCCCGTAGATGGTGTCGACGCGCGTGGTGAACACGCGAATCGGCTCGCCGCTTCCCTCCAGCCGGAAGTCGATCTCCGATCCTTCCGAGCGCCCGATCCAGTTCCGCTGCATGG
>JBGPLI010000249.1:0-6865 GCA_041486445.1 Bryobacteraceae bacterium
ATGGTTCAGTTCCCTCGCCGTCGCCGTGCTCGCGATTCTGGTGGGAGCCGGTGCGCGCTTGCGAATGCCGGGCGAGAATTGAGTAACAGGATCACGCGGCGGGCGGCGCAGTGCGGCCGGAGGCGGCAAGTGGAAGAGGGGCTTCGAGAAGAAGGTTTCGATCTTGCAGTGATCGGGGATTTCGACCGTACGACATTGCGGTGACCCCCTTTCGGAGGGCATGGCCCTGCGCCACACGTCCTACAATGGAATTTCTATGCACTCCCGCCGCATCGGGATCCTCACGGGAGGTGGGGATGTTCCCGGACTCAACGCCGTAATCAAGGGCGCCGTTTATCGGGCCACAGAGAAAAACTACGAAGTCGTGGGCATCCGCCGCGGCTGGGAAGGGCTCACGCACGTCGATCTGGACGACCCGGCGAGCAAAGAACATTACATCGAGCCGCTCACGCGCGAGAACACGCGCACCATCGACCGCTCCGGAGGCACCATCCTCCACTCCACTCGCACCAACCCGGCGAAGATGCGCGCGCTGCCGGATTTTCTCTCGCCCGATTGTTTCCCGAAAACCGGCGAAACCTGGGATGTCAGCTCGCAGGTGCTCAAGAACCTGGAGAGGTTGGGCATCGATCATCTGATCGCCATCGGCGGGGACGACACGCTGAGCTACGCTTCCCGCCTGGACTCGCTGGGCGCGAAGGTGATCGCGATTCCCAAGACCATGGACAACGACGTGCGCAACACGGAGTATTGCATCGGCTTCTCCACCGCCATCACGCGCGCCACCGACGCGATCGGACGCCAGCGCACTACGGTCGGATCGCACGAGCGCATCGGCATCTTCCGCATCTTCGGGCGCGACGCCGGGCACACGGCGCTCTACAGCGCCTACGTCACCTCCATCCGCTGCTGCATCCCCGAATACACCGTGAACGTGGAGAAACTGATCGATCTGCTGCTCACCGAGAAACGCTCCACTCCCAGCAACTACGTGCTGGTGGTGCTTTCGGAAGGCGCGAAATGGGAGGGCTACACGGTGGAGGAGTACGGCGAGCCCGACGCCTTCGGACACCGCAGGAAGGCCAGCGTCGGGGATTCGCTCGCCATGGAGATTTCCCGCCGCACGCGCGAAGGCAGCATCGTCAGCGATCTCACTTACGACCTGCGCAGCGGCGAGCCGGATTTCGTCGACAAGATGATCGCCATCACGTTCGGCAACATGGCCATGGACGCCGTGCTGAAGGGCAAGACCGGGCTGATGTCGGCATTGGTGGACGGCTGCTACACCATGGCGCCCCTGCCGGACCCCAAGCTGGGGCCGCGGCGGGTGGACGTCGCCACCATGTACAACACCGAGCGCTACCGGCCGAACTACGGCAACAAGGTCGGCGTGCCGATCTTCCTGATGCGGTCCGAGCCGTGAGCTGGCTCTCGCGGATTTTCCGGAGCGAGAAACCGTCCGAGGCGACCGCGGCCGAGATCCGCGCCTACTTCAACCGCGCGGCCGCGGACGAGGAACACTACCCGTCCACCATCGACCCGCGGATTTTCCACGTCAAGCTGGTGCTGGAGCATCTGGGGGAGCTGGGCGGAGGACGCGCCGCCGACGTGGGCTGCGGCAAGGGACGGTTCGCGCGCATCGTGAAGGAGCGCAATCCGTCGGCGTCGGTGTACGCGCTCGACTTGGCCGAGGCGATGCTGGCGAGCGTGCCCGGGAATCTGCACCGGTGCGCGGCCACGATGACCGCGCTGCCGCTGGCGAGCGAATCCTGCGACGGCGCCTACGCCACCGAATCGCTCGAGCACGCCATCGATATTCCGCTCGCGGTGGCCGAGCTGTGCCGCATCGTCAAACCGGGCGGGCGGATCGTGATCATCGATAAGGACGCGCGGGCCTGGGGTCGCCTCGAAACGCCCGGCTGGGAGCGCTGGTTCGAGCGCAAGGAACTGGAGCGGCTGCTGGCGCGCCACTGCCGCACGGTTTCGAGCCGCCCGATTTCCTATTGGGAAGACGTCGAGCCGGATGGCCTGTTCCTGGCGTGGCTGGCGGTGAAGTAAGGATTAGTCCTCCAGCGCCGGTTCAAACGCCTCGTCGCCGCGCGGCCGCAGCTCCGGATTCCGCATCAGGATGCGCGCGCACGTGTTCCAGCGCAGCAGCGCGTCGTCGTTGCCGGGCGGGCGCACAGCTCCGGCGCGCTCGTAGTGTTCCATGGCCTGACGCAGAGACTGGAAGGCCGTGAAGCCGGCCCCGGGCGAGCCCTGCCGCAGCAGCGATTCCGCCCATCGCTCGCACACGATGCCCGCATAATAGGCGCGGTCGTATTCGGTCGCCAGCCGCGGAAGCAGCTCGCGGGCGCGCACCGGCGAGACGCCTTTGCCGAACTGATCGGTCAGGCTCAGCAGCAGCATCACCAGCGCCTCCGGATGATCCGGCTCGATGCGCAGCACGTCCAGGCAGATGCTCTCGGCCTGCCAGGCCTCGTTCAGCAGGCGATAGCGTTCCACCTTGGCCAGCGCTTCCGGGATCGCATCGCGAGAGATCGGTTTCAGCTCAAACATCGTTTAACTCTTGACGCTGGGGACGAGGTTCAATAAGCGCTCGGCGTTTTTCCGATAGATCCGGTCCTTCTCATCGGCAGTGAGTCCGAGGTTCTCGATCACGCGGATGGTCTCGCGGATAAAGAGGCCGGGCGACGGCTCGAAGGGCACATCGGAGGCGAACAGCACGTTGTCGACGCCGAAAAAGTCGATGCCGCACCGCGTGGCCGCCCGCGCCCCGAACAGCGCCGTATCGCCATAAAACATGCGGAAGTAATCGATCGGCCGCTTCTTCAAAGTGCGCAGCAGCACGCTGTAGTCGGGTTCCGAGGTCCGCGAGCCCAGCACGTCCCATCCGTAGCCGACGCGTCCCTCGAAGTACGGAATCATGCCGCCCAGGTGATGCGTGATGACCTTCAGATTCGGAAAGCGGTCGAACAGGCCGGAGAACACGATGCGCGACATCGCCGCGCTGGTTTCGTAGGGCCAGCCGAGCGCCCACCAGATCTCGTACTTGGACTTGTCCTCGCTTCGGTAGTCGGGCATGTCGGCGCCGCGCGCCGGGTGCAGCCAGATGGCGAGATCGCGGCGCGCCGCTTCCTCAAACAACGGCATGTATTCCGGATCGTCGAGCGGCTTGCCGGCCACGTTGGTGAAAATCTGGACCCCCAGCGCGCCCAGCTCGGTGGTGCTGCGGATCATCTCCTTCACCGATTCCTCGGGGTTGTTCATGGGCAGCGAGGCGGTGAACGCGATGAAGCGGCTGGGATGCTTCGCGCACAGCTCCGCCAGCCCGTCGTTGGCGATGCGCGCCATCAGCGGCGACTCGCCGGGTCCGGCCATCGCTTCGAGCGGAGGAGCGGGCAGCGACAGCAACTGCGTGTATTCGTCGAATTCGTCCATCACGCGGAAACGCGCTTCCAGGTTCGCGATCGTGGGGACGTTCCGGACGCGTTTGCCCAGGTCCTTGCGATTCGAGTTGATGATGTAATCGTCGTAGAAGCGCTTGGGGAAAAAATGATTGAAGATGTCGATTTTCATGACAACCTGCTATTATACCTGCGATGAAGAGCGCGGCGATCCTGGACGTGCAGCAGGTCCTCGACGAGCAGAAATTCAGCGGCTATCATCTCAAACTGACCGCTCTGTGCGCCGCCTCGGTGATGATGGACGGCTTCGACGCGCAGGCGATGGGCTTCGTGGCGCCGACGCTGGCCCAGCAGTGGAACATCCAGCGGGCGGCCATGAGCCCCATTCTTTCGGCAGGCCTCGCCGGGATGCTGGTCGGCGCGCTGGTGTTCGGACCTCTGGCGGACCGCTTCGGCCGAAAGACGATTCTGGTCCTGTGCACGCTCTGGTTCGGAGTGTTCTCGCTGCTCACCACGCGCGCGGATTCGGTCTCCTCCATGGTGATCCTCCGGCTCATCACCGGCTTCGGCCTCGGCGGAACCTTGCCGAACGCGATCGCGCTGACCTCGGAGTACATGCCCCGGCGGCTCCGGGCCACCGGAGTGATGCTGATGTTCTCCGGATTCTCGATCGGCGCGGCGGTCGGCGGATTCGTGGCCGCGGGCCTGATCACGCGCTTCGGGTGGGAATCGGTGTTCCTGGTAGGCGGCGTGCTGCCCCTGGTGACGGCGCTGTTCTTACTGGGTCTGCCGGAGTCGATCCGGTTCCTGGTGCTCAAGGGCGGGGCGGACGATCGGGTGGAGAAACTCCTCGGGAAGATCGCTCCCAATGTGGACGTTCCCCGGGGCACGTCGTTTGCGGTCGCCGAGCATCGCGCCTCCGGATTCGTGGTCAAGGAACTGTTCACCGAAGGACGCGCCGCGCTCACGCTGCTGCTGTGGGTGATCTTCTTCATGAGCCTGCTGGACCTGTATTTCCTCAATAGCTGGCTGCCGACGGTGCTTCACGACGCGGGGTTTCAGCTCGAAACCGCCATCGTGATCACGGCCATGTTCCAGGTGGGCGGCGCGATGGGGGCTTTCGTACTGGGGCGATTCTTCGACCGCGGCAGATCCTACCGGGCGCTGGCCTGGGCCTACCTGGGCGCAAGCGTCTGCGTGTTCTTCATCGGAATGGCCGGCGCGTCGGTGCCGCTTCAGGCAGTGCTGGTGTTCGCCGCCGGACTGACCGTGATCGGAGCGCAAACCGGATCCAATTCCCTCGCCGCCGAGTCCTATCCGACTGCGATTCGCTCGACCGGCGTCGGGTGGTGCCTGGGCATCGGGCGGATCGGCTCGATCGTCGGACCTGTGGTTGGAGGCGTGCTGTTGTCTTCGAGTCTGGAGATGAGGCACGTTTTCTGGGCCGCGGCAGTGCCACCGCTGATCGCGGTGACGGCGGCGCTGGTCGTGAATCGGCGGAGCGCCGGATCACGTCCCTAGGGCTATCTTATTGGTCTACAAGGGGTTGAGGGGTGGACCGTTCAAGGGCCCAGGGCGCCGTCCAATGCAACCAATGGCCTTTCAATTCATTAATCTGGCTGGGGGAACCGCGTCTCCCTATACTGGTGCTTTGTATCCCAATTTGGAGGCGGTACTTTGATCAAGCCCATCAAGCACGTAGAGAAGGCCGTAGCCCTAGCCGCCAACGCAGCCTGGTTTGTTTTCGACAAGCTGAACTCCATCAACCCCAACCCCTCGTTCACGCCGAAGTGGTCCGACAAGCCGCTCCTCAAGAGCTGGGAAAAGCAGAAACCGAAGCTGGGCTGGCCGCGCGAAACCGACTCGCTGTGCCCGCGATGCGTTCCCGACATCCGCCAGCAGATTCTCGACGGCAAGGTGCCCGTGGAAGTCCTGAAAAACGAGAAGATCGGCGAGATCAGGGCGAAGATCATCGAGCGCGACGGCCGGATCGTCATGGTCAAGGATTGTCCCATCCACGGCCACTTTGAGGACTTGATGTCCATCGACCCGGCGTTCTCCAAGCACCTGGAAGACGTTTTCCCCGGCCGCGACATCCGGGCGCACAACGACGAATCGCTGCACAACCATGGCTCGAGCACCATCACCCATGGACGCGGCTCCGTGCTGACGGTGGATCTCACCAACCGCTGCAACATGATGTGCGATCCGTGTTTCATGGACGCCAACCAGGTCGGTTTCGTGCATGAGCTGAGCTGGGAAGATATCCAGACCCTGCTCGACAACGCCATCTCGATCAAGCCGCGCCGCCAGCTTTCGGTGCAGTTCTCCGGCGGCGAGCCGACGCTTTCCCCGTACTTCCTGGATGCCATCCGGTATTGCCGCAAGATCGGCTACCAGAGCGTGCAGGCCGCGACGAACGGTATCGAATTCGCCAAGCGTCCCGATTTCGCCAAGCAAGCTGCCGAAGCCGGTCTCCGTTACGCGTATCTGCAGTTCGACGGGATCGGCAACGAAGCCAATTCGCACCGCGCGGTGGGCAACCTGTTCGACGTGAAGCTGCGCGCGATCGAGAATCTGTACAGCGCGGGCGTGGACATCGTCCCGGTGATCACGCTCATCAACGGCATCAACAATGAGCAGGTGGGCGCGGTGGTTCGTTTCGCGCTGGACAATCCCAAGAAGATCCCGTTCTTGAGCTTCCAGCCGGTATCCTTCACCGGCCGCGACGAAGCTGTGACCGACGAACGCCGCCAAGCCCAGCGCTATACGCTGTCGCACCTGGCGCACGACGTGAAGGCTCAAACCGGCCTGGGCGAACCAACCCGCGACTGGTTCCCCATCTCCTTCATGAGCACGTTCTCCGATTTCGCCGATCTGGTCCACGGGCCGAATGCGGATTGGGGTCAGCTCTCCTGCGGCTGTCATCCGAACTGCGGTATCGGCATGGCCGTGATGTGCGACAAGGAGACCAAGGAATACCGCCCAGTGACCGCGTTCCTGAACGCCGACCGGCTGGCGCGCGACGTGGCGAAAATCAATGACGGATCGCGCAGCAAGCGAATGTCGATCATCGGCGTGTCGCTGGCCCTGCTGCGCAACTACAATCCCTACGAAGCTCCCACCCACTTCCGCCTGAGCGATCTGATCGCCAAGTTCGACAAGTGCTTCGGCATGACCGGCAAGAAGTATGGCAAGGTGACCGGCGACCGCACCATGGCCGACATCGAGATGCGCCGCCGGGATCGCTGGAACTTCCTGTTTATCGCGGGCATGTGGTTCCAGGATCTGTTCAACTACGATTTCCGCCGCACCGAACAGTGCATCATTCCCTACGCCACCCAGGAAGGCGAGATCTCCTTCTGTGCGTATAACACCGGTGTGGGCTGGCGCAACATCATCGAGAAGATGCACATGACCGCGACGCTCACCAAGTGGTATGAGGACAAGGGCCGCCA
>JBGPLI010000250.1:0-6861 GCA_041486445.1 Bryobacteraceae bacterium
GGGCTTGGCGCCCTGCGCGATCTTGATCTGCAAATCGTCGGCGTTCACCATGTAGTTGGTGGTGACGCCGAAACGCGCCGAAGCCACCTGCTTGATGGCGCTGCGCCGCAGGTCGCCGTTGGGGTCGGGTTTGAACCGCTCCTCGTCCTCGCCGCCCTCGCCGGTGTTGGAGCGTCCGCCGATCCTGTTCATGGCGATGGCCAGCGTCTCGTGCGCCTCCTTGCTGATGGATCCGAACGACATGGCTCCGGTGGCGAAGCGTTTCACGATTTCGCTCGCCGGCTCCACTTCCTCGATCGGCACGGGCATCTCGGAGTCGCGCAGCTCCATCAGGCCGCGCAGCGTGCAGATTTCGCGGTTCTGCTTGTCGATCAGGTCGGCGTACTCCTGAAACGTCTCGAAGCGCTTCTCGCGCACCGCACGCTGGAGGGTGCTGACCGTCAGCGGATTCAGCAGGTGATACTCGCCGTTGACGCGGTACTGATAGGAGCCGCCGATGTCCAGCTCGGTTTCCGATTCCGTGAAGGGGCGGAAGGCGTGCTCGTGCTTGAGCCGCGCCTCGCGCGCCAGCACGTCCAATCCCACGCCTTCGATGCGCGAAGCCGTGCCGGTGAAATAGCGGTCGATCAGCGATTTATTGAGTCCGATGGCCTCGAATATCTGCGCGCCGCGATAGCTTTGCAGCGTGGAGATACCCATCTTCGAAAAAACCTTGAGCAGGCCCTTGTTGATCGATTTCTTGTAATTCTTAAGGGCCGTTTCAAATGAGATATTGCCGAGGCGTCCGCGCTGCGTCGAATGCTCCAGGGTTTCGATGGCCAGATAAGGATTCACTGCGCTCGCGCCGTAGCCGATGAGCAGCGCGAAGTGCATCACCTCGCGCGGCTCGCCCGATTCGATGATCAGGGCGACCTGCGTGCGCAGGCGTTCCCGCACCAGGTGATTGTGGACGGCGGTGAGCGCGAGCAGGCTGGGGATCGGCGCGTAATCCTTGTCCACGCCGCGATCGCTCAAGATCAGCAAACGATATCCGTCACGGATGGCGAGCGACGCCCTCTGGCACAAGCCGTCGAGCGCGCGCTCCAGCTCCTGCTCTCCGCCCGAGGCACGGAACAGGGCGGGCAGCGTGGTGGCGAGAAAATCGCCCCAGCTCACGCGGCGGAGCTTCTCCAGATCGAGGTTGGTCAGAATCGGGTGCGGCAGCTTCAGCGTGTGACAATGCTGCGGCGTCTCTTCGAGAATATTGCGCTCGGAGCCCAGGTAGCTGGTGAGCGACATCACCAGCTCCTCGCGGATCGGGTCGATGGCCGGATTGGTCACCTGCGCGAAAAGCTGTTTGAAATAGTTGAACAGCGGCTGCGGACGGTCGGACAGGCAGGCCAGCGGCGTGTCCGTGCCCATCGAGCCCACAGGCTCTTCGCCAGCGGTGGCCATCGGCGCCATCAGAATGCGCAGATCCTCTTCGGTGTAGCCGAAAGCGCGCTGCCGCGTGACGATGGTCTTGGGATCGAATCCGTACACGCGCGGCGGTTCCGGCAGAGCGTCCAGCATGATCTGGTTCTGCTTCAGCCACTCGGCGTAGGGCTGCCGCGAGGCGAGCCGGTGCTTGATCTCCTCATCGGGGACGAGCCGGTGCTCCTGCAAATCGACCAGCAGCATCTTGCCCGGCTGGAGGCGGCCCTTGCAGCGCACTTCTTCCGGCTTCACCGGGAGCACGCCCACCTCCGACGCCATGATCAACTGATCGTCGGTCGTGATCAGGTAGCGCGCCGGGCGCAGTCCATTGCGGTCGAGCGTCGCGCCGATCCACTTGCCGTCGGTGAAGGCCACCGCCGCCGGTCCGTCCCAGGGCTCCATCAGCGAGGCGTGGTATTCGTAGAAGGCCCGCTTCTCCTCGGGCATGGTCGAATCGGCGTCCCAGGCTTCCGGGATCAGCATGGACATGACGTGCGGCAGGCTGCGGCCGGCCAGCGTCAGCATCTCGACCGCGTTATCGAGCGAGCCCGTATCGCTCAGGCCGGGCAGAATCACGGGGAAAATTTTCTTGATATCGTCGCCGAACGCGTCCGAGGCGAGCACGGACTCGCGCGCATTCATCCAGTTGATATTGCCGCGCACCGTGTTGATCTCGCCGTTGTGGCAGATGTAGCGGTAGGGATGCGCCAGTTGCCAGGTGGGAAACGTGTTGGTGGAGAAGCGTTGGTGGATCATGCACATGGAGCTGCGCGTCTCCGGGTCCGCCAGCTCCTGGTAGAACTGGGCGATCTGCGGAGCCAGCAGCAGACCCTTGTAGATGATCACGCGCGAGGACATCGACGGGACGTAGAAGAAGTCCTTCTCGCGGATGTCGCTCGCGGAGATTTCGGCCTCGGCGCGCCGGCGGACGACGTACAGTCTGCGCTCGAGCTGGTCCTGCGTCATCCCCGGGCCCTGGCGCAGAAACACCTGCTCGATGTAGGGCTGCGTCGCGCGAGCCTGGCGGCCGATGGCATTGCCGTTCACCGGCGTGTCGCGCCAGCCGCGGACGCTCAGCCCTTCCTCACGTGCGATGCGCTCCACCACTCCCTCGCACTGAAGCCGCTGCTGCGGCTCCACAGGGAGAAACATCATCCCGACGCCGTAAGTGCCCGGCTCAGGCAGCGAGAAGCCCAGCGCCGAGCATTCGCGCGCGAAAAATTCGTGCGGGATCTGAATCAGCACGCCCGCGCCGTCGCCCGTTTCGGGATCGCAGCCGCAAGCGCCGCGATGGGTCAGGTTGATCAGAATCTCGATGCCCTTGCGGATGATCTCGTGCGACTTCTGGCCGTTGAGGTTTACGACGAACCCCATCCCGCAGGCGTCGTGCTCATGGCGGGGATCGTACAGGCCTTGTCGATGCGGGAGCGCCATGGTCAAGAATACCTTATAGCATAGTATCACGTCAACATCTTTTTTGAGCTTGCAGTATTAGAATGACTAATGATAGAATGTGTCTGGTGAGTTACGATAGCTTGAAGCTTTTCAGGGACATCGCCCAGACACGCAGTTTTAGCCGTGGGGCGAGCATGAATGGCGTCAGCCAGTCCGCTGCCAGCCAGTGTATACAGGATCTGGAGAAAGAATTGGGCGTCGAGCTTCTCGACCGCTCGACTCGTCCGCTGGTGGTGACGCAGGCGGGCCAGGTCTACAGCGAGTTCTGCCGCGACGTGCTGCGGCGCAAGGAGGAGTTCGAGGCCTCGCTCGATCGGATGAAGCAGGAAGTGGAGGGCAGGGTACACGTGGCCGCGATCTATTCGGTCGGCTTGAGCGAGATGGTCGAGCTCGAGAGGGAATTCGCGCGCCGCCAGCCGGAGGCGCGGCTGGAAGTCGAGTATCTGCGTCCGGAAAAGATTTACTCGGCCGTGCTGAGCGACGCCGTGGATCTGGGCCTGGTCAGCTATCCCGAGCCGAGCCGCGAGATCACCGTGATCCCGTGGCGCGAGGAGGAGATGGTGCTGGCGGTGTCACCGTATCATCCGCTGGCGGCGCGGGGCCGGATCGAGCCGGCCGAGCTCGACGGCGTCGATTTCGTCAGCTTCGACGAGGACCTGCCGATCCGGCGCGAGATCGACCGCTTCCTGCGCGACCACGGGGTGGTGGTCAACCATACGCTGCATTTCGACAATTTGCAGATGATCAAGGAAGCCGTGGCGCACCAGGTGGGCGTGAGCATCATGCCGGCGCGGATCATGCAGGACGAGATCACGCAGGGCCGCCTGGTGCCGATTCCGATCGCGGCGCCGGAGTTGTACCGGCCGCTGGGGATCATCCATCGGAAGAAGAAGCGATTTCAGCGCGTGGCGCAAGCGTTTTTGGATTTGCTGTGCGAGAAGCCGGCCGCAGGCTAGGCTGGTAAGGGATTCCAACTTGGAGAATAACTGGGAGGCCAGATTCGCAGACCATCACGCGGGCCGGATGACGCGAGCGGAGATCGCGGCCGGGTACTGGATCGCGGTGCTCTTGGTGCCCTGTTGCCATGTGGCTTGCCGGGTCTTTCCAAGACTGTAACCACGGGTGCATCGGGGAGTTCTTTCTGCTAGCGGCTCTGACGGCGCCGGCGAGCCTGCTGGTGTTCGCCCTAGCACAGATCCTAACAACCTTGTGGCCCTCGTCCGGCGCCGCCTTAGATGCTTTGCTTGGCACCTCTTCACCCACGGTTGGAGCATTCCTTGTGTCCGCTGTCTCCGGTGGTCTGAATGCCATTCTCATCTTCGTATTATGGTCCGCGATTCAGCGATGCCGACATCGCAGGGATTCCAACTTGGAGAAAAACTGGGAGGCCAGATTCGCAGACCATCACGCGGGCCGGACGACGCGAGCGAAGATCGCGAAGATCGCGGCCGGGTACTGGATCGTAGTGCTTCTGGTGTTCTTTGCCATGCAGCTTGCCGGGTTCGAGATGAGTGGCCACGACTCCCTCCTTACAGCGTTTCTGCTAGCGGCTCTGACAGCGCCCGCGGGCCTGCTGGTGTTCGCCCTAGCAATGTCCGGCGCCTTCGAGTCTTTGCTTCGCCCCTTGGCTCTGCTTGGCCCCTTGTCACCCACGATTCAAGTGTTCCTTGTGCTTCCCGTTGTCTGCGGTGGTCTGAATGCCATTTTCATCTTCGTACTATTGTCCGCGATTCAGCGACTCCGACATCGCAGCAGGTAGCGCACAGGAAGAAGCGATTTCAGCGGGTGGCGCATGCGTTTCTCGATTTGCTGTGCGAGAAACCGGCCGCAGGCTAGGCCGGTAAGGGATTCTAACTTGGCCCCTTTTCAGACACGGTTGCAATGTTCCTTGTGTTTACCGCTGTCTCCGGTGGTCTGAATGCCATTCTCATCTTTGTACTATGGCGCGCGATTCAGCGACTCCGACATCGCAGCAGGCAGCACCCACGCAGGATCAAGCAGTTACCGCGCGGCGGGACGAGATAGCGCCGGGCCGCCTGGTGCCGATCTCGATCGCCGCGCCGGAGCTAATCGGCCGTTGCGGATTATCCATCGGAAGAAGAAACGTCTTTCAGCGCTTGGCACAGGCGTTTTTGGATCTGCTGTGCAAGAAGCCGGCGTGAGCGCTCCCCGTCGTCAGGCCTGCACTGGCGCCCAGCGTTCGGCCAAGTGGCGAAAAGCCCGCTCGTGCATCGGCCAGTCGTGCAATGTAGCTGGGTCAAAGTCCGCCCCGTTGGGCCACACCAACGTTTCGACTTCCGGATCGATCCGAACTTGGTTGAACACTTCCAGTTCACGCAGGGGGCCGTACAGCTTGCCCGCGAGGATAGGGCGAAAATCGATCGTCTGCTCAACACCGTCGTCAAAGCGAACCCGCAGCGTGTAGGCAGAAACGATCTCGAACGAACGAACCCGGTAGATGGGATGCGTCATGAGCTAGGACCTATTTTAGCGGTTCAATCGGCTCCGGCGCCTGTCCTTCTTGCAGCCTCTGCCAATCCACTCGGAGCTCAGCCTGATGCAACTCCGCCCATGCTTCGACCAACCGCCTCTGTCTCTTCGGAAGAGAACCAGCGATCAGCTCGACGGGATCGATACTGAAGATCCCGACCTCACCCTGGTAGTACACATGGAAATGAGCAGCGTGATGCGACGAGCCCACCTCGGCAAACATACGAACGATGATCCCGAAGAACCGGCTCAACTCCGGCACGGGACCCATCTTATAACGAACCGGTCGCCATCGGCTAAAGGGCTAACGATTTCGCGTTCAGCCGCGGCACGCAGCAGGCAGGAATGCTCTTACCACTCCTTACCCGGCTAGCAGCGTCTTCATCCGCGCCAGGAATTCCGGGTCCATCCAGTTCTGGTTGCTGATCACTTTCTGCACGACCTTGCCGCGGCTGTCGATGATGTAGGTCTCCGGAAACTGGAACGTGCCGTAGCTGGAGGGGATGTTCTCCTCCGGGTCGCGGGCCGTGCGGAAGGTGACGCGCGTGCGCTCGAGGAACTGCTTGTAGAGTTTTTCGTTGCGGTCGACGCTGACGCCCAGCACCACCACCCCCTGCGGACCCATCAAGCGCTGCAAAGCGTCCAGCGTCGGGATTTCCTCGACGCACGGCGGGCACCAGGTGGCCCAGAAGTTGAGGACCAGCAGCTTGCCGCCGAAGTTTGAGCGTGTGATGGTGCGGCCGTCGTCGGTCGCGATGCTGAAGTTCGGGGCCGTGTCGCCGGCGTGGACAATGCGCGGCTCGAGCGTCCCGGCCACCACCCAGACCAGCGCCAGGGCCAGGGCGGCTATGAGTCCCAGCAAGATGCGGTCTGTACGCGGATTCACGATATCATTTTAGTGGAGTATGCTACTCACCCGCAAAGCCGAGTTTTCCGCGTCGCACGTGTGCGCCGACCCGCAACGCAGCGACGCCGAGAATCGGGCGATCTACGGCGCCAATGCCAATCCCAACGGACACGGCCACAACTACGTCCTGGAGGTAACGGTGGAAGGCGAGCCCGATCCGGTCACCGGGATGGTGTTCGACCTGCGCGAGCTGAAGCAGATTCTGAACGAAGAGGTGGTCGAGCCGATGGATCATCGCTTCCTGAATCGAGAGGTTCCGCCTTTCGACCGCATCGTGCCCACGACGGAGAATCTGGCGGCGGAGATCTGGAGGCGTCTGGACCCGCGGATCGGGCGCGGCGACATCCGGCTGCGCAACGTACGGCTGTATGAGACCTCGGACCTGTTTGTGGATTACGGGGGTGAGCGGTGAAGCTGACCCGGCGATATCGTTTCTCGGCGTCGCATCGGCTGGACACGCCGGCGCTCAGCGTGGAAGAGAATCGCCGCCTGTACGGCAAGTGCAACAACCCGTATGGGCACGGGCATGACTACGTACTCGACGTCACGGTGGA
>JBGPLI010000251.1:0-6817 GCA_041486445.1 Bryobacteraceae bacterium
AGTACTGCGATCCGAAATCGGTGTACCAGACCGAGCCCTGCGAATCGACGGCAGCGTCGTGCGGAAGCGCCTCCGGCCTGGGCAGATCGTACTCGGTGATGATGACGCGGGCCGCCTTGCCCGAAGGCCGGGGCAGCGTCTTGAGCGGATACTCCCATCTGGACACCGAGCTCAAATTGACCGAACTCACGAACTCGCCCTGCTTCGTCATCTGCTCCAACTGCCTGGGAGAATACTCGCGATCGTCGAGCCGCTTCTGGGGACGCAGAGGCGTGCTGCCCTGCGCGTAGCCGGCCATCCGCTGGATCACCTGCACGAACTCGTTCGCTGTGTAGCGCGACCTCACGCTCCGCTCCAGCGTGTGGCAGCCGACGCAGTTCAGGAAAAATTGCTTCTGCTGCTCGGTTCCGGGCATGCTGGCCAGCCACTCGCCGCTCGAGAGTTGATAGGCGAGGTCCTGCGCTTTGCGAAGGTTCAGATCCGTCTGCGATTCTTTTTGCCCGGTCACCTCGGCTTGGCGGGGACCATCCAGTTCGTATCCGGCCGCGCGGACGCGGATGGAATATTGGCCCGGATCGAGCCGGTTCCGCGGGAAGCTGTAGCGGCCGCGGGCATCGCTAACGACGGTTGTGGTAATCGTGGCGCCCGCGCGCTTGGCGCTCACCAGCACGCCCGCCATCGGACCTTCTTCCTGTGAGCTCACCACACCGGTCAATGCCGCGGTGGAAGTATCGTCCGCCGCTATCGCACTGGCGGCAGCCAGGCAGAAAACCACGAAAATCCTAGTCAGCATGAGAGCCTCCCTCGGTAAGTCTACACCTTTTCCATGGCTGAGCCGCGACCGGGGTGCCCTCTGGGCCGAGCGGTTCACGGTTGACCTCCATACGTCAATGCCGTATAGTACGGAAAGCGATTGCCGAGATCATAAGCCTGTCTGGGTATGAGTCTCAGGTATCGGCGCTCATGGGTGAAGAGGAGCGTGCAGCAATGGAGTTTTTCATCGCCTGTGGGCCGGAAGACCATCCAGTCATCGTCGGCACTGGCGGCTTCCGTAAGGCCCACTGGGCTCGGCGGGGCCGGGGAAAGAGCGGCGGCTTTCGAGTCGTCTACTTCTTCGTCGCCGAGCCGGGGCGAATTTACATGGCGTCGATAACGCCAAGTCGCGAAAGGAAACCCTCTCGGCGGCCGATCGGAACGTGCTCGCAAAACTCGCGGGAGAGATCAAGAAGGCATTGAAAGGAGATCGATCAGCATGAGCGTGCTCAAACGGACGACGCGGAACGGGAAGCGGACGACTCTCGGTTTGGCATTGGAACAGAGTGCCAAGGAGATTTTGGCTCATGTAAAAGGAGAAAAGACACTCCCCACGCGGCGCGTGGTATTGCCGGACGAAGTGGACGTGACGCTCATCCGTAAACGAGCCCGGATGTCGCAAGCGGAGTTCGCCCGCGCGTTTTGCATCAATCCGAGGACCCTTCAGGAGTGGGAGCAGGGACGCAGGAAACCGGATGCGACGACTCGCGCCTACCTCGCCGTCATCGCCAGGAATCGGGAGGCGGTGCTGAAGGCGCTGGCGTCTTGAAACCCGCGCGCAAGTTTACACCTTCTCGCAATCAAAGCGTAGAATCAAGGGTCGAGGACCTTACGATGCGACCCACTCTTGTCCTGACCCTGGCTCTTTGCGGAATTTGCGCCGCCCAATCCTGGCAGCCTCCCGCGGACTCGCAGCGCTGCCCTTCCAAGTGGGGCGCCGGCGATCAGCGCGGCGCCGGAAACCTGATGAAGCCCCAAACCGTGCTCCGAGCCACCAAGCTGATCCGCACGGGCGAGGTGATCGAGCTCGGTCACGTGCTCAACGCATCCATGCCGCTTTCGGCCGGACGCCGCTTCGAGATGCTCACCAAGCGCACCACCATGACCACGGAATCCAACCACCGCGGCAGCAACGAGGAGCTGGTGGTCGCCGAGATCGGCCAGGTGGGCACGCAGTTCGACGGCTTCAGCCATCAGACCATCGGCAACAGCCTGTATAACTGTTTCAAGATGGACGAGGTCTCGACGCGAGACGGCTTCACCAAACTGGGCATCGAAAACGTCGGATTCCTGATGACCCGCGGCGTGCTCCTCGACATCGCGGCGCTCAAGGGCCTGGATATTCTGCCGGACACCTACGAAATCACGGTCGCCGATTTGCAAGCCGCGTTGAAGCGCCAGAATCTGACGCTTGAAGCCGGCGACGCCGTCATCGTGCACACCGGCTGGGGCCGCCTGTGGGACCGCGACCCGGCGCGCTACGGCAAGGGCAATCCCGGCATCGGCGTGGCCGCGGCCGAATGGCTGGCGCGGCAGAACCCGATGTTGGTCGGGGCGGACACTGCGCCGGTCGAAGTATCGCCGAATCCGGATAAGAAAATAAGCCTGCCGATCCACCAGATCATGCTGGCGGTGAACGGCATCCATCTGCTCGAAAACCTGAAGCTGGACGAGCTGGCGCAAAAGCGCGTGTACGAATTTGCGCTGATGCTCGAACCGCTCAAGCTGCAGGGTGCGACGGGCTCGACGGTCGCCCCGGTCGCGGTACGTTAGCTCACGCTTCCTTGAGGAGAGTGGTGAGAACCACCGACACAATGCTCACGATCAGTCCGCCCAAAAACGCGGCCCAGAAACCGTCCACGTAGAAGCCGACGTGAAACCACCTGACGGCGATGGCGGAAGCCAGCCATAGCGTGATTCCGTTGATCACCAGGACAAACAGGCCCAGCGTCAGAATGATGAGCGGGCAGGACAGGAGTTTGAGCAGAGGGCGAACCACGGCGTTGACAAGTCCCAGGATGACCGCCATGGCGGCGAAGGTAGTAAAAGCTTCGCGTTCGACCCGAATGCCGGGCACAAGCCACGCAGCGACGAAGAGGGAGAGGCCGGTGATCACCCAACGGATGAGGAGTTTCACTTACTTCAGCTCGAACTCAATCAGGTCGATGCGCGTGGCGCCGATGTTGCGGATCACGCGCGTGATGCCGGGGTCCTGCCAGTAGAATTCTCCGAGCTTGAGGTTCATGCCGCGATCGGGCTGGCCGGGCACGCTCTCGAGGATCTCGCCGCCGTCGAGGACGATTCTCAGCCCCGGCGCTGCCTGGGTGACCGACACGGACGACTGGCCGGGTTCGAGCGCCATCCGCCAGCCGCGCACACGGGCGTTGTCGATGATCTGCGTGAAGCCGCCGGTTCGCGACGACGGCGTGAAGCCGCCAGGTTGAGGCGAGTTGAAAATCATCGAGATGTTCTGGAAGGGCGTCGAGCCCACATTCGACGCCTTGTGCGACCGGGACTGTGCGCGGTAATCGGCATAGTTCGCGCGCCCGCGCTGGGAGTGCGCCGCCGGACCGGGTTGCGGCGCGCCCAGATCTTGGTTGGTCATGTCGGCTTCGACGATATTCACCGACACGCTGTCTCCCGAGTGGATGTGGTAACCGGTGTTGCGCCCCGGCGGGACTTCGATCTTGAGCAGCGTCACGTATTCGTTCTTGAAAACGGGCAGATGATAGGGCGCCCTCAGGATCGGCACGGCCACGTCGTTCTGGGCCGCCGCGCGTTGCGGGGCCGCGCCGCGCTCCTCCTCGAGATGATCGCGGTAGATCTTTTCGAGGCGATCGACCGAGGCGCGGAATCCCTGGGGATCGACGAACCGGTCCGGGTTGTACGCGTCGCCCGGCTGATGCTTCTTGTGCATGTCGAACTGCGCGGCGTGCGAGGAGAGCCAGACGTCGAGCTGCATGTCTTTCTGTTCGTGGAAGGTCCTCGCGTAGTCCGCGGTGATGCTCGGATACTTCGGCATGCCGCTGACTTTCACGCCGGGATTGATAGAGTCCATGTTGGCGATCAGCACGCGATAGTCCCGCTGACCGTCGTGGACGTTGAGCGAGAAACTGGTGGCGCCCTTGGTATGGCCGGGATGATGATGCGCGGTGAGCTCGACGCCGCCGAGCGCGATCTTGTCGCCGTCCTTGAGCCGCTGGTCGACCTTGATCGGATCGAATCTCATGGGAGCGTTCTCGGAGGCGCGGAAATCCGCCCTGCCTCCGGTTTCGAGCACGGCGACGTCTTCCTCCTCCATCAGCATCTTCGCGCCGGTCAGGCGCTTGATCTCCGCCAATCCCGCCACGTGATCGCTGTGCGCGTGCGTGGAGGTGAGGATTTTGATGTCGGAAAACTTGAACCCAAGGCTCTCGACGCCGGAGATGATCATCGGGACCGAGTCCTCAAATCCAGTGTTAATGAGGATGTGGCCCTGCGGCGACGTGATCAGGTAGGCGGAAAGATCCCACGTGCCGACCCAGTACACGTTTCCGACGATGCGGAAGGGCGGGAAGGGCTTGTGCCAGTCCGGGTTTCCAGCCTCCTGCGCGAACGCCGAGGCGGTGAGGGTGAGGAACAAGAGAGAGCGCCACGTCATAGTAGGACCAGTGTATAACTACTGAGACCGCGACCGTCAGGGAGCGGAGGGACCACCTGACCCATCCTCCCCTCGCTAACGCTCGGGGTTCAGACTGGCCGATTGTAACTGGTAGAATCGTTCTGGACCATGAAAAATTCTCTTTTCCTGCTTCTTCTCGCCGTGGCGGTCTGCGGATCCGCGCAGACGCTCCAGCAAGCCGCCGTTCCGAACCCCACTGTTGCCGGCAGCATCCAGCCCAACTGGGCCGTGGCCGCCGACGGGAGCGTGCTGCTGAGCTGGGTGGAACCCGTGAAAGACGGCGCCTACAATTTGAAATACGCGGTAAGGCGTGGCGCGGCCTGGTCGGAGGCGCGCACGATCGCCACCGGCCGCCGCTTCTGGCGCCACCCCGCGGAGGTGCCCGAGCTGCTCAGCTTGAGCGACGGCACGCTGCTCGCCCACTGGGTGGAAAACGGAAAGGATTCGAGCGACTCCGAGTTCATCTTCGTTTCGAGCTCGCGCGACGGCACGCACTGGACCGAGCCGGTCATGGCGCACAAGGACCGCACGCCCGTGCAGCACGGGCTCGCGTCGATTGTCGCGAGCGGTCCCGCGGAGGCGTCGATTCTGTGGCTCCAGGCGCTCAAGGGCGAGGATGGCCCGGTCTCGCTGATGCGGACCATCGTGGGAACGGACGGCAAGGAGATCAAGGAGGAGCAGCTTGATTCAGACGTGTGCGCGTGCTGCCCTACTTCGGTAGTAAAGACCGCGAAGGGACTGCTGGTGGCTTATCGCGATCACTCTTCGAAAGACATCCGCGATATCGCCGTGCTTCGGTTCGAGGGCGGGAAGTGGTCCACGTCGAAGATCGTGAACCCGGACAACTGGGAGATCAACGCCTGCCCGACCAACGCGGCTTCGGCAGCGGCCAAGGACAATCGTGTGGCCATCGCATGGTACACGGAAGGCAACGACAAGCCGCGCGTCCAACTCGTTTTCTCTTCCGACGCGGGAGCCACGTTTACCAAGCCGACGGTGGTCAGCACCGGTGACGCTCTCGGTTATGCCTCGACGGCGCTGAACAACGACGGCGGAGCGTTTGTCTCCTGGCTTGAAGAGGCCGGCAATTCCGTCCGCCTGATGGCGCGGCTGGTATCGCCCGCCGGCGCGGCCGGACCCGTGCTCCGGATCGCCGAAGGTTCCCGGCAGAGCCTGGGATATCCCAAGCTTGTGCGTACGGCGAGCGAGACGTGGATTGCGTGGGGCGATTCCAAGACCGGCATCAAAACCGCGCAGTTGAAGTAAAATTTCGGCGGATTGCGGCGATAAGCATTGCGGGGGAGCTTTCCGGAGCGGCGAGCGCACGCGCGCCGTCGCGTGCATGTCTGCCACCGGACTGGCTCCCCCCTGTTACATCCGCCCGCCTCATACAGTCTAACCCGCATCTCTCACAAGCATTCGAGGAGGCCCCCTGAGCCGCTTTAGCACCTCGCGGCCGAGGTTCCGTTTCTTAACCCGCAACGGAGAGGGACTGGTCTCGTACCAGCGGACACTACATCGCACGCAGACCCGCAACGGTGTGTCTAGAAAACCGTCCTTGGTCGATTGGGCTCTCCGATGAGAGAGCGCGCCAACTCCTTCCTGCTTTCACGGTAAGGGATGGAGAAAAAATTGCGGGCGAGCTGAAGTGCGAAGTGGCAGGGACGAAAGAGAAAAGAGGCGACGGAATGTTTGTGAGAAACGCGGGCTAATTGCGAGAACGGGCGGACCCAGATAAGATCCTAGTATGAAGCTTCTGGTTACGTTGGAACCGGATGAGACCGGGATGATCGTGGCCCAGTGTCCGGCGATCCCAGGGTGCGTATCGCAAGGGCGGACGGAAGCGGAGGCTCTGGAGAACATCCGAGAGGCGATCGCGGGTTGCCTCGAAACGCGGTCGGCTCACGGGATGCCTCTGACCATCGATGTGCGCGAGGTCGAGGTTCCCGTCTGATGGCCGCCCTCCCCGTGATTTCCGGGGAGCGCGCCGTGCGAATTTTCCAGAAGGCAGGATGGGTAAGGGACCGGCAACACGGCAGCCACGTCATTCTGATCAAACCGGGCAATCCAGCGAGTCTGTCCGTGCCTCAGCATCGTGAATTGGCTCCGGGGACCTTGCGTTCGTTGATCCGGGCGTCGGGGATGACGGTGGAGCAGTTCACGGACCTGCTCTGAAGCAGTTAGGCGGTGCGGGAAGTGATCCCTCTTCCGCAGTCAGGGAATCGCCCGACTTTCCGTTGAAAGTACCGGCTCTCGTGTAATCCACTTTACGAAGCTTTCCTCCTTTTGACAACTGCAGTCTGCGGCGGAGCCAAAGTATCCATCTGGCGGAGCAAGAGCGGA
>JBGPLI010000252.1:0-6771 GCA_041486445.1 Bryobacteraceae bacterium
CCGCGATTTGGTCCACCAGTCGGCGTCCGATTCCGCGGCTTGCATGAATTCGTCGGTGACGCGCACGCTGTTGTTTGCGTTCTGGAAGAAGACCGAGCTGTACGCGTCGCCATCGAGTGAGGAATCGTAACCCGCGTCGATCAGCGTATGAGCCTTTTTCTCTTCCTTGGCCTTGCACCAGATGAACTTTTCGATGTCGGGGTGGTCGGAGTCGAGGATCACCATTTTCGCGGCGCGCCGGGTCTTGCCGCCGCTCTTGATCACGCCGGCGAAAGCGTCGAATCCCTTCATGAAGCTGAGCGGGCCGGAGGCGCGCCCGCCGCCCGAAAGCAACCCTTCTTCCTCGCGCAACGTGGATAGATTGGTTCCCGTGCCGGAACCCCACTTGAACAGCATCCCCTCGGTCTTGGCCAGATCGAGAATCGACTCCAGCGTATCGCCCACCGAGTTGATGAAGCACGCCGAGCACTGCGGCCGCGTCTCGCCCGCCTCCAGTTTCTTGATTCCGTCCGAGGCTTGGTCGTAATACCAGCCGTACCCGCGCGGCTCCTTCACGCCCACGTTGAACCACACCGGCGAATTGAAGCACGCCTTCTGCGTCAGCATCAGGTGCGCCAGCTCATCGCGGAAATTCGCGGCATCCTCCGGCGTCTTGAAGTAGCGCTGATCCTTGCCCCACCCGGCGATGCTGTCCACCACGCGGCCCACCAGTTGCCGCACGCTGGTCTCGCGCTCCGGCGATCCGATCTTTCCGTAAAAATATTTGCTGACGACGATGTTGGTCGCCGTCTGCGACCAGTCCGCCGGCACCTCGACGTCGCGCTGCTCGAAGATCACGGCGCCTTTGTCGTTGCCGATCGAGGCCGTCCGCAGCTCCCAGCTCATCTCGTCGTAGGGATTTTTCCCCGCTTCGGTATAGTAGCGGGGGAACACCACCCCGGCCTTTTCGGCGACCTTCAGCTTCACCGCGACACCTACACCCAATTGTCCCATGGCTCCTCCAGTTTTGGTGCTGTCGGCAATGATGCCCCAATACGTCGTGTCCCGTCAAGAACTATATCTATATAGGGGACATAAGGTTACAAAGTAGCTTCAACTACCTGTTCTTGATGGACAATGATGACATAGCGTGCTAGACTAGTGGCATGGCTTGGAGAATCAGCCACTTACAGGCGCTGGAGGGGGAGAGCGTCCATATTATCCGCGAGGTTGCGGCGGAGTTTCAGCGTCCGGTCATGCTGTATTCGATCGGCAAGGATTCTTCCGTAATGCTTCGCTTGGCCCAGAAGGCGTTCCACCCCGGCCCGATTCCGTTTCCGCTGCTGCACGTCGATACCTCTTACAAGTTCCGTGAAATGATAGCTTTCCGCGACCAAACGGCGGCCGAACTGGGCCTGAAGTTGATCGTGCACTCGAACACCCGGGCACTTGAGGAAGGGGCGAATCCATTCCGGCTCGGCACCGAACGCTGCTGCGGACTCCTCAAGACCCAGGCGCTGCTCGATGCCCTGCGGGCCGGCGGATTCGATGCCGCGTTCGGCGGCGCCCGCCGCGACGAGGAAAAATCGCGCGCCAAGGAACGGATTTTCTCGTTCCGCGACTCGCTCGGCCAGTGGGACCCGAAGAACCAGCGGCCCGAGCTGTGGAACATTTTTAACGGCCGCGTCGAGCCCGGCGAAAGCATCCGCGTGTTTCCGCTCTCCAATTGGACCGAGCTGGACGTCTGGCAATACATTCACGTCGAGCGGATCCCGGTGGTGCCGCTGTATTTCGCGCAGGAGCGGCGCATGCTCGTCCGCGGCAACTCCCTCATCCTTCCCGAGCTCGAGCCGCGCGATGGCGACCGCTTCGAGATGGTCCGCTGCCGGATGCGCTCGCTCGGCTGCTCGCCGTGCACGGGCGCGGTCCGCTCGGACGCGGACACGATTCCGAAAATTATCGCGGAGCTGATCTGCGTTCGCAACTCCGAACGGGAGAATCGCGTGATCGACCACGACCGCGAGGGCTCCATGGAATTGAAGAAGCGCGAGGGATATTTTTAGTGGCGGCGGTATTGGAACAGACCTTCGACATCGAGGAATTTCTCGCGCGGGAGCAGGCCAAGGACCTGCTGCGCTTCACGACGGCCGGAAGCGTGGACGACGGGAAATCGACGCTGATCGGACGCATGCTTCACGATGCCCGGGGGGCGTACGAAGACCAACTGAAGGCGGCGCGGCGCGGCGGCGCGATCGACTTCTCTCTGCTCACCGACGGCCTGCGCGCCGAGCGCGAGCAGGGCATCACCATCGACGTCGCCTACCGCTATTTCTCCACGCCGCGGCGCAAGTTCATCCTCGCCGACACACCGGGCCACGAGCAGTACACGCGCAACATGGCAACTGGCGCATCCACGGCCGAGCTGGCCATCATTCTGGTGGACGCCGAGCGCGGGATCAGCACGCAATCCCTGCGCCACGCCTACATCGCATCGCTTTTGGGCATCCCTCATTTCGCGATCGCGGTGAACAAGATGGACCTGGTCGGCTACGACGAGGACGTGTTCGCCCGCATCCGCGCCGAGTTTGCGCCGTTTCTGATCCGGCTGGGCGCGCCCGACCCGTACTTTCTTCCGATCAGCGCGCTCAACGGCGATAACGTGGTGGAGCGCAGCGCCAACATGACGTGGTTCGACGGCATCCCTCTTCTGGAGTATCTCGAAACCGTGGACGCGGCCGATCCCGTGATCGACGCCCCGTTCCGCATGGCGGTGCAGCGCGTGGTGCGCCCCGACCACACGTTTCGCGGATATGCCGGCCAGATCGCATCGGGCGCCGTGCATCCCGGCGATGAGATCGTCGCGCTTCCTTCGGGGCGCCGCACGCGGGTCGAGCGCGTCGCTACTTTCGACGGCGATCTGGACCTGGCGCACGCTCCTCTGTCGGTGACGCTGACGCTCGCCGACGAGATCGACATCAGCCGCGGCGATATGCTGGCCGGCGCCGAGATTCCGCAAACCGCGCGGTCTCTTGAGGCGACCATAGTGTGGTTCGATCAGCGGCCGCTCGACCTGGCTCGCGATTATCTGATCAAGCACACCACCCAGACGGCGCCCGCGCGCGTCGAGCGCGTCGAGTATCGTGTGGATGTGACCACGCTCCAGGCGCAGCAATCCGACAGCCTCTCGATGAACGATATTGGCGTCGTCAAAATCACCACCGCGCGGCCCTTGTTTGTCGATGCCTATCGCGACAATCGCGGAACCGGCGCTTTCATCCTGATCGACCGGCGCACGAATGCGACCGTCGGGGCGGGCATGATCCTCTCCGCCGCGGAAAGCGCGGCAGAAAGCCCAGCCGACCGGCTGGCGAGATTGGTCCGCGCGGCCGTGCCGCCATATGCGCGCCTGAACCTGCCCGACGACGAGGAGGCGGCTGTGGAAGTTCTGCGCACGGCGCTGCGGGGGCTGTTGCAATGAACGCGGAAACCCTGCAAATCTTCATCGCCGGGGTGCTGGAGAAGGTTCCCAACCGGGCGTGCGTCACCTCCAGCTTCCAAGCCGAGGACATGGTGTTGCTGCACATGCTGATTCGGGAGCGCCCCGGGATCCCCGTCCTGTTTCTCGAGACCGGCTATCATTTCCCGGAGACGCTGGCGTACCGCGATCAAATGGCCGCCGCCTGGAAGTTAAACCTGGTCAATCTCGCCGCTGAACAGAGCGTGGCCGAGCAGGAGGCGCAATTCGGCATTCTCAACCGGACCGCTCCGGATCAATGCTGCAAGCTGCGGAAGGTGGAGCCGCTGTTTCGAGCGCTGGCGGATTACGACCTGTGGTTTACCGCTCTGCGCCGGGAGCAGTCTCCGTCGCGCGCAAACCTCGAGGTCTCGGAAACCTTCAAATTGCCCGGCGGAAAAGCGCTGGCCAAGTTGAGTCCTCTTTACGACTGGACCCGCAGCGACGTTTGGCAATACCTGCAAGAGCACGCCATTCCGGAGCATCCGCTGTACGAGCGGGGCTACCCCAGCATCGGCTGCGAGCCTTGCACTTCCCTTCCCTTCGATCCGGACAATCCGCGTTCGGGGCGCTGGGAGGGCAAGAAACTCGAATGCGGCATCCACATTCAGGCGGAGTGAGCGCAACGTGACGATCGCTCTGGGATTCGTGGTCGCTGTCGCCATCGGGCTGACGGGTGTGGGCGCGGGCTCACTCACCACGCCGCTGCTGATCCTTCTGCTGGGCGTGCCGGCGCAGGGGGCCGTGGGCACCGCTCTCATTTTCGGCGCGGTGGTGAAACTGCTGACCGCACCCGTCTACCTGGCCCGGAAGCAGGTGAGCGGCAGCGCGCTGGCGTTTCTGCTGGCGGGAGGACTGCCCGGCGTGCTGGCGGGCGCCCTGCTGATGCACAACATCCGCACGAGCCTGGTGATGCCGCTGATCGGATTCACGATCATGACGCTGGCGGTGTTCAGCATGTTCCGCCCGACGCCGCCCCAGCGCAGCGACCGCAAGAAATGGCTGGCACTGGTGGCCTTTCCGATCGGCGCCGAGACCGGATTTTCGTCGGCAGGCGCGGGGGCGCTGGGCGCGCTGGCGCTGCTCAGCCTGGCGCCGCTGACCGCGGCGGAAGTGGTCGGCACGGACCTGTGCTTCGGGCTGGCGCTTTCGACCGTGGCCGGCGGCATTCACGCGGCGCTCGGCAGCCTGGACCTGGCGGTGCTGGCGAAGCTGCTGGCGGGAGGGGTGCCGGGGGCGGTCGCCGGAGCTTTGCTGGCCTCGCGCATTCCCTCGCGCCAGTTGCGCTTCGGACTGTCGCTGGCGATGGCGGTGCTGGGGGCGCAGATTTGCTGGAAGGGGCTGGTTGCGCTGTAGCGTACCTCAAAGCGGCGGTCCGCAGTGATCTGGTGAATCGACGTCAACAGGCGCGGCCCGGGGATCGCACCGGCGTTGATGGCGTCGCGCACGTCCTTGTCACTCGCCGCGCCGAGGCTCTGAACCGTCGTGAATCCGGCCTCGATCGTGGCCTGGAGATTGCCGGCCTCATATAAGGTGGAATTAGCAATTCGCCAGGGACACGCTGTTCGGACGGAATTTTTGCGGACCACACCAGCTATTTCGCGAGTGGATCCGGACGGACCTGGAATTTCACAATCTTTGGCCGTTGTCCCTTGCCGCCCTCCTGGTGCCAGGGTGTGTACATCGAGTAGCTGGTCCAGAATCCGCGGCCCTTCCAGCCGGCTTTCTCATCGTCGATGCGTCCCGACGTGTGTCGAGAGTGGAATCCCAACGGGTAGGGGACGCGCAACGTTAAGGTCTCACCGGTCTTTGGCATCACTACAAAGAACGAATCCGCGTTGACGTCGCCGGCCAGCACCACGTCCTTCCCGAGGCCAAGTGCGTTTTCCCGATCGACCTCGGTCAGATACAGCATGTCTGTTCTGTAATCGTCAGGCGCGCCCTCGAACGCGGGGCCTTCCTTTTTGTATACGGTCCAGCCCTCAGGACACTGTTGTCCGGTCGCGGTCGGTCCGTTCAGCACCTTGCACTTGCTGCGGTCAAACCTCAATATTTCGTGGGCGCCGCGCCAGTTCTGCCAGACCGAACCGTCGCTGCCGATCGCCACGCCGCCGGAGCCGGGCACGGGCATCTTGTCGGGGGGCGGAACATAGACTTCCGCCTTGCACGTTTGCGGCGGATTCAGTCCGCGTTCCAGGCGGACGAGCGTCGTATCCCGCTCGCCGATTCCCGAGACCCACAGAGCGCCGTCCTTGGGATTCACGGCAATCGAATAAGCGCCGAAATTGATCCGGTGATCTTTCTTGGGATCGATGGGTTCATTGGGCTCGGTCCACGGCGCGGTAATCTTGCCATCGCCATTGGTATCGATCACGCCCGGACACCATCCTTGCGACGCTGCGGCGTCGTGGGTTTTGTCGAACGCCGCCGTGTCGAGCCAGCCGATCGCGTTCGTCTGGCCGAAGACCAGCGCGTCCTTATCGTCGAAGTGGTTATGGTCGGCTGCAAAGCAGGTGTCGATCATCGTGATCTGCTTCGTCTTCGGATCGTACATCTCCACCTGCCGCGCGCTGGGACGGGCAAGCGGGAAGTACTTGGAGAATTTATTCGACCCGTCTTTGCAGAACGCGGGCTGTTCTTGCGGGGCGCGGATCCGAGCCGTCACCCACACACGGCCGTGGCTATCCATCGCGGGGCTGCGAGGGTCGGACTGGCGCTGCCAGATCTTCTCGGTTCCATAGTACGGCGACGCCGGCGTGTCGGAGTCGATCACAGGGCCATTCGATGGAATTTTGACCGTCGAGGTTTCATTCTTGCGCGGATCGAGTACGGCAAGCATGTCGGACCCTTGGATGGATCCATAGATCAGCCCGTTTGCATTCATCGTAGGATGGCGCTCGTCTGTAGCGGCCACATCGCCCCGCCGGCTCGTGGGCAGGGCCCAGTCCCACATCGAGATCACGAGGTTGCGCTCGACACCGGTGGGACGGGATGGGGCGTGCTTGGGATAGTCGCCCGCGGCGATCCGATCCGTCCAGTCGGCGTACGCCTTGCGCTCGGGGCCCATCGCCTTGAAGTTGGAAGCCATGCCCGGCCCCGAAGGCCCCATCGCCGTGTGGTGATCCCACTTGTCAAGGCTCGATGCGTACGAACCAAGACTCTTGGAAAGATCGCGGGTCGCCACGTCGCCCACCTGATGGCAGGAGTAGCACCGCTTGGTTTCAATAACGAAGTCCTTGTCGGACAACTCTCCTTTGGGCATCTTCAAGAGGCTCAGC
>JBGPLI010000253.1:0-6764 GCA_041486445.1 Bryobacteraceae bacterium
CCCAGCGCAGCGCGTCGCCGAAACATTCCGCGCCGTAGGGCACGATCATGAACTCCTGCAAGTCCACGCTGCTGTCGGCGTGAGCGCCGCCGTTCAAGATGTTCATCAGGGGCACCGGCAACAGCGACGCGGAAACGCCGCCCAGATACCGGTAGAGCGGCATCTTGTAAGAGGCCGCCGCGGCTCGCGCCACGGCCATCGAAACCGCGAGAATCGCGTTGGCGCCAAGCTTCCCCTTGTTCGCGGTGCCGTCGAGGCGGATCATCTGGCGGTCAATGCCGCCCTGATTCTCGGCGGGCATGCCGCCGATTGCGGGTCCGATGTAGGTCTCGATGTTCTCGGCGGCGGTCTTGGTTCCCTTGCCGAGGTAGCGCGACGGGTCGCCGTCGCGAAGCTCGACCGCTTCGTGCGCGCCGGTGGAGGCTCCCGAGGGGACCGCCGCTCGCCCCATGCTTCCATCGGCGAGGTGAACGTCGGCTTCCACCGTCGGATTGCCGCGGCTGTCCAGAATCTCTCGCCCAACCACTCGTGTGATTTCCATGGAACTTCCAGATTAGCGTAGGACCGCTCCCTCGCGGCTGCGGCTCAGAGCTGTTTCAGGAAGTCTTGCGTTTTCCGCGCGGCGGGCCTTCGGCCGAGGGCGGCTTCTTGGCCGGCTTGCGCCGCAGCAGGCGGCTGACCGATCGCACCAGATGCGACACCTCGTTGGCGCTCTTCTGGATCACCACGTCGGCTCCGGTGCTCTCCTCGCTCAATCCGAGCGAATCGACGAAACCGGAAATCAGGATGACCGGAAGATCCGGCGACTGCTTGCGCAGGCGGGCGATCAGCTCCTGGCCGTCCATGCGCGGCATTTTGTAGTCCGTCACCACCAGGTCGAACTTCTGGTGCGCAAACTGCTCCAGGGCATCGTGGCCGGTAGAGGCGAGGACGATACGGTACCCCAGTTCCTCGAGCACTTGCTTGCGGGCGCGCAAGCCGTTGTGGTTGTCGTCCACAAGAAGGATGCGTGCGCTCGCTGGAGCGGTGGAAGAATGCCGCACAGACATGAAGGGAACATCGAGAAAGTAACCGATCTGTTACGGTTGTGTCAACAACTTTGTATCGGGCTCAAAACCCGTCACATGCAGTTCTTGACTTTTGAGGAAATCGCGCGCGGCGAGCTATTCGACTTTGCGCGGCGCCGTGTAGCCCGTCTTGGCGTTGATCGTGTACTTGATCGGCTTGCCTTTTTCATCCACCACGCGCAGCGGCTCGTTGGTTTCCGGATTCACCAGCTCCACCTTGATCTTGCGGAACTTGCCATCGCGGGCCTGATTGGAGGGACTGTAGGTGAGCACGTACTCATTCCGCATCGCCTCGGAGATGCCGCGGAAGATACCGGGGAACTCGCCGTAGAAGCGCGGAAAAAAGCTCATGCCCCCTGTTTCCTTGGCGAAGGTGCGCATCTGGTTGTCGGCTTGCAGGAAGTCCAGCCGCTGGATCGAACCCAGGTAGCCGGCGGCGTCGTAGAACTCCCGAATCGCCTGCATCAGACCCACGGCGTAGATGGGAACGCCGGCGTCCTGAAGCGCCCGGCGGGTCTTGTCGAAGGTCAGCTTGCTGAAGGTGTCCACGCCGGAGGAGAGCAGCACGATGGCCTTGCGTCCCTCGATGTCCTGCATCCGCTGCGCGGTGTCCACCACCGCGTCGTAGAGATTCGATTCGGAGAACCCGGCGATGCGCAGACGCTGCATCGCTTCGTAGGCCGCCTGGCGATCCGTGCTGAAGTCGGACAGGATCTCCGGCTTGATGTCGTAGGCGACGATGGCCACGTAATCCTCCGGCTTCAGCGTTTCGAGGAAACCGTAGGCTGCGGTCAACGTCTGGTACCAGGGCTCGGAGTAGAACTGCTGGTAGCGGTTGGAGAACTCGATCACCATGGCAATGGTCATCGGCGCTTCTCCGGTCGCGAAGCTGCCCACCTGCTGCGGGACGTTGTCTTCGAGAATCCGGAAGTTGCCCCTGGGGATCTTGGGAATGAAGTTGCCCCGGTTGTCGACCACCGACACGTCCACGTTGACGGTGAGGACGTCGGAGGTGAAGGTTGGTACACCCTCGGGGAGGTCGCCCGCGTTTTTCTTGGGGAACCTCGAGGGGATCTTGGGCTGACTGGGCTCCGGCACAGGGGCGGCTGTCCCCGACTTCTTCGGCCGGGCAACGGTTTCGCTGCCGCGGGAATTAGGACCCTGCTGCGCCGGTACCAACACGGTCAAACCGAGCGCGCACAAGGAAACGAGAGCGATTACCCGGAAGGACTTCATGGTCGCACTATACCAAATAAGACGAACCAGCGCGCGCCCACGTTTCAGGGCAACGCAGTCAGTTCAACATAGTCAGTTAACCCAGGGGCCACGGCCGGAACGCTGCTTGCGCAAGTAGACCTGAAACTTCCGCTTGTTGCGCGCTACCTTCCAGGAGCGATAACTTGCGCGGAGCGAGCCCATCGGGTCAAGGCTCCGGTTGGTGACGCCGCGTGGCATCTTCAGGAACACGTAGCCGAACAGCATGCCTCCCAGGTGGGCGACGTTGCTCACGCCGCTGTTGGCGTCGAACGAGTTCAGAAACGCGATCGCGCCAATGATCATCACGAAGTACTTCATCTTGATCGGGATCAGGAAGCTGAACAGGATCAGGCGGTCTGGCCACAGCACGGCAGAGGCCAGCAAAACGCCGTAGATTGCGCCGGAGGCTCCGACGGTGGGCACGGTCGGATTGCCAAACAGATAGTTTCCCACAACCACGCAAACGCCGGCGCCGATTCCGCAGAAAAAATAAAAGCGCAGGAAACGGCGCGTGCCCCACAGGCGCTCGAGCTCGCATCCGAACATCCACAGAGCCAGCATGTTCCAAAGGACGTGCCAGATGCCGGCGTGCATGAACATGTAGGTGGCCAGTTGCCAGATAAAGAAAAACTTGACCACGGCTGCCGGTATCAGGGCGAAATAACCGAGCACCTCGTCGATCCGCGTTCCGCGCGTGAAAAATTGCAGTAGAAAGACGGCGACGTTGGAGATCAACAGGGCGCGGATGCCCGGCGGCAGGCCGCCGGAAAGACTATAACCGCGTGTGTAAGACCTCGTCGTGAAACCCATGACCGGCTAAAAACTCAGGATAGCATCTGGGAAGCTCCGTTCCGGGAACAACCTTTGCTATGCTATATGGTAGAGGTGACTCTTCGCCTATGAATCGCCGCTTTCAGTTCGCACTCGTAGCTTCCTCGGCCTGCGTGGTCGCTCTTCTCTTGTTCGGTGCGGTCTACGGCCGCAGCGCGTCCACCGACAGCCCCTACACTCATCTGGGCGTTTACAGCGAGGTCCTGTCGCGCATCAAGGCGGACTACGTCGAAGAGCCGGACCTGAAGGCGGTCACGCTCGGGGCGATCAACGGAATGCTCGAGTCGATCGATCCCTACGCCAGCTACCTCAATGCCGACCAGTACAAGCAGTATCTGAGGGGCAAGGACACGGTGAAGCCGAGTGTGGGGCTGGCGTTGTCCAAGCGCTTCGGCTACATGAGCGTGGTGGATGCGCTGCCGGGCGGGCCCGGAGCCAAGGCGGGCCTGGCGACCGGCGACGTCATCGAATCGATCAACAACGTGTCGACGCGCGACATGCCACTGGCGTTTGCCGAGATCCTGCTGCAAGGCGACCCCGGGACATCGGTCGAAATGAGCATTCTGCGCGCGCGGAAATCGGAGGCGCAGAAGTTCACACTCACCCGCTCGGCGCTGGTGTACCCGCCGGTGACGGGACGGGTGGAAAACGGAGTGGGCATCATCCAGACGGTGACGCTTGCGCCGGGACGCGTGAAGGACATTGCCACCAAGATCGTCGAGCTCGAGAAACAGGGAGCCAAGCGCCTGGTTCTGGATCTGCGTCACTGCTCCACCGGACCCAACGAGGAAGGGATTGCGCTCGCGAATCTGTTCATGGACAAGGGCCTGATCAGCTACACGCAGGGCCAGAAGATAACCCGTCAGGATTATCAAGCGGCCGCCTCCAAGGCGGTGACCAAGCTGCCGCTGGCGGTGATCACCAACCGCGGCACGGCCGGGCCTGCGGAAATCGCCGCGGCGGCGCTTCTCGAATCCAAGCGTGCCGACGTGGTGGGCGAGCGCACCTATGGCGACGCAGGCGTCCGCAAGCCGATCACGCTGGACGACGGCGGCGCGGTGATTCTCTCGGTGGCGAAATTCTACTCGCCCGGCGGCAAGGCGATCCAGGATACGGGCGTGACGCCGAACGTGCCGCAGGTTGAGATCGAAGCTGCCGCGGACGACGACGACACCCTTCCCGACGCCGACACTCCTACGCCCGCCAGACCCGGCGTCGACGTGCTTCTCAACAAGGCCCTGGAGACGGTGAACAAAGCTCGGCAGAACTGACCATGCCGCTGTACGAGTACCGGTGCTCGACGTGCGGAAAAGTTTTTGAGGTGATTCAGAAGTTTTCCGACGCGGCGCTGACCGTGCATGAAGGGTGCGGCGGTGCCGTGGAGAAGTTGCTGTCGGCCTCGGCGTTTCAGTTCAAGGGCAGCGGATGGTACGCCACCGACTACGCCAAGAGCTCCTCTCCAGAGGCTTCCTCGAAATCCGACGCGAAGGATGGCGGCGGTAAAGAAGCCGGGAGTAAGTCTGGCGAGAGCAAGTCCGACGCGAAGTCCTCGAGTTCGGAAGGCAAGACCGAGTCACAACCCGCCGCGACGACGAACACGAAGGGCGGCTAAACGAAAGATAGGTTCCACACTACCTTTCGATCCGCCCTAACCTTTCTTTTATCAAAATATCATTCGCCACTTTCTTATTTGGTAACCTGCGTTTGCCGCCGTTCCGTCTATGGTGACGCGGGTTATATTCTCCTCGTCGTATCCCGCTTAGTGGAGAGCGGAAGCTTTGGCCAAAGGACTTTCGCTCTCCGCTTGACAACGTCTCGACCGCTACCCGGTTGCGCGCGGGAGGGGTAAGCCCCCACAAGTGCAGTATGATGCCGGTAGTGAACCATCTGGAAAGAATGATCGGGGCGCTTCTGAGGGCCGGCAAGCCCCTGGTCTTGACAACCTCCGGAATCCTGGTGGTGGTTGCAGCCGTGGCGGATCGGTACATCGGAACCGACGTTTCACTCGGCGTTCTCTACATCCTGCCGATGATGCTCAGCGCCGTGGTGCTGGCTCCACTGGAGAGCGCGGCGATGGCCATCCTCTGTTCCTCGCTGCGGTCGTGGTTCGACGATGTCCCCGGTCCGGGCCCGGAGATGATCCTGCGGTTCATTTTCGCCTTCGTGGCCTACGGTTGTTCGGCGCTGTTCGTCATCGCGATCGTGCGCAACCGGGAACTGGTGGTGGAGCATCTGATCAAGATCCAGCGGGAACAGGCGCTCCGCAAGGAAGCGGAAGAGCAGGTGAGAGTCCTGGTGGAGAGCAGTCCGGCAGCCATTCTAACCGTGGACGGAACGGGCGTGGTGCTGGCCGCGAACCATGCCGCCAACGCTCTGTTCATGATCGAAGACAGACAGACGCTGCATGGGCGTCCGATCGGCAATTACCTCCCTGTGCTCACCGACGCGCTCCGGTTGAATGACGGTTTGGAGGGTTTCCGCACGGCGGCCCAGTGCCAGGGCCGTAGGGAGAACGGCGAGATTTTTCTCGCCCACACCTGGTTTTCCTCTTACGTGGCTCCGGAGGGGGTGCGGCTGGCGGCGATTGTGGTCGATTCTTCCGAAGAGATGCGCGACCGGGAGGAAGAGGGTCTGCGTCACTTCATGCGCGGGAACCGGATGGCGGCGGCGGCGGTTTCCCACGACGTTCGCAATCTGTGCGGCGCCATCTCGCTGATCTCCTCGAACCTCAAACAAAAACTCGGCCTGGATCACGACGAGGACTTCCTGGGCCTCGCCAATTTGGTGAATGGCCTCGAGAAGATCGCACTGCTGGAGCTGCATACGCGGGTGCACGAGGCGCTCGAGGCCGTGGAGTTGCAGAGAGTGCTGGACAGCCTGAGGATCGTCATTGAATCCGACTGGCAAGACGTGGATGGCACGCTACGATGGCGCCTGCCGGCGGAAATGCCGGCCGTGCTGGCCGATCCGCACGGATTGTTGCAAGCCTTCCTGAATCTGGCGCAGAACAGCCTCCGCGCCGTCCAGGAGTCTCCTGTTCGGGAATTGAAGATCGGCGTGGAAATCCGGGAACAAAAGGCGTTTGTGCGGTTCCAGGACTCGGGTCCGGGCGTGGCGGCGCCCGAGCGTCTGTTCGAACCATTCCAGCCGGGAGCCAACGGAAGCGGAGTGGGCCTGTATGTCTCGCGCGCCGTCGTGAGGAGCTACGGCGGCGAGGTGCGATTCGAGCCGCAACCCGCCGGCTCCTGTTTCGTTGTCGAGCTGTCGGTCGTCACTTAAGGAGGAGCGCCGGCGTGGAGAACTCAACAGTCCAGACGATCAACCTTCTGCTGGTCGACGATCATGTGATGTTCCGGCAGGGACTGGCGCGGGTGATCGAGAAGGAACCCGACTTGAAGATTGTGAGCCAGTGCGGGTCGTGCGCCGAGGCGCTGGCGGCTCTCCCCGGCAGCGGCGCGACCATGGTCCTGCTGGACGTCGATCTGGGGCCGGAGCGGGCGATCGATTTCGTCGGCGGCGCCAGGAAGGTCGGGTTCGAGGGCCAGATCCTGGTGGTGACCGCCGGCGTGAGCGACCAGGAAGCCGTGCAACTGGTCCAAGCGGGCGTAG
>JBGPLI010000254.1:0-6762 GCA_041486445.1 Bryobacteraceae bacterium
GAGCTGCCCTCCCAGGTCTGGATCAACCGCCCACCTTCGGAGGAAAAAACTCTCTAAACTTTCACGCCATGTGTCTCATTGTTGTTGACACCCACCGTTTTGAGGTCCCGGCTGCAGAGAAAACCTGGGCTCGTCTCGAGCAAGTGTACCTGGGCGTTGCGTTGCTCAGATACCACTTTCCCGACGTCAGCTTCGTCTCGGAGAAGGTATTGACACTCTTTCACATGATCGACCCGGACGTGGAAGTTCGGAAGCTTGAGCGTTTTGTGAAGTCGTTCGTTAACATTCAGTATGCGACAGTACAGCCGGAGAATGCCGTGCTCGCAGAGCCGGAAAAACTGGCAGAAACACTGGAGAAGCAACTGAGAGAGTTGGGACTGACGATCGATGCAGACGAATGGAGCAGATCGGATAGAGGGAGCTTGGTGACTATCGGTGAACGCGCAAACGGGAAGTGAAACGATGATGGGTAATCGGGCCTCTAAGAGATGTCTGCCGCGAAGTCGCACCCTAAAGGTGGCGCGCCGTGGCGTCGATTAGTGCTGCAGCGGTTGGTCCGGAGTTGCTGGACCGATCATCGGGTTAATTAAGGTCGGAATGTCAAAGCGCTGGAATCGGAGGGCGGAAGAAGACACCCGCGCCGGAGACGGGTGCAGCATAACGTCCAGAGCGACAGCAATTCTGCTCTGCGGAATTGGTGCGACCGGGAAGAGCACCACCGCCGATCACATCGCTGCTGTTCTTCGGGAGGAGGGATCGTACCCTAGTCTGATCCGATTTGACGGCCTAAGGAGGAGCCTAGCCCCGGCTGGAACGGACCCATTTTCGCGTGACCGTGACATCAAAACCGTGATCTATGCCAGAGCCGCGGAGTACTTCCTTGAGCGCGTTCGGCACGGCGACTTTTTGATTATCGATTCGGGACTCAGCGTCGAGACCATTCGCGAGCAGCTAAAGGAGCGCATTCCGGGCTTGAGAGTCGTACACATTTACTGTCCCCGCTGGATGGCGGTTCTCAGAGACACAATCCGGTCGCTAAAATCATCGGACCATGAGCGGGGTGCATTCCTGTACCTCCGCGCGTATAGTGATCTTTTGAATCCCTTCAAAAAGAATAAGTTCCCGCAACCAGGCGTCACCTACCTGTTCGAATATCCCGAGTGCGCTGATTTGCATGTATCGACCCTTCGGAAGCGTCCCCGCGAGGTCGCAAGAGAAATCCTAGAAAAGCTGCGAATCGTAACAAGCACTTGACGTTTACTCCGACACCGCCGGGTTTTCGGTCTCGGCGCCGCCGCTCGAGGAAGACAAAGATCGAGCAGATCGCCGCACTGCCGCTCGGCTCGCGCGTGAAGCTCGATCCGTGGACCAACCAGATCACGCTGGTGATATACTGAATCCGGTCCGCCCAAACAAGGAAGTTCCGGCGGATAACCTGGAGGTCAACGAATGAAAAGCACTCTCCCGATCGTTCTTGGCGCCCTGGCCCTGTCGGCCGGCGCCTTCGCGCAGGATCCAGCGCTCGATCGCATCCTGTCCGCCGCGCCGCGCCAGATGAAGGACGCGGCCGGTGTCATCAAGTGGAAGCCCGACTTCACCTACGACACGCTGAAGAAGGGCACCAACAACCTGGTCTGCTACGATATCTCGGGGTATCCCACGCAGCAGCCGTTCAAGCTCGAGTGCACCGACGCTGCCAACCTGCCTCGGGTCGCTCAGAACCTGAAAACCGAGGCGCTGGGAGACAAGGCCAAGGTGCAGGCTGCATTCGATGCCGCCGAGGCGAACGGAACCCGGCTGAAGCCCGTATTCGGATCGGTGTGGATCCACTTGCAGGGCCCCGACCAGGAGCACGCGAACAAGCACACCACCATCGCCGTTCCGGGCGCCACCTCGCAGACACTCGGACTGCCCGACAATCCCAAACAGGGCGGCGTGTGGATCATGAATGCGGGCACGTCGACCGCCCACCTGATGACGCCGGGCAGCTAGACTAGCACGCTTGTCCGCTTGCTTACGCGCGCGGTTCCGTAAGGAGAGGTGCATTTGCTGAAACGATCGATCGTAAGTCTTCTCGCCGTGGCGGCGCTCGCCGCGGCGCAGGGCAAGCAGACCTTCACCGGCGTCATTACCGATAGCATGTGCGACCGGGCCGATCATTCCCGGATGCGCATGGGATCGAACGACGCCGAGTGCACGGTGGCCTGCATCGACGCGCACGGCGCCCTGTACGTTCTCTATGACGGCAAGGACGTCTACACGCTCAGCGACCAAAGGATGCCGGAAAAGTTCGCGGCCAAGAAAGTGACGGTCACCGGCACGCTCGACGCCAAGACCAAGACCATCCAGGTGGAGTCGATCGCCGCGGCAAAGTGAGAAGCCGTCACTTGCGCCGGCGCTTGAAAAACACGTCGGACGCTTTCATGGACGTCGAAAGCAGCACGACGAACAGCACCAGCAGCGCCACCAGCGTCGCCACCGAACCTATCACCAGATAGTCGGAATCCTTGAGCGGATCCGGCATCAGCTTGGTCATGATCGCCGCCGCGACCACGAACACACAAACACCAGCCAGGCCCAGCAGGAGTGCGCGCCGCATCAGTCGTATTTCTCGTAGATGATTTGTTTGCGATTGAAGCCCATTGCTTTAAGGATATTCCGCACGTCGTCCACCATGAGCTTGAGGCCGCACAGATACACGTCGAGATCGCGCCGCTCTCCGATCGCTTCCTCCAGGTGCGCCTGCACGTGGCCCGTGCGGCCCCTCCAGCAGGGATCGGGCCGGCTCAGCGTCGGCCAGAAGCGGAAGCGAGAGAACCGGCGCGCCATCTCCTCGAATTCGCCGCGATACATCAGGTGCGGCTCGTAGCGCACGCCGAAAATCAGCGTGAACGCCGCAGAGGATTCCGTGAGATGTGCCTTCAGAATCGACCGGAAGGGCGCAATCCCGGTTCCGGTCGCGACCAGGATGGCGTCGCGCGAGGGATTGCGAATCGTGAACTGGCCGAGCGGCGGCTGCATCTCGATCGCGTCGCCAGGCTTCAGCGCGAACAGACGCGGCGAAAGCCAGCCTTCGGTCACCCGGTTCAAACACAGCTCGAATCGGTTGGTGTTCGATGGCGGCGAAGCGATCGAGTAGGCGCGCGTGATTTCCTTGCCCCTCACCATGTCCACGAGCGAAACGAACTGTCCGGGGAGAAATTCGAGTCTTTCCACACCCGCGGCCTCGAAGACGAAATGCCGCACTTCGGGTGCGATCTCGAAGGACTCGATCAGCCGGGCTTGCATACCGATGTTTGGGCGCGATCGAGCAGCGCGTCGATCATCGCCGGGTGGCCATCCAGGGGCTCGGTCACTTCGATCTCTAGGCCGGGGTGCGCTCGCTTCAATTGCTCGATGAGCCGGGGCAAATCGCGCTGTAAGTGGAGTCCCAGGGTGAGAAAGTACGGAATCACCACCACGCGCGAGACTCCGCGGTCCGCCAACTGGTTCATGGCTCCGGCGAGATCGGGCTCGCCGCCTCCCAAAAACGCCGCCTTCACCGCTTCGTAGCCCCCGCGCCGCGCCATCTCCCCGGCCGCCGCGCGAACCGCCTGATTCGCCGATTCGACGCTGGACCCGTGCGCGAATACGATGTAGCCGGTCATGCGTCGACGCTCACCGCGGACGGCGCGGGAAACGAGCTCCGCAGAAAATCGAAAAACGCGCGCCCGCGCTTGCGACCGTTGCTGTGCTGCATTTCCAGGCGTTGCAGGAACACCAGCGCGCCCAGCACGTCGGCGTCGCGCAGGCGGTTCATGCCGGTCTCTTCGGCGATGTGCTTGCGCAGCTCCTCGACCGATTCCTGGAGCGCCTGCTGGATCGCCGCCGCATACAGGTTCTGCGGACGCGTCTCATAGATCAGGCCGGATTCGAGCGTTCGATACGTCCGGATCAGAGCATCCAGCGCCTCGCGCGTGTCGAGATCGACGGCTTTGCCGGCCTCCATCGCCAGCGCCAGCGCCAGCGCCAGCCACACCACTTCGGCTTCGTGCTCTTCGAGGAATTGCTCGGTGACGCGAATGTCCCGGTTGGGCACGTCGCCGGCGCTGAGCGAAGCCGGATGCTCGCGGCGGCGCGCTTCCTGCAAATGCTCGCACTCGAGCGGGCAATCGATGGTGTTCTCGCGCCCGGTGCCGCAGCAGACCGGGCAGATCTCGCCTCCCACGCCGGGACAATGCCGGCGCGCGCGCTTCTTCTCACACAGTTTGCAGGGGGTGTTCACCGGCGGACACCTCTATCGTATCATCGGGAAATGCCGCGGACGGATCTTTATCTCAAAGTGGAGCTGGATGTCGACGAAAAGGAAAAATCCGAGCGTGTGGCCGCCGAGATCTGCCGTCTGATCCGCAAAGTGTACGGCGTGCGGTCGGCGGAGGTGTCCAACATGGTGGAGAAGGATGGATGAAATCGCTGACCCCGGTGTATCCTTTGTGCGATCATTTTTTTGGAGGACTACTCGATGAAGGTGAGGCTGCTGACTACGTTCGCTCTGGGCGCCGGTTTGCTCTCGGCTCAATCCGACGCATCCACACGGCTGGGAGTCGCCACGCAAACGTTCAAGGAAGTGATGGGCACTCCTGACAAGTCGATTCCCCAGGACCTGCTCAACAAGGCGCAGTGTGCCGTCATCGTACCCGGCCTGAAGAAAGGCGCGTTTATCTTCGGCGCCAAGTACGGCAGGGGATTCGTTTCCTGCCGGAAGAAGGACGGAGTGGGCTGGTCGGCGCCGGGCGGGGTGCGGATCGAGGGCGGCAGCTTCGGTCTCCAGATCGGAGGTTCGGAAACGGACGTGATCATGCTGGTGATGAACGAGAGAGGCATGGACCGGTTGCTCTCCACCAAGTTCACCGTGGGCGGCGACGTTTCGGTGGCCGCCGGTCCCGTGGGCCGCTCCACCCAAGCCGAGACCGATGCCGCGCTGTCGGCCGAGATCCTCACCTGGTCGCGCACGCGCGGGGTGTTCGCCGGCGTGTCGTTGAGCGGCGCGACGTTGCGCCAGGATGAGGAGTGGAACAACGAGCTGTACGGCCGCAAGATCGCGAACCGGGATATCATCACCTCGGGCATTGCGGCTCCCAAGGCGGCCGAGCCGCTGCTCGCCGAGCTGAACCGCTACTCGAGCCGCAAGTAGCATGGCCGGCGAGGACGTATCCTCGCGGATGCGCGAGGATTGGAACGCACGCGCGCGCGAGGACGCCGGCTACTACGTCGCGTTCGGACGGAGGAATCAGGAGGAAGCCGAGTTCTTCGCCACCGCGACGGAAATGATCAACGGCCTGGAGTGGGAGCTGCGGCGCGTCCCTCTGGCCCAGCGCGGGAATTGGCGCGCGCTCGAGATCGGATGCGGGCCGGGCCGCCTGATGCGGCCGATGAGCCGCCATTTCGTCGAAATCGAGGGCGTCGACGTTTCCGACGAGATGATCGCACTGGCGAAAGAGAAACTGCGCGACGTTCCCAACGCCCACGCGCACGTCACCGACGGCGCGAGCCTCGCTTTGTTCGACGACGATTCCTTCGATTTTGTGTACTCCTTCGCCGTGTTTCAGCACATCCCCAGCCGCGAAGTGGTTTTCGAATACCTTCGTGAAACACACCGCGTGCTGAGGACCGGCGGGCTGGCCCGGTTCCAGTTCAACGGGCTGCCGCACACGGGCGCGGCGTCGGACACGTGGGCCGGCGCTCGCTTCACCTCCCACGAGCTTCTCGAATTCGCCGGCGCGCACGATTTTCAGGTGCTCGCGCTCGAGGGGGCTTCGACGCAATATATGTGGACCACCTGGCGCAAGCAGCCGCGAGGCTGGTTCGCGAACCTGGAGCAGGCCGCGCACGGGGACCCGGGCGCCGATGCCGCGCCCACCGTCCGGATCCGGCGCATCACCAATGCCCACAGCTCCGAGCCTGTGGCGCCCTGCCGCGGCCGCTTTGCTTCCATCTCCATCTGGGTGGAGCAACTGCCCGCCGGCGCCGGCCTGCATGATCTGCGCGTGACGGTGGGCAGCTCCCTCGCGACCCTCACCTATATCGGACCGGCTGGCAGCGGAGGCCTCCAGCAGGTCAACGCGGTTCTGCCGGATCTCGAAGCCACCGGGCTGCTGCCGGTGGAGATCCACAGGCTGGGCCGCCGCATTTCGCCGCCCGCGACTCTGCGCGTGATTCCGCCGGGCCCCACCGTTCCTCGCATTGTGTCCGTCACCGATGGAGTGAATCTCGTGGCGGGCAGGCGGATCGAAACACGGGCCGTGAAGATGACGCTGGTGGAAATTGCGCGGCCGGATGAAATCCAGGCGTGGGTCGGCGGCCATCCGGTCGGCGATCTCGAGTTCTTCTGCACCGATCCGAGACCGCAGCAATTCGAGGTGAATTTCCGTTTGCCGGAAGAGGTCTCGCCGGGCGTCCACAAGCTGGAGTTGCGGATCGGCCAACGGAAGCTCGCGCCGGTGACGTTGGAAGTTACCGCCTAGAGAGGTACGGAAGCGATCCACTTCAGGGCTGCGCCGCTTCCCGGCGCATGCTCTCGATCACTCACATCCTCACCAGGGTGGAGACCTCGATGGTTTTGCGCTTCGCCAGTCTCTCGATCATACGCTTGGCCGATGGCGGGATTCGAATGTTCAACTGCTTTGTGTTCGGCTGACTCCAGTACTCCAGCAGCATCCTTTCCAGATCCTCACGGTCCGGATCGATTTCCATGATGCCCTGATCCAGCAGGTCAACTCCATA
>JBGPLI010000255.1:0-6755 GCA_041486445.1 Bryobacteraceae bacterium
CAACTCGATAAACGTAGACACGGTCCGCCCCTGTGTCGCAGGCGAGCACAAAGCGGCTGCTGGGATCGAAGTTTGCCGAGTGGGCATGGGCGCTTCCCTGCGCGCGCATGTCGACGCCGTGCGTCCTTTCGAAAACGGCCACATCGCAGGCTGGTTCCAGGCTGCCATCCGGCTTCACCGCGAACATCGATACCGTTCCGTCGTCGAAGAAGTTCTCAATCTCCGGAACGCCATTCTTCTTGACCACCCTGATGACTGGGTCGGCGTCGCCATGATTGGCGACGACTACGCGCGTTCCGGTCGCGTCGGTGGTAACCCAAGTGGCATTGACGCCCATCGACGGCTGGGTATTCAGGTGCGTGAGCGAGCCGTTCGCCCGGTTGATGGCGAACGCCAGCACACCGCCGCCAGCGCCGATCTTGCCGTTGAGGTGCTTGATCTCGTTGGTGGAATAAAGAAAACGCCCATTCGGGGAAATGCAGATGCACCCGCCGTTCAGACCGTCGAATTCAGGCCCGGTTCTGCTGACTGGGGTGAGTGAGCCGTCGTTCATGTTGACGGTGAACACACTAATGCCCCCGCCCCCGCCTACCCCGAAAGGCCCTTTTGTCCACGAACTGACATACGCATAAAGCTTTTTGGGCGGCTGATTAGGCGCTTGATTAGGAGATTGATAGGCCGCGGCCGCGGTAACACTGGCCAGCCCGGCTCCAGTCAGCGCGAGAACGTCTCGCCGAGACAACTCCCCATTCATGACGTTCGATTCACTCCTTTCCGCTTCGTTTCTTTCGTGGTCCAGAGTAGCACAGCATGGCGGTACGGTGGCATCGTCGTTGCGCTTACGCCCTCCGAGGTGGTATGCTCCCGGCGAATGGGGTCATCATGCGTATTGCCTGGTTCCTCTTGCTGACCGTCGCGTTCGCGGATCCTGTTGCGACCTTCGGAGCGGAGCGCCGGACCTCTCTGGACATTTACGCGGTCGATGTGGAAGGCGGACAGGCTGTCCTCTTTGTTTCCCCGACCGGTGAGTCCCTCTTGGTGGACGCCGCCAATCCGGGCGAGCGCGACGCCGGCCGGATTGCCGCCGCAGCTAAGGAAGCGGGCGTCAAGCAGATCGACTATCTTGTCATCACCCACTTTCACCGCGACCATTTTGGCGGCGTGCCCGACCTGGTGACCAGGTTGCCAATCCGGAATTTCGTCGACCATGGATTGCCGGTGATCGAGACCACGGAAAGCGCGGTGGCCGCGTTTCAAGCCTACGCGGCGGTACGCGACAAGGGACGCCACATGCCCGTCAAACCGGGCGATAAGATCCCCATCAAGGGTCTTGACGTGCAAGTCGTGACCGCCGGCGGCGCGGCCATTACCAATCCCCTGCGGGGAGGTGGCGCGCCCAATCCGCTCTGTCGCGACTTCATGCCGCAAGTCGAAAATGAACCGGCGAAGGAGGATGGGCGATCCGTCGGAATCATCGTCCGCTTGGGGCGCTTCAGCGCCAGTGATGTTGGCGACTTGACCTGGAACAAGGAATTCAATTTGGTCTGCCCCAACAATCTGCTGGGTACGGTAGATCTGCACGTCACAAACCGCCACGGGATTACTGGCTCGGGATCGCCGACCTTCGTGCATGCGCTGAAACCGAGGATTGCCCTCTTTGACAATGGTCCGCAGAAAGGCGCCTCCCGCGAGCCTTTTCTGAGCGTCAAGAGTTCACCGGGACTCGAAAACATCTGGCAGCTTCACTACTCTGTGGCTCGACCGGCCAGAGCCTTATTTGGCGAAACCACAGACCAAGGGGGCAAGGATCTGAACACACCGGAACCATTCATCGCAAACCTCGACGAGGAGCACACCACGGCGTATTCCCTCAAGATTTCCGCACAGGAGGATGGTAGCTTTAGCGTGACGAATCAGCGGACGGGATATACCAAGGAATACAAGCCGCGCCGATAGGCGCGCTCGCCGGTCCCGAGCCTGACGCTCGTCCCGTTTGACTGCCAGAGCGCGCTTTACTTGACCGTCCTCCTCAAAAGCGATCCGCCTCGTCGAACAACTCTTGCGACATCACTACCATTGTGGATCACGTGGTTATTTTCGCGAGCCGAAGCGCTACAGCTTGGATGATTCACCCTTCGCATCATGGTGTCTCGGCGTTCGGCCTTCTACAGCCCCTTGATTTCGACGATCGCGACCGGTTTTCTCAAGCAGCAGGTCCTCAATGCCCGCTTGCGGTCCGGAGGAAGCGCGCCGGACTGCGTGTCCACTATAATGAAACGCCGTAGGAGGAATGAATCCATGTTGAGATACGCTTCAGGAATGGCCGTGATCGCCGGGCTGTTGTGCTTGCCGGCTTCGGCCCAGACGCCCGCCCAGGGCAAAGACGCCGATAAAGATAAAGAGGCTGCTCGGGCCGCTCAGGGGTACGCTCCCGTCAGGCTATGGGAGCGCCCGGACGTTCGCGCCTTACGCGTCGAACTCAAGCCGATGGCGAATCGCGCGATCCATCAGCATGACGACGTTAAGTTTCACCTGTTTATTCCCTTGACGGGGAAACTGCAGATTACGATCGGGTCCGACAAGCCCGTAGACGCGCCGGTGGGCCAGGCATTCTATATCAAAGGCGGTACTCCTCACGGCTTCAGGAACCTCGGTTCCACGCCGGGGAACGCGATCGAGATCTTTGTGATGAATGGGGCCTCTGCCGCCAGCCTGCACGCGCTGGGCGCGCTGGTGGCCGGGCTGCAGGCCGCGCCGCCGCAGCCGTGATTTGGATTGCACGTGTAACAGCACTCAATCGCCGGCTGTGGAGGCCAACACCAGTTCTCTGTTCAATCAGGGCACCAGCAGCTACCACTCGCTGAGTGTCAGCCTGCTCGTCGTCTCTGATCACTGTTTTCCGCTTGTTGAGGGCGTAGCCCGCTCCTGTCCGCGCCAGTACCGCTCCAGAACTGGCAGGTCCCGGTTGTTTTCGCAGAGATGCTCGAGCAGTTCGGTGTCAGGCTGCTGGGTGAAGCGCATCGTGTCCGCCTTCCACGGCCGTGAGTACACTTTCGGGTCGTCGATCGTGACGTCGACCTCCATGTGGCCGAAGTTGACGCGGCGGAAGCGTTCGGTCGTGCGCAGCGCATCGGTATGCGGATGGCCGCTGTTATCGAGCCAGCTGCCTTCCTTGAAGCCCGCGGTCTCGACGACGAACGTGTCGCCTTCCCACCGACCGACGGAGTAGCCGTACCACGCGGGGTTCGGATCAACCGGCAACTTCCGCCCGTCGGTGTGAATCTGCCGGTACATGTGGAATTCCTCGAATAGAAAAACCGTTTCGCCTGGCATCTGCAAAATCTTGAACGGGAGCCCCGGAACCGTCATCGCATCCGGCACCCCGTGAGGCAGGCAGTAGGTCTCAGGGCGATCCCAGCCTTGCGTCGCCACGCGATGTTTGTAGAGTTCCGCCGCCGCCGGCAGCATCGGCGCGTCGGAACGTTCGGGCACCAGGTTCTCGTTCCAGCGTAGGCTATCGGCGTGCCACATACCGGACAAATCCGGTTTGCCGTCGGCTGTGTGCGGCGTCGCAGCGTTCAGGTTCGGTTTGCCGTCAGGCGTACGCGGCGTTCCAGGAAGCGGGATCGACAGCCACTGTGCGGCTGCCGTGACCGCCATCGCGCAGACCAAGAACGTCAGCGCAGTGATGGCACTGCAACTGGCTGGGATTCGAGCGATTCTCATCGGGTGACCCTCCCGTCCTAGAATATCCTGTCGGGGCTATTGTGCGCCGAAAGCTTGTAGAGTACGACATGAATCTCATTGCACGGAGCGTGTCGAAAGCAATATTCGATCTCGCGGAGACTAGCGTCTACGTCGGTTTTCGCTCGCCCAGCAGCCGGGCGACGGCTTCCGGACGGGTGGCGTCTACGCAGAGTGCCCGGTGCGGACCGAGCAACCACAGATCGCCCAGCCGGGAAACCGGAGAATCCGGCAGCGGCGGCGCGGCCTCCCGGTGCGCCTGGATCGGCTGCTGAACCAGGAGGTGGCGCAGAAATTCTTCCAGCGCGTGCTGCAGCAGGCCCAGGCGTATCTTTCCGACGAGCACTTCACGGTGGATGGCACGCTGATCGAGGCCTGGGCCAGTCAGAAGAGCTTTCAGAATACCTGTTACTCTCCGACTCTTTCTATCCGGCGAGGCTCGATTGAGCATGCCGCTGGTATAGCACTCAAGTGAGCAAATTACCTACTGAATTTCCCTTGCAGGTGCTCGAGATCGCGATTGTTCTCACAGGCGCTTTCGAAGATGTCGCTGCCCGGCATCAGGCGCATCTGTTCCTTGACCTGCCACGGCTTGGTATAAACCTTCGGGTCGTCGATTGTAATTTGAATTTCCATGTGCCCGAAGTCCGTCCGCCGAAAACGTTCGGTGACGTGCAGCGCATCCGACGTGGGTTTGCCCGTCTGATCCAACCATGTCTTCCCGTTGAAGCCGCGGGTGTCGACGACCAGGGTATCGCCATCCCATTTGCCGGTGGAATAACCTAAGTAGGCTGGAAGAAAGTCGTTCCCCAGTTCGCGCCCATCGAGGAAGATCTGGCGCCACGCGTTGTCGGATTCATAAAGAATCCCAATGATGTCCGATTTTTGGATCACCCTCCACGGTGGGGGTGAGGCATTGATCCTCGGGACACCTCGGGGCAAGCAGTTTGCGGGGGGATCCTCTCCCGAATGCGAGCCGTCTGCGCGTTGGTCCACAAGCGCCTTGGCCCAAGGCTGAAATGGTACGTCACCGGGTTTGAGATCCGCCGCAATGTCCAGAATGTACTTGGCGCCGCCGGATTCCCAGACTCCGGACAGGTCCGGATGGCCATCGGCCGATCGTGGCGCTGGCGCGGAGAGGTTGGGCTTACCATCAGGCCCCTTCGGAATTCCGCCGGCCGGGACTTTCACCCACTGGCCATAGACAGGCGCACAAATCAGTACCACTATGGCTACAGAAGACAGTAGCGGCACTGCAGCACAGACCAGCGTAAGGACGACAAATGCTGGAACGCATAAAGCCTTCATCGTGGCTCCCTCCTGCGTGCGATTCTAGCAGGCTTGATTCACCTTGAGTCGCTTCAAGGCACCGAGCCGCCGCGAACGACTTGGACAGCCTCTTTGGAGCGCACCTGCCATAGGCAGGAGGATAATTTTGTTGCAAGACGCAGCGTCATCAACTCAGACGAGAGGCAGATCATTCGTCCGAGGCGGCATAAGCGAGCAAGAAAGTTGCAAACTCAGATGCAAAGTCAGGCATGCCCAGCACTCAATTTACCATCTAACTTATTGTTGAACAGAGAACCGGTGTTGGCCTCCGCAGCCGGCGATTGAGTGCGGTTGCACGTGCAATCCCAAATCACCGCTGCGGCGGCGCGGTCTGCAGCCCGGCCACCAGCGCGCCCAGCGCGTGCAGGCTGGCGGCAGAGGCCCCATTCATCACAAAGATCTCGATCGCGCTCCCCGGCGTGGAACCGAGGTTCCTGAAGCCGTGAGGAGTCCCGCCTTTGATATAGAATGCCTGGCCCACCGGCGCGTCCACGGGCTTGTCAGACCCGATCGTAACCTGCAGTTTTCCCGTCAGGGGAATAAACAGGTGAAACTTAACGTCGTCATGCTGATGGATCGCGCGATTCGCCATCGGCTTGAGTTCGACGCGTATGGCGCGAACGTCCGGGCGCTCCCATAGCCTAACGGGAGTGTAACCCTGAGCGGCCCGAGCAGCCTCTTTATCGGCGTCTTTGCCTTGGGCGGACGTCTGGGCCGAAGCCGGCAAGCACAGCAGCCCGGCGATCACAGCCATTCCTGCAGCGTATCTCAACATCGATTCATTCCTCCTACGGCGTTTCATTATAGTGGACACGCAGTCCGGCGTGCTTACCCCGGACCCCAACGGAGGGCGGCACGGAGCCAGCCTGGAACCGCAACGGGCCTATGAAACTTCCGCTCGAATAGTTTGATTTGGTCGGCCGAAGTCAAGGGAACGGCTACTGCTTCGTTAGGCGTGTAGGCGACGGTGAACCGGGTTGACCGGCACCGGCAGTTAACCAACGGGGAACACATGGACGAAAAACGCGCATCTCGTACGTCGGCCATCGGAAGCCAAAGCGGACGGTTCCGATAATGATACATATCGGGACGTAGATGTTTCGCGCTCGATGTACAGATCGCCAACTGCGCGACCAAGTCGGACCCGCTGGCGTCGGTCAAGTGGAAGTGCTCTCTTGCACCATTGGATTGGGGGGGGCGCGACGCCGAACACGTGCGCCCGGGGGAGAACTTCCGGGAGAAATCATGGTTGACACGATGACGATCTTGCTCAACACTAAGAGGCGGCTGGCGCAGCATTTGGGCCAAGGAAGAGATCAAATCGGAAAATTCGAGGTCACAGGAGGTAATCATGGATTCCAATCGATCTGGCCGGCGGCGGTTCCTGAAACACGGTGCTGCGCTGGCTGGTTTGGCCGCAGGCGCAGAACGGTCCGCGAGCGGCCAATCAGCCGCCTCCGAAGCGCAACCCAAAGACGTCCACATCCACGGTGAACCGTCGCGTTTCGCGAATGCTGGACGAGGGGTCAAGACTCGGATTGATCACATGACTTACTACACGCCGCTGCAGGATTCTGCGGGAATCATCACACCGGCCGCGCTCCACTTCATGCAAACCCACGCCTCCCGGCTGCCCGACATCGATCCCCAGCAACATCGCCTCACGATCCACGGCATGGTGG
>JBGPLI010000256.1:0-6748 GCA_041486445.1 Bryobacteraceae bacterium
ATCACAGCGCGATTGCGCCAAGGAAGATTTCCCAATGAGCAGGCGATCTCTCAAGGTATCGTTCTTCGTCTGCTTCAGGAGTTGGGCTGGGATACGTGGGACACTGCCGTTGTCTGGCCTGAGTACCAGACCGGTGAGGGGCGCGTTGATTTCGCCCTGTGCCATCCGTCTTCCAAACCAGCCATCTTCATCGAGGTGAAACAACCCGGTAAAGCCGAAGACGGGGTCCGTCAGGCATTGGAGTATGCTTTCCACACTGGCGTTCCATTCATCGTCTTGACCGATGGCAAGACGTGGAGTTTCTACCTGCCTGCGGAACAAGGCAGCTACGAAGACCGGCGGGTTTACAAACTCGACCTCTTCGAGCGCTCCCCCGGCGAGTCTACCGAAACGCTCAGCCGCTACCTGGCCCGTGCTCGGATCGAGTCAGGGGAAGCACTGGAGACGGCGCGCGAAGAATACCGCAGCCGCCATCGTCGCTCCCAAGCGCGTGCGGCCATCCCGGAAGCGTGGCGCGAATTAGTCGAAAAGGGGAATGAAGACCTTGTCGAGCTTCTCGCCAGTGCCGTTGAACCCAAAGCCGGCGTTCGCCCGGACGATGACGACGTGGCGGAATTCCTCGCCAGGCTGAGCAAGCCCGTCATCGTTGAAGCTCCACGCAGCAATGCCTTTGAACAGACGGGCCTCACGGCACAGCGCCAAGCCCCACAACGCGCTGCAAGCGAGACATCCCGCAGCGGCAAGCTTGTTCTGCGAGGCATGGCGTACCCTTACACCAATGCTAAGGACGCAATGGTGATTGTTCTATCCGAACTCGCCAAGGGCGATCCCTCCTTCCTGGAACGCTGCTCCCAGCACCCCGACGCGCAAGGCCGCAAACGTCGTTACATCGCCCGCACGCCCGAAGAACTTTACCCGGATCGCGAGGATCTCCGCGATATGCGCGAACCGTTGCCCGGTGGATGGCTGGTCGCAACCAATCTCAACAACGTGTTAAAGAAAACCATCATCAAACTTGCCGCCGAAGTTGCGAGACTGACGTTCGGTAAGGATGTGATCGTGGAGTTTTGACTGGACGAGGATCACCATGGACGAGAACAGCGACGAGGCGGTAAAACACACTCCAATCGCCGATCTCAAGATGACGCCAGAAGCAGAAGACCTCCTCGACGCCCCGGCCATGCAGCCGTACATGAACCTCGCGCTCGCCGTGATGGGACACAAGGACGTGGCTCCGGCGATGGAAGAGATCACCGCCCTGCCTCTGGAAAGGCGCTATACCTGGCGCGTGGCATCGGCGCTGAAATGGGCCTTCGCGGACTTCGAGAATCTCAGTGTTGTGGCGGATCGGCGGACTCTCTGCCAAGAGGACCTGGACAAGCTGGTGGATCTCCTGAGGGTCCGTCCGCTTCAATTCTGCATGTTCTTGGCCGCTCTATTTGGCGAAGAGCAGATGGAAAGACTGATGTCCTCGTCCGTCGAGCAAGTCAAAACGATACGTGCAAAGCGACGGACGAGCTTGGGACGGGAGCCGGGGTTGGAGGAACACTAGATTCTAGATCCCGTGCCTAGTTCGAAGCATTTGCTACGCCTACTTGGCCGGCATGTGCGCGGTGTCTTTTTCGTTTTCCCGGCAAATGTAATCGAGCAGCTCCGTATCGGGCGCAATCATCTGCGTGACCTTGATGGTCCACGGCTTGGTGTAGGCCTTGGGATCGTCGATGGTCATCTCGATCTCCAGCGTCCCGTAGTTCGCGCGCCGGAACCTCTCAGTGATCCGGGCGGCGTCGGTAAGCGGGCTGCCCCCGGTATCCAGCCATATCCCGTCGCGGAAACCGGCGGTCTCGACCACCAGCGTGTCGCCGTCCCATTTCCCGGAAGAGTAACCGTTCCAGGACGGGTTCGGATCCACCGGAAGAGGCCGCCCGTCGGTGAAGATCTGCCGATAGCTGGCGTTGAGCTCGTTCAGGGTCAGCAGGAGTCCGGGAACCTGGACCATCTTTCGGAACAAGGGAAAGATGTTCAACCGCACGATCCCGGTGGGAAGACAATGGGTGAGCGGATCGTTGGGACGATTGTTCGCCCGCGTGATTTTCACCAGCTCGGCCGCCCAGGGTTGATACGGCAGGCCCCCTTTGAGCGACTGGCCGATGTTGCCGAACTCGGGCGGGATGGCGACCTCGGTGGCGCAATACACCGTGGGCTTACCATTGAAGCCGCCGACGACTGCGTTGCCGATGGGGCAGGGCACGCCCCAGATTCCCGAGAGGTTCGGTTTGCCGTCGGCAGTGTGCGGCGCGGGCGCGGCGAGGTTGGGCTTACCGTCCGGCAGCCGGGGAATCCCCGGAGCCGGGTAATTCAGCCACTGCGCCGAAACGGGCGCCGATATCACGCAGAGGATGATCCCGAAGGCGGTACGCACTTTGACTCATTCTACTCGTTTTCAGCTAAAGTATCATTGAGGTTCTTTGAAGATGCTCTATCAGCGGCTGCTCGTCTTATTCGCGCTGCTCTCCACTGGCGCGTACGCGCAATGGTTGAACTATCCCACGCCGGGAACGCCCCGCACGCCCGACGGCAAGCCCAACCTCGCCGCTCCCGCGCCGCGCGCACCTGATGGCAAGCCGGACCTCACCGGCGTCTGGATGCACGAGATCACCACCGTCGCGGAGGTGAGGCGCCTGTTCGGCGATCGCTTCGAGGCCGCTATTAAAACGAACGCGCCTGGGATGGAGATCGGCACTCAACACAAGTACAACTTCGATATCCTGCTGGACTTCAAGGGTGCAGAATCGCCGCTGCGGCCGGGAGTGAACCTTCGTCGCCCGCGAAACGTCGACCCTGCGGACCTTTGTATGGGCGTCGTCGGCCTTCCGGCGGCCGGGTTCCTTTCCGAACCGATCAAGATCGTTCAGGCGCCCCGGGAGACCATGATCCTGTACGAAGTCGGCAACCTGCATCGCCAGGTCTTCACCGATGGCCGCACGCTTCCCGAAGAGTATGACTTCCCGGCCTTCCTGGGCTACTCGGTCGGGCGCTGGGAGGGCGACACCTTCGTGGTGGAGACCGCCGGCTTCAACGAAAGGACCGCCCTCGATGGCATGGGTCACCCGCATAGCGACGCGCTGCGCATCACGGAGCGCTTCCACCGCCGCGACTTCGGCCACCTGGATTGGGAAATGACCTTCGACGATCCCAAAACCTACACCAAGCCCTTTACCATCAAGGTCCCGCACGATCTGGTGCCCGACAACGACATCTTTGAAATGTTCTGCGAAAACGAGAAAGACCGCATCCATATGGGGAAGTAGGTTGAGCTCGAGGATGCCCGATCGCCGTCTGTGGGTCCTGTTTGCGGTTGTTTCCATCGGCGCGCAAGCGCAGTGGTTGAACTATCCCACCCCAGGCACGCCGCGCACGCGCGACGGCAAACCCAATCTGTCGGCGGCTGCGCCGCGCATCGGCGGCAAGCCGGATCTCTCCGGCGTTTGGCTCCATGAACGCACCTCCCTGGCGGAATTGAAGCGGCTCTTCGGCGCCCTGGCCGATACCAGGGACAAAGTGAACGTGCCGGGCATGGAGGCGGATAGCATCTCGAAGTACTCCATCGATATCCTCGTGGACTTCAAGTCTCAGGAATCGCCGATGCGGCCCGAAGCCGCGGAAGTTATGCGCCGGCGCGCAGCCACTAGCAGCCCTGCGGACGTTTGCATGGGCGTCCCCGGCATCCCCGTCGCCGGTCTGCTCTCCGAACCGGTCAAGATCGTACAGGCGCCGCGGGAGACGATGATCCTGTATGAGGTCGGTAACCTGCATCGCCAGGTCTTCACCGACGGCCGCGCGCTCCCCAAGGAGTTTGACTTCCCGGCCTTCCTGGGCTACTCGGTGGGGCGCTGGGAGGACGACACGTTCGTTGTGGAGACGGCCGGCTTCAACAGTAGAACCATCCTGGATACAGCGGGGCACCCGCATAGCGAAGCCCTGCGCATCACGGAACGTTTCCGCCGCCGCGACTTCGGACATCTGGATTGGGAAATGACGTTTGACGATCCCCGGATGTACACCAAGCCTTTTACCATCAAGGTCCCTTACGGTCTGCTGGCCGACGCCGACATCTATGAATCGTTCTGCGAAAACGAGAAGGACCGCATCCATATGGTGAAGTAGGTTGAGCTCGACGATGCCAGATCACCGGTGGTTGGTCCTATTCGCGTTCCTTTCCACCTGTGCGCACGCGCAGTGGTTGAACTATCCCACCCCAGGCACGCCGCGCACGCGCGACGGCAAACCCAATCTGTCGGCCCCGGCGCCTCGCATTGGCGGCAAGCCGGACCTCTCCGGCGTCTGGATGCACGAGCCCACCACCGTCGCGGAAGTGAGGCGCCTGTTCGGGAATCGCTTCGATGCCGAAATTACGCTGGCGCCGCCCGGAATGGAGATCGGCACCCAGCACAAGTACGCGTTCAATATTCTGGTGGACTTCAAACCCGAGGAATCGCCGATGCGGCCCGAAGCGGCGGAAATTCTACGCAAGTCGCAGGTGATCGCCACTAACGGCGCGGGCGTTTGCGCGGGAGTCCTCGGCTTTCCGCTCGCCGGTCTGCTCTCCGAACCGATCAAGATCGTTCAGTCACCCAAGTTGACCGTGATCCTGTATGAAGCCGGTTACCTGCATCGCCAGGTCTTTACCGACGGCCGCGCGCTCCCCAAGGAGTTTGACTATCCGTCCTTCCTGGGCTACTCAGTGGGGCATTGGGAGCGCGACACCTTCGTGGTGGAGACCGCCGGCTTCAACGACAAGACCAGCCTGGATGCAGCGGGGCACCCGCACAGCGAAGCGCTGCGCGTCACGGAGCGTTTCCGCCGCCGCGACTTCGGACACCTGGATGTCGAAATGACGTTCGACGACCCCAATGTGTACACCAAACCCTTCACCGTTAAGGTCGGGCACGATCTGCTGGCCGACGCAGACATTTTTGAAATGTTCTGCAACGAAAACGAGAAGGACCGCGCCCACCTCGGAAAGCAGTAGGCCGGGCAGTGAGGGTACGAACTCAAGCAATGCACTATCATGTTCGTATGCTGCGCTACCATGTGGCGTTTCACCTTCCACGCGCACCGGGCGAGATGGTGGTCGCCGAAGCCCTCGATTTTCCGGGCGCGGTCAGCCAGGGCTTCGATTTGCCGGACGCCCGGCTCATGATCGCCAGCGCGCTCGAAGACCTTGCGGCATCACTTCTGGAAGAAGGCAAGCCCTTACCCGTGCCGGACCCCGAGGCGTCCGCCGTGGACGCCGACCTGATTGAGCTGGTGCCGCTCTCGGTTCATGCAGGGACCATCCGGAGTTGAAGCGACACGCGCTGATCGACCACCTGCGCCGGCACGGCTGCCGCCTGGATCGGGAAGGCTCACGCCATACGATTTTCACGAATCCTGCAAATGGCGCCAAGGCTCCAGTGCCCCGCCATAGCGAGATCGATAATCGTTTAGCGCGCAAGATTTGTCAACAGCTCGCCATCCCATTGATCCGATGATCCAACCGTGCTTGCGGTTCCGATCCGGTGTCATGAGTGCGGTGTTCATGGGAGCCGCTTCTACGGATAGAGCGTTCCCGTCAAAGTGACGTGACGCCGACATCACGGGAGGGTCCTATGCACGGCGCCTCAACTCCGCAGGAACAACTTTCTGTTTTTTGGGCCGAACAGATGGAAATCGGTCGACGCCACGCGTTTACGCTCCGTTCGACGGGTTCACCAGAGGAGCCAACGTGCGGATTTTCGTGAACGCCGGGCGGTCCGGCTCCAGACTGTTGCGAGTGAACGTGAACCGCAACTCGCCCTCGAACCCTTGCGCATCATCCGATGTGACGATGATGCGGACGCGCCACCGGTCATAGTCTAGCTGGCCGATTGGCTCATTGGCACGCTTGTGAACCACGAGGCGACGATTGTCGTTTTGCGCAAAAAGCACGAACGACTGCTCGTCTCCACCGTCGATAGTGATATCGTCCCGCCACTGCTGAACCTCACCGGAATTTCCGAGGCGTTGCATCTGATACCAATCAGCGTGAGGAATACTGAACCGCATGGCACCCTCGAATCGATGAACTCCAACCGCACCGTCACGTTTGTCGCACTTCTGGCAGGTGCGGCTTGCCGGTTCACCACTGCGACCCAACTGGGATGGCCTTCGCCGTATCGGCTTGGAAAGCCACGCGTGTCGCCTGCGTGCCACTCCTGAAAATCGAGCCGCGCGACCGCCACCGACCCCCTCTGAACCCCATTCACTGCTCCGCCGAAAAGTCTTTCTTCAACCTCCTCCTCCACTTGCCGCTTCCGTGCGTACCACGCGATTCAGTTCTCACCATATCTTGTAATCGAGGAGTTCGATGCGCTCTCTCATCGGAGGGCTGAACCGACCAAGAGCAGTTTTTTAGATAAACTGTTGCGGGTCTGCGTGCGATGTAGTGTCCCCGGTACAAGACCGGTCCCACGCCGTTGCGGGTGAACAAACGGCCTCCCCGCCGTGGGGGTTAATCGAGCGGCTCGGAAGGCCTTCTTAAATTGAAAAAATCGCTCGTCACTTTTGGGGGACTAACAACTCAAACAATTCCCGATTCCGTCGAACTGTAGCGTGACGCCGCTCACTTCGGCTGGGGAACGATCCGCAGATAAGGCCGGGGCGCCTTCCAGCCACCCGGATACTTCTGTTTGGCCTCTTCGTCGGACACCGATGGCAGGATGATCAC
>JBGPLI010000257.1:0-6583 GCA_041486445.1 Bryobacteraceae bacterium
AAGATCTCCAAGCAGCAAAGCGACATGAGCGATATGGTAAACAAATATCGCGAGTGGAAGGCGGCTGACAGGAACCTGCAGGAAGCCCGGCCGATGCTGGAGGAGACCGATCCGGAGCTGCGCGCCATGGCGCAGGACGAGGTCGCGCGGCTGGAACCCCTTCTCGCGCAGTACGAAGAGGAGCTGAAGGTGCTGATGCTCCCCAAGGATCCCTTGGATGAGAAGGACGTGGTGCTGGAAATCCGCGCCGGGACCGGCGGGGACGAAGCCACGCTGTTTGCTGCCGAAATCTTCCGCATGTATGGACGGTTCGCCGAATCGCGCGGCTGGAAAGTGGAAGTAACCTCGGCCAGCGATTCCGCCGTGGGCGGGATAAAGGAAGTGATCGCGCTGATCAGCGGCCACCGGGTTTACAGCCAGATGAAGTACGAAAGCGGCGTGCATCGGGTCCAGCGTGTGCCGGAAACCGAGCAGCAGGGCCGCGTCCACACTTCGGCGATCACCGTAGCGGTGCTGCCCGAGGCCGATGAAGTCGAGATCAAGCTAGAACCTAAAGATGTCCGCATCGATACTTTCTGCTCGTCGGGTCCGGGCGGGCAGAGCGTCAACACCACCTATTCGGCGGTGCGCCTGACGCACTTACCGACGGGCGTAGTGGTTTCCTGCCAGGACGAAAAATCGCAGATCAAGAATCGCGCCAAGGCGCTGCGGGTGCTCCGATCGCGACTCTATGAGATGGAGCTTGAAAAGCAGCAGGAAAAAATCGGCGCCGAGCGGCGCACCATGGTCGGCACGGGTGACCGCAGCGAGAAGATCCGGACGTACAACTTCCCGCAGAACCGCGTCACCGACCATCGCATCGGGCTGACGCTGCATCAGCTCGACCAGGTGATGGACGGCAAGCTCGAATCTATTGTCGACGCGCTGACCACCTACTATCAGACCGAAAAACTCAAAGAGCAAGGCGAAGCGGCCTGATCTCGGGCCATGAATGTCGCGGCGGCTCTCCTCCAGGGCCAGAAGCTGCTTGAGGACGCGAGAATCTCCGCGCCCCGGCTGACCGCGGAGGTCCTGCTCGCCCACGCTGCTGGCTGCGATCGCGTCTGGCTCTACGCGCATTCCGAGGAAGAGCTGCGCGAGCTGTGGTGGATCCACTACGGCCGCTACCTGCACGAGCGCATGCAAGGCAAACCCACGCAATACATCACCGGCCGGCAGGAGTTCTACGGCCGCGAATTTAGCGTGACGCCAGACGTGCTCATCCCGCGTCCGGAAACCGAGCACGTAGTGGAGGAGGCGCTGAAGCACGCAGCCGGCCGGATCGCCGATATCGGAACGGGCTCCGGAGCGATCGCCGTCACGCTGGCGCTCGAGACCAAGGCGATCGTGGTCGCCACCGATATCTCACCGGCCGCTTTGAGCGTGGCCGCCGGGAACGCTCGGAGGCTGGGCGCGGCAGTTCACTTCGCGGCCTGCGATCTGGGAAGCGCGCTCGGGACGGGGGACTTCGACCTGGTCGCCTCGAATCCTCCGTACGTTCCGGAGCGTGACAACGCAACGGTCCAACGCGAAGTCCGCGACTACGAGCCGCATGTGGCGCTGTTCGGCGGCGGCGATGGCCTCGAATTCTACCGGCGTCTGGCGCCGGAGGCGATGCGCCTGCTGAAACCGGGCGGCTGGCTGGTGATGGAATTGGGCTACACGGCGAGCGAGCCCGTGCGCGCGATGCTCGCGGATTGGCAGGACGTCGAGATCGTCAGCGATCTGGCCGGGCTGCCGCGGGTGGCCAGAGCGCGTAAAATGTAGCCGATGCGAACGTACTTCCACGTCGACATGGACGCCTTCTTCGTCTCGGTGGAGGAGCTGTTCGATCCCTCGCTCAAGGGCCGGCCCGTGGTGGTCGGAGGACGGCCGAACGAGCGCGGCGTGGTCTCGGCGGCGTCTTATGCGGCGCGCAAGTTCGGGGTGCATTCGGCGATGCCTCTGCGCACGGCCTACAAGCTCTGCCCGCAGGCCATTTTCGTGGAAGGTCACCGCGAGCGGTATCTCGAATACTCGGGAAAAGTTTTCGCGGTGCTGAATGACTTTTCCCCGCGCGTCGAGATGGCTTCGATCGACGAGGCCTACCTGGACCTGACCGGCACCGAGCGGCTGCACGGCCCGCCGCTAGAGGCCGCGCACCGTCTGCACGACGCCGTCCGCCGCGCGACCAGTCTCAACTGTTCGATCGGCGTCGCCCAATCGCGGCTGGTGGCCAAGGTGGCCTCGGATCAAGCCAAGCCGAATGGCGTGCTATGGATCCTGCCGGGTGAAGAGGCCCGGTTTCTGGGGCCGCTCGACGTGCGCAAGATTCCGGGCGTCGGCAAGGTCACCGAGCGCAACCTGCACGCCTGCGGGATTCGCAAGGTCCGCGACCTGGCCGGGCTCGACGGCGGATTCCTCGAAGAGCGTTTCGGGAAATGGGGTCTGGCGCTGGCGGGCAAGTCGCGCGGCGAGGACGCGGGCGGCTGGTTCGATACCGAGGTGGGCGAGGGTGGCGATCCGAAATCGATCAGCCACGAACATACGTTCTCGGTCGACACCGCCGATGCCGCCGCGCTCGACGCCATGTTGGTGCACCTGTCCGAGCTGGTGGCGCGCAGGCTGCGCGATCACGGATTGTGGGTTCGCACGGTGCAGATCAAGTTGCGCTATTCCGATTTCTCGACGTTCACGCGCGCCCGCACGCTCGGCCGCGCCTCGCAGATCGATACCGAGCTGGCGGCGGCCACGCGCGAGTTGTTTCACAAGGCGTGGAACGGCCGGGCCATCCGGCTGCTCGGTGTCTACGCGCAGTCGCTCGAAGCCAAGGAAGGCCAGACCAATCTGCTCGAAGAGGACCGGACCGAGCGCTGGCGCCGAACGCTGCAGGCTGTCGATAAGCTTCGCGACAAGTTCGGCGACGCGAGCGTCTCGCTGGCTGCCGGTCTCAAGGCCGGCTACCGGGCGCGCGTGCACGAGAATCCGGAGAATCTCCCGGGAAAGGAACCCAAGAAAAGCGGCGAGTAACTGCTATCCTGACTAAAGATGGTGCTCTCGGTGGTCATTCCGATTCACAACGAAGAGCCCACCATCCTGCCGCTTTACGACCGGCTGACGGCCGTCCTCGAAAATTTGCGGAAACCTTACGAAATCCTGTTCGTCGACGACGCCTCCACGGATCGCAGCTTCGAGCTGCTGGCGAACCTGGCGGAGACCGATCCACATCTTAAAGTGATCCGCCTACGCCGGAATTTCGGACAAACCGCGGCGCTCGCCGCCGGCTTCGACGAAGCGCAAGGCGAGGTGATCATCTCTCTTGACGGCGACCTTCAGCACGCGCCCGAGGATATCCCGGCGCTGTTTCAGAAGATTGAAGAAGGCTACGACATCGCCAGCGGCTGGCGCCAGCACCGCGTGGATCACGCCATGACGCGCAAGCTGCCCTCGCGCATCGCCAACTGGCTGATGGCCAAAGCGTCTCACGTCGACCTGCGCGACTTCGGCACCACCTTCAAAGCCTATCGCGCGGAAATTCTCAAGGACGTCAACCTGTACGGCGAGCTGCACCGGTTCATCCCGGCGCTGGCGGCCTTCTACGGCGCGCGCGTGGTGGAGGTGCCCATCCGCAATTCGCTGCGCGCATCCGGCGGCTCGCATTACGGGCTGGGCCGCACCTTCCGCGTGATGTTCGACATCTTCACCATTTGGTTCCTGCTCAAATATTTCACGCGGCCGATGCACTTCTTCGGGAAATGGGGCCTGGTGAGCGCAGGCGGCGGCGGCGCGATCCTGACCTCTCTCGCGGTGGATAAGTTCTGGACCGGGCGCGACCTCATTGCCGAGCACGGTCCGCTGATGCTGCTGGGAGCCCTGGCGTTGGTCACCGGCGTAATTCTTTTCTGCACCGGCCTGCTGGGAGAGGTGCTCACGCGAACCTATTTCGAGAGCCAGGGCCGGCGGATCTACGCGGTCCGGGAGATCCGCGGCCGGCGGCGGCCGGAAGTTGCCGGTGGCCCTCGCGGATGAACCTCCGTGCGGTGATCTTCGATTTCGCGGGTGTGCTGTGCTTCCATCCGACCCGTGAACAGGCGGCTGGGGTGGCCGCCGCCTGCGGCCTGTCCGTTCCCGAGTTCCTGCAAGCCTTCTGGGCGAACCGCCATCCCTACGACGCCGGGAAAATCGAGCCCCAGGAATATTGGCGCGGCATCGCGCGTGCGACAGGCCGCACCTTTGACGACGGTCTGGTGGCGGAGATGGTCCGGCTCGAGACCGGCTTGTGGAACCGCTACGACGATCGCGTGCTCGCCTGGGCGGCGCAGCTTCGCGCGCAGGGCTTGCGTCTCGGTCTGCTGTCGAACCTGCCCGCTCCGTTGGGCCATCGCCTGCGCGAGACTCGCACCCTGCTTGACCGATTCGACCACGTCACGTTTTCTTTCGAGCTGGGAGTGGTCAAGCCTGAGCCCGCCATCTACGAAGACGCGACGCGAGGGCTGGGGGTCGCGCCCGCCGAAGCCCTGTTCCTGGACGACCGGCCCGAGAACGTGGAAGGCGCCCGCGCCGTGGGTTTGCACGCCGAGCTGTTCGTGTCGTGGGAAAAATTCCAGCAGGACGCGCTCGCGCGCTACGGCTTGCCGGCAGCAGCCAGTAGTCTTCGAACAAAGCAAGAACTGCGACAATAGCAAGCAGAGGTGCTCATGACGATTACGCTTGGGCCTGAAGGGGAAAAGGCAATCCAGCGGGCCATTCAGTCCGGTGCCTATCAGAATCCCAACGAGGTTATTGAGCGAGCCTTAGAGGTGCTCCGCTGTGAGGACGAATGGCTGAAAGAGAACAAGGACGCCATCAACGAGAAAATAGATCGGGCTATTACACAGCTTGACCGTGGTGAAGGCATCTCCGGCGACGAGCTTCGTCACCGTCTTGAGAAGCGAAAGGCAGCATGGCTGGCTGAATCGAAGCGCTGATGGGCGCTTTGATCGTTGCCCCTTAAGCGGAAGACGACATTTTTGAAATTTGGCGTTGCCTGTTCGCGGAGGCCGGCGTGGAGACAGCCAATCGCATTGAAGGCGAACTCGTGGACGCGTTCGCAGGCTTGGCGGCAACTCCGGGGATGTAGGCGGGAGCGCCGCACTCATGGAGTACGAATCCAAGCGATCCTGGACTGCGACAACCCATTACACATTGCGTCTTGAGCATGCCGCCTCATTTCGGCTGTCTGTCCGACGGAGTTTAGTTTATTGGCGTGTGTCGTCCGAGCTCCACAGCTTGCCAATCTTGAACAACCCGATCTTTCCTGGCCCGGTTTCACTCGACTCGGCAATGGCTCTTGCAAGCGCCAGTTCGAGATACGCGGCGATTTTCACTTTGTAATAATGAGTCGGTCTCACCTCCTGTTCAAGGAAGATAGGCGACGCGAATCTTCTCCGCAAACGCCTTGAGGTGTTCTCTGCGGTAGGTCACAAAGCTGCCATGCCATTTCGCGAGGTCCTCAGCCCTGAGCCACGCTAAGCCTTGCCGGTTAAGAAGAGTGAACGGAATATTTCGCTGAAGGCGGTTGGATTGGCACGCGACACGCCCTCGGCCGCTACAGCTTGCCGACTCCGGAAGCGGCGCGCCGCCAGTAGTCTTCGAAGGACCTTCATCGCCTCGGCCATCCTTTGGTGCTCGAACACCACGGAGGTCCCTACCGGCCGCGTGACGACCGGATCGAGCAGCGCAATCATGCCTTGCCGGCCGTCCAGCACCGCCATCCTCAAAGGGACCCGTTCGCCCTGCCGCACTTCCACGCCCGCCGCCGGGTAACTGGATAGTAACCGCTCGTGCCATGGGTCGCTCTCGAGGCGCGCGCTCGCTCCAGCTTAACCGAATGGCAGAGCGTACCAAATTGCTACAATCCCCTTAGGACCAACCGGCAAATGAAACCTTCCTCCGGGCTCCCTGATACCCTCGGCGCTCTGCGCTCTTATAAAAACTTCGAATCGACGCTGGCCCGGCGCGGCGTCAAAGACGAATTGCGCGAAAACCTGATCTGTAAGCTGGAGCGCCGCGAGGCGCTGTTTCCCGGCATCGTCGGCTACGAAGACACCGTCGAGCCGCAGATCGTCAACGCGGTGCTCTCGCGGCACAACTTCATTCTGCTGGGCCTGCGCGGGCAGGCCAAGACACGCATCATCCGCATGCTGGTGACGCTGCTCGACGAGCACATGCCCTACATCGCCGGCTGCGAGATCCGCGACCATCCGTTCGCTCCCATCTGCCGCGCCTGCCGCGATCAGGTCGAGGTGAAAGGCGACGCCACGCCCATCGCCTGGCTGCCGCGCGAGGACCGCTACGTGGAGAAGCTTGCCACGCCGGACGTCACCATCGCCGACATGATCGGCGACATCGATCCGATCAAGGCCGCCCGCGCGGGGCACAACATTTCCGACGAGCTGACGGTTCACTACGGGCTCCTGCCAAGGGCCAACCGCGGCATCTTCGCCATCAACGAGCTGCCCGACCTGGCCGGCAAGATCCAGGTGGGCCTGTTCAACATCATGCAGGAAGGCGACGTGCAGATTAA
>JBGPLI010000258.1:0-6554 GCA_041486445.1 Bryobacteraceae bacterium
CGCGCTTCCTCTTGCGCGCCACCAGGCCCGCGCCCTGCAGGGCCTGCTTGACCCACGTGTAGCTGAGTTTGATCCCATGCACTTCCTTGAGCTTTTCCTGGAAGTGCTTCACGTTGAAGTCGAAGTACTTCTCCTGGTACAACTGCAGCCCCTGTTCGCAGGTGGCCAAGGGCACGCGCTTCTGGCTGGGCTTACCCCGCCGCCGGTCCCGCAGTCCGTCGTAGCCGTCTTGTTCCAGGCGCGCGCGCCATCGCCGCATCCTGCGAGGCTCGACCCCGATGATGTCGGCGGCCGTGGCCCAGTCTGATTTTCTTGGCCATGGCTTTCCGTAACACGTCTTGTAGTTTCATCATCCGCTCCACTTCTCGGGCGGGGATGCTCTGCTGGGATTCCATCCCCCAGAGTCCCCCGCCCGGCTAGAGCGGACAGATCACGTGTTAATTCGAGCGGACAGATCATGTGCTACCGACACAAGACCCGTCGACTGACTTGACCGCGCCCGTGAATCTGCTATGCTTCGCTCAGAAGTCAGAAAGTCTGACTTCCTGACCATTAAGACTTCAGAAGCTTTATGACCACACTCGTTAGAATCCACCGCAAGGGCCAGATGACCCTTCCCAGCCGCCTCCGCTCCGCCGTTGGGGTAGCCGAGGGCGACGTGGTTGAAGCCACGGTCCAGCGTGGAAAGATTGTGCTGACGCCCAAGCTAGTGATCGACCGCTCCCAATTCCCAACCGCGGACGACGAATACACCCCTGCACAGCGCCGGATCATTGACGCGCGCCTCGCCAAATCCGATGAAGACATCAAGCACGGTCGCACCTTCGGCCCTTTCAACAGCGCTGATGAGATGATCGCGTCCATGAAGTCCGAACTGAAAAAGCGAGCTGCCCTCAAGAAGGCCTCCAAGCAAGCTCGACGATGAAAATCGACTATGCCGAACGCGCTCTTGAGGCGTTGGGAGATGCTCCGTCGAATGTCCGTAAAGCGTTCTTCAAGCAGGTGCGGTTTCTGGAACAGAACCTCCTTCACCCCGGCTTGCACGCCAAGAAGTACGACGAATCCCAAGACAAATGGCAGGCGCGCGTCAACAAGGATTGGCGCTTCTATTTCCGGATCGTCGGCGACACCTACATCATCACGGCCATCACCCCGCATCCGAAGTAAAATCCCGGCCTTCTATCCCCCTCCACCGCGCCGCCACCGCTCCAAGTGGCGGTTTTTGATTTCCGCGGCTTCCGCTCACCGCTCTTCCCATTGTGGCATCCACCCCTGCCGTATCAAGGCCTCGCAAGGAGACCCTTCAATAATCATCCGGGCCCGCTTATAGCCAAGCCGTCTTTCATGCCGCCTCCCGGCGACGGGTTGGCAGGCTGCGAAGCCTCGGGGCCTCCGGTGACACGGCGGGGCCCCGGCTGCCCCCGCTAGGGTGCGGTGAGCGCGGAAGCCGCTCCCGCCGAAGCACTCACGCTTCCGGAAGGGAACGTTTGCTATGAGCGAACGATCCGGCTACATGGCGGAGCTCGACCAGTGGACCACCGACACGGTCCTCCGCCCCATTAACCGCGCTTGGCAGCAGATTGCCAGCGCCCAGTCCGAGGGGATCGCAATCGCGCGATGCACGCCCTGGCTGAAGTCGAGAGCCAGGTGAAACGCGCCATTCGCGAGAAGGCGCTGGAGAGCTACCACAACGGGCGGAGGGCGAAAGACCAGCCGTCGAGTGGTCGAGCCTCCGAAGAGCGCCCGCGCCGGCGGTTCTCCGCTAACAAGTAACGTGCAACGACTATGGGTGCAGACTTGTACCTCGAACCGCAGTTCAGCGCGGCACATGAAGCGTGGCAGGAGCGCTTCGAGCGCGCCGTCTTAGACCGGGACGCAGCCCCCCGCAGGCAGCGCCAAGCAGCAGCGAGCCCAGCGGCGGGTTGAGCGCTACTACGACCGGATGTACTCCAGCGGCTACTTCCGCGACCCGTACAACAGTTGGTCGGTGTTGTGGAAGTTCGGGCTGTCGTGGTGGACGGACGTGATCCCGCGCCTGGACGACGAGCACTACCTCCAGCCTGCGCAGGCGTCGTGGCTGCGCGACGAGCTGGCGAAACGGGAGGCGACGTTTGCGGCGGCGCTGGCGGGCTATCCGGCCGAGCGCCGCAAGGACTTTCGCAAGCGCTACCAGGCGCTCGCCGCCTTCCTCGACGAGGCGATCACGCGCCGCCTCCCCATCCGGTGCAGCCTTTGACGCATTCAGCAGTAACGCCTACGCTTCGCCTTACGCAAGAGAGCAGGCAGGAGGATTGTCTATGGAGCTATTGCCGGATGAAGCGCGGGCCACGCTCCCGCCGCTGTACTCCCAGGAACACGCTGCCGATCCGGTCGCGCACCTGAAGTTCTTTACGCCCGATTCGTCGTGGACGTGGTTTGCCACCGAGGGCAGCCCGGAGGACGACGACTTTCGGTTCTTCGGCTACGTTATCGGGCTGGAGGAGGAGTGGGGCTACTTTGTCCTCTCCGAACTTCAGTCGGCGCGCGGACCGTGGGGGCTGCCCATCGAGCGCGACTTGTATTTCAAGCCGGGCCCGATGTCGGAAGTGTTGGCGCGCTACCGTCGCGAGCGCGGAGGGCAGGGGTTCTCCCCTACCCTTTTTTCATGTTCGCGGTGGAGAATGCCGCGACGGCCTACGGCCTCGTCGCGGCGGCCCACCCACCCGCCGAGCTGACGCTCGGCATTTAATGAAGGCCGACGGGGGCAACAAAAAAACGGGCTGTCAATCAGCCCGCGACAACTCCTTCCAGTACGTTTCGAATAACTTCACTACTGAGGCCATCCGGCTGCTTGCCGTCTGGCAGGTCAATCAGCCGCACGAAGATCCGGCGGCTCAGTCGCAGTGCGGCGTCCTCAGCACCCTGCCTGCCGGCGTCGTCCCCATCGAACAACACCACGGCTCGATCCACGGACATCGCGAGTAGTTCCTCTTGCTCCTTCGTCAGCGACGAGCCCATGACGGCGACGCAAGGATATCTGGAGCGCGGTGACCATGAGACCGTGATTCGGCCTGAGGACTTTGAGGATGCGATCCTAAACATTCGCAAAGCTATCGGCAATCTGCCGGACACGAAAATGGGGCAGTTCTTTGTGTTCGATGCAGCCAGATCTTTGCACAATAGGGGTGGGGACGCAATCAAGATAGCCGAGGCGTATCTGGCGATCAGCGAATCCGGCAAATACACCAGCGTCAACGAAGAGGCCATGGAGGAGATCATTGCTATCTCGGGCCAGCAGCCCCTGCATGTCCTTGAGTTCCTGCACGCCATAGGCGAGATGCAGGAGCGGAAGATGAATTTCCTGTACGGCCGGGTAAGACAGAAGGAATGGGATGCCAGCCAAATGGGCATTGGCGTTGGAACCGTAGTCAGGGTGATCCAGGCTCGTGGCGCCGTCCGGGACTCACGGTAGCGGCAGCGCTCCAAACTTCCTCGAACGCCGTTTGGGAACGGACGAACGTCTATAATTGTGGATTCTCAACCTTTTCGACGAAAGGAAATATCGTGCGTGTCGTCAACGGTTCCTCCCTTGGAACCGTTATCTTCGTGTTCATCGCCCCGGTGCTCCATGCCCAGGATCAAACGGAAGCATCCCGCACTATTCAAGGAGGCGGTATTACCGCGCCGGGCTGGACCGGAAAGATCGACGCCAATGAAGAGAGGGCAGGCCAAGCACTTCAAAACGCGAAATTCGCGCAGGAGGGCAACGTCCTCTACATCACGACTGGTCCGGCGGTGACATATTGGAATCCAGCCAACAAAGCGACGGGCAACTACACGGTCAAAGGGACGTTCAAAGAGCCAAAGTACATGAACCTGAACAGTCACCCTCACCCGTACGGCATTGTCATCGCGGGCAATGATCTGGGAACCGTCCAGCAGAGTTACCTCTACTGCGCGGCTTACGGCAATGGGTACTTCATCGTGCGCGGATTCGGCCCCACCGCGTTTCAGATGAACCGCGGGGGTGAGGCGAACCCTGCAGTGAGCAAGGCCGCCGGCCGGGGACAACCCGTGACTCAGGAGATCGCTATTTCCGTGAAGGGCGATCGCGTCGAGTGCGCGATCAACGGTGCCGTCGTTGCGGGCTACAACAAGGCCGCGGTAGTGACCACAGGAAGGCTCAAGTCCTTAGACGGCGTGTATGGACTTCGCTTCGCTCACAACACGGAAGTTACCGTCACCGGCTTGACGATGACGAAGAACTAGCGAGGCTCCCCTCGCGAATGGAGATTAGACGTTCGGCCTGTTCGCGAATCAGCCGCTGGCCGTACGGATCTCAACCACTTGGTGGACACGAACTTTTCAGTCCAAATCCGGCGAACTCACGGCCGCGTCGCGGTATACTGAATCCGATCGCCGAGACTACTGGTCGCGAATCGCGTCGGCATCTCTTGACGTAATTCATGCTGGCGCTCGCGAGGCAAGGAAATTCTAAGCGGGTAGACTGGAGGTCATCGAATGACACACATCATCCCGATTGTTCTTGGTGTGCTGGCCGTTTCGGCCGGCGCGTTTGCGCAAGCGCCCGACCAAGCCGCCATTGACAAGGCCCTGCTCGCCGCCCCGGCCAATTTGAAGGCTGCGGCCACGGTCATCAAGTGGAAGTCCGACTTCACATACGACACGTTGAAGAAGGGCACCAACAACCTGGTCTGCTACGACAAGTCAGGGCAGCCTAACCTGCCGCCATACATAGTGGAGTGCTCCAGCATGGGCAACCTGGCTCGGGCCGCCCAGAACATGAAGTTCGAGGCGATGGGCGACAAGAATAAGATTCAGGCGGCACTCGATGCCGCCGAGAAGGACGGAACCCGAGTGAAACCCGAGTTCGGATCGGTATGGTATCACTTCATGGGCCCCGACCAGGAGCACGCTCGATACCACATGACGATCGCCGTGCCGGGCGCTACCACGCAGTCGCTCGGGTTGCCCGACAATCCCAAGCAGGGTGGGGTATGGATCATGAATGCGGGTACGACGACCGCCCACCTCATGACGCCAGGCGAGTAAGAAGGGGGCGGGAGCGGGCGGGTATCGGGCCGACAAGGCTGGTGCGGTCTTATGGGCCGCCTGCGCCCAAGCCTGTCGTAGGCTCGGTCCGCATTTGCAAAACCGACTTCCAGCGGACATCGTTAGGGCGCAAAGTGTACGGCGAGCACCTTCCAAACGATGAACTGATCGCGCCGGACGGAGTTGGTTGCGGATTTTGCGTGAGTTCCTCCAAAGACTAGGTGAAAGGAGGGCGGGCAAGCTCGCACCCATAAATTTCTTCCTCTCTTGGCTGAGGAAACATACCAAGTCCTGGGAAACGGCGTACCCTTCTTCGATCCAGCCAAGCGCAGTGGTCAGGGCCACATGACGAGTAGCCGACTTCCCAGGCGGAATCCGAAGCCAAGTACATGTCGTCGGAGCGGAGAACTTATTTCTTCAGCCTCGCCTGCCAGTTCAGCACCACCGTGATCGGCGCGCTGGCGGACTGCTCCGCCGGCGTGGGGATCAGGAAATTGCCGTATTTGCTCACATCGAAGCCGACTCCCGGGCGCACGTCGAACAGCGGGTGGGGAACGCCGGCTTCAAACTTCACTCCGGCCTCGATCTCGACCGCCATCAGCTTGTTGTCGGCGCTGACGTAGTACAACTCGCGGCCATCCCGGCTCCAGACCGGAATGCTGCCGCCGCCCGTGGAAACCTGCCACTTCCCGCCCGGCATCGGAAACGTCATGACGTAAATCTCGTTGCGCTTTGATTCGTTGGACTGCTAGGCGAGCCAACGGCCGCCGGGCGAGAGCTTGCTGTTATCCTCGTTGAATTCGGTCTGCAGATAGGGAAACGCCTTTTTGTCGGAGAAAGGCAACACCCAGATGTCACTGGCCGTCTTGGGATTGCGTTGCCCCGTGCTGGACAGCAGGTAGCGGCCATCCCGCGACCAGTCCATGGGAATCGGCCCTCCGGTCTCCAGAACCTCCTCCTGGCCGGTGCCGTTGGCGGCCCTTTGATAAAGCCTGCCAATGCCTCCGCGATCTCCCTCAAACGCGGCGCTCTTCCAGGGATACCCGCCACGCGCTCACGGTAGCCTTGGTGAAGCCGGGCCGCGGCGCCTGCTGGAACCAGGCCAGGAACTCGTCCAGCGCCATGTTGTACACGCGTTTCGTAATCGGCGACGAGACGCTGTCGAGCACGAGCGTCTTCAATTTCTGCCACTGCGCGATCTTTTCCACTGCAATCAAATCGTTCATTTTTGTTTCCTGACAATGGGCATTAACGGTAGCTACGTCATGAGGACATTACCTCTGAACGGCGGGGACATCAAGTGCGAGGCTCTCGCGCGTAGCGGTGAGGCTTGTCGGCGGCATCACGGCCGCGCTTCCTCGAACGCCGTTTACTTCTCCGCCCGCAGGTTGTTCGTCACCGAGAACACGCCTGACACGCCTTTGGCTTTGACGCCCGCCAGGTTCTTGTCGCCTTCTGTAGCGACCACGCCCTCCAGAGCGACGTTTCCGTTCTTCACGATA
>JBGPLI010000259.1:0-6548 GCA_041486445.1 Bryobacteraceae bacterium
CAGTGCACCGGGTTGCGGAACTGCTGCGCGACCGGCGCGCTCGGATCGTAGCGGCCCAGGTTGGTGTCGTCGGGCCTTTTGCCGTAGGCGCCCCAGTGGCGCTTGTACTTGCCGGTATTGGCGTCGAACACGATCACGCGTCTGTTGCCGTATCCGTCGGCGACGTACAGTTCATTGGTCGCCGGGTCGACGAACGTCTTGGCCGGTCCCCTCAGGTTCTCGACGTCGTTGCTGCCTTCGCTCCGACTCGGATGACCGATTTGCATCAGGAATTTCCCGTCCTGGGTGAATTTCAGGACCATGTTGTCGTGGTAGTAGTCGGCCGCCGCCACCTGGCCTTCAAACGGCGCGCCGCCCTCCTTGCCCTGTTTGCCCTGCTTGGCGTTGGGAGGCGTGCCGCGGCCGTTGCCGCCGATCCAGACGTTGCCTTTGTAATCCACGGTGATGCCGTGGTTGGAATCCGGCCAGTCGTAACCCTGGCCCGGTCCGCCCCAGCGGTTAAGGAGGTTGCCTTCTTCGTCGAACTCGAGCACCGGCGGCGCGGCGATGCAGCACTCAGCGCCGGGCGGGTTGGTGGAAAGGTACGATTCCTTGGGTTCAAGCGAGCCCCCGCGATGAATGATCCAGATATGGTCCTTGTCATCCACCGACACGCCGATGGTCATGCCCTGGACCCAATGGTTCGGCAGCGGCTTGGGCCACATGGGGTCCACTTCGAACCGGGGGGCCATGACGCTGGCGGCCTCAACCACCGACCGTTTGCCGAGCATGTGGGAGGCGACTCCGAGCACCGCCAAGAGTGCGAGAAAGGCAGCTCCGACGTAGAGATTGCGCTTCATAGCTTCTCATCCTCCTTATGGGGATCAAAGCCACTATACACGATTTGGCTCAGAGATGTAAGATACTACGATTGGGATGCTACGCAAGATCTTGGTGGGGGCGCTGATTCTCGCCGCGCCGTACGGCGGGCTGGCCCACGACATCCCGAACGACCTCACGATTCAGGCGTTCCTCAAGCCGGAAGGCGAGCGCCTGCATCTGCTGGTGCGCGTGCCTCTCAAGGGCCTCCGCGACGTGGTTTTTCCGGAGCGCGGGCCGGGCTACCTGGACCTGGAGCGCGTCGCGCCGCTGCTCCCCGACGCTTCGACCCTGTGGATCTCCGACTTCGTTGAGCTCTACGAGGGCGATACGCGCCTCGGGAAGCCGAGGGTCGTAGAGACGCGCATCGCGCTCGAGTCCGACAAATCCTTCGCGTCTTACGAGCAGGCGCTGGCGCACGTCACCGGCCCCCGGCTCGCCCCCACCGACGTCTATTGGAACCAGACGCTGCTCGATGTGCTGTTCGAGTATCCGATCCGCTCCGATCAATCCCGCTTTTCGATCAACCCCGACCGCTGGTCGCAGTTGGCGCTGCACGTCGTCACCGTGATTCGGTTTCTGCCGCCCTCCGGCGTGGTCCGCGCGTTCGAGTTTGTTGACGGCCCGGGCCTGATCCGGCTCGAGCCGCAGTGGTATCAGGCGGCGTTCCGCTTTGTCCGTCTGGGCTTCGATCACATCCTGGGCGGCACCGACCACCTGCTGTTCCTGTTTTGCCTGGTGATCCCTTTCCGGCGCTTCCGCAAACTCATCCTGGTGGTAACCGCGTTCACCATCGCCCACTCCATCACGCTGATCGGCTCGGCTTACGATTTCGCTCCGGGCGCGCTGTGGTTCCCGCCGCTGATTGAAACGCTGATCGCAACTTCCATCGTCTACATGGCGCTCGAGAATATCGTCGGCGGCAGCACCGTGCACAAGCGCTGGATGATCGCGTTCGGCTTCGGCCTGGTGCACGGATTCGGTTTCTCGTTCGCTTTAAGGGAGACACTTCAGTTCGCCGGATCGCACCTGCTGACGTCGCTGCTGTCGTTCAACGTCGGCGTCGAGCTCGGCCAGATCCTGGTGCTTGTGCTGATGATCCCGGCACTGGAACTCCTGTTCCGGTTCGTCGTGGCCGAGCGGATGGGGACCATCGTCCTGTCGGCGCTGGTGGCCCATACCGGCTGGCACTGGATGACCGAGCGCGCCGACAAGCTGAGCAAGTATCGTTTCGAGTGGCCGGCGCTCACCGCCGCGTTCTTGGCGAGCTCGATGCGTTTCCTGATGGTGGTAGTGTTCCTGGCGGGCGCGGTGTGGCTCGTGTCGGTGTTGCTGCGCAGCCGGACCCAGCGCGGCGCCGAGAGCGAGGCCGCCGAAACGCGGTGAGGAGCGGTGGGCTGCATTAGCGTCACGTCCCGACGCTGGTCGTTTTCTCCCGTGTCTCCCGCTCGTTGCCGTTTTCACCCGGTTGTCCCCTGGAGACCCCTGGTTTAGTTTGAGGATGCGGTAAGTGTCGTGGGCCATCCACTGGGTACTGCGATCACCGGCGCGAGCGATTCCTAGGTTCTCCTCATGCGCCCGGTCTGATGCGGTGGGCGAGAGCTGCCTGGCGTTATGCAGCCGCTGTTGCCGGCAATGTCAGCGAAACCAAGAACGCGTCGGCCCTGGACAGGGTTACAACCAAAGGGGATCCCCTGTAATGAAAGCGGTGAGTTTTGGCCCAGGTAACGCGGCCAATTGACAGCGTCAACCAGCCATCCATCGGCACGCCGGCCGTTTGCGGAACGAACTGCGCCGCGGCGTATAATCGGGACAGGAGTTCTTCGTGGCAACCACCCCTACGCGGCTGATGACCTTCGCGGAGTTCGAGAAAATCCCGAACCCTCCGGGCGGCCGCTACGAGCTTCACCACGGGGAACTGATCGAAGTGGCCTATCCCAAATGCGATCACTTCCTGATCCAGCAGATGCTTCGCGATCTTCTGGACAAGGCCGCTGCCGGTGCGGGCCGTGCATACACTGAGGTCGGATTCCGCGTGTTGCCCGACCATGAATACTGGGTCGCCGACGTAGCCTATGCTCCAAGAGAATGGTGGGTTCGGAATAAGGGCGAGAAGTTTTTTCAGGGCCCGCCGGAGCTGGTCATTGAGGTTCTCTCTCCCTCCAACACTGCGGCCGAGATGCTCGACAAGAGGAACCTGTGCCTGGAGAACGGATCGCGCGAATTCTGGGTGGTGGACGCCGATCACCGCCAGGTGGAGGTCTCGACGCCCGATGGCCGCACGATGACTTACAAAGCCGGGCAGGAGATTCCCTTGATGTTCGGCGGCCGGCTCGCCGTCGATGCGATCTTCTCAACCGAAGCCACGGCCGATTGACAGCGGGCAAAAAGAGTAACATAGAGGAAATGAAGATCACCATCGCAGCGGCGGTCCTCGGACTTGCGGCGGTCGGAGCCCTGTATTCGCTGCGCGCGCAATCCGCCCCGACGCGTTCGGTGTGGGACGGCGTGTATACCGAAGACCAAGCCCGGCGCGGTGCGGCGCAATACGCCCAGAATTGCTCGATGTGCCACGGCGATACGCTGGGCGGCGGCGATGAAGCGCCGGCGCTGGCCGGCGGCGAGTTCCTTTCGAATTGGAATGGCCTGACCTTGGGCGATCTGTTCGACCGGATTCGCATCTCCATGCCGGCCGACCGTCCCGGGAAGCTCAACCGCGACCAGATCGCCGACATTCTGTCGCATATCCTCAACGTCAACCGTTTTCCGGCTGGCAAGACCGAACTCGAGCGCCAGACCGAAGTATTGAAGCAGATCCGGCTCGATCCCGAGAAGCCCGACCAGAAGAAATAACGAGGAGGTTCGAATGAAGCGTTCCATTTTTCTTGCGATGCTCGGTGCGGCGTTCGCTTTCGCCGTCCAGGGAGAGGTTACGTTTTCCAAGGACGTAGCGCCGATCCTCCAGCGCTCCTGCCAGAACTGCCACCGTCCCGGCTCCATCGCTCCGATGTCGCTGCTGACTTACAAGGATGCGCGGCCGTGGGCCCGCTCGATTAAAGAAAAGGTCGCGCGCCGGCAGATGCCGCCCTGGCACATCGACCGCAACGTCGGCATCACCAAATTCAAGGACGATCCCTCGCTCACCGACGCCGAGATCGCGATGATTTCCAATTGGGTCGATCAGGGCGCCGTCGAAGGCAACCCCGCCGACATGCCGCCGCCGCGCCAGTTCAGCGACGTCGACCAGTGGCATCTCGGCGGCCAGCCGGACCTGATCGTCTCGATGCCCAAGGCTTATAAGCTGAAGGCCCGCGGTGGCGACGAGTATTACGATATAGACATCGATCCCGGCTTCAAAGAGGACGTGTACATCGCGGCCGTGGAAACCAAGCCGGAGTCGGGCTTCAAGGTAGTGCATCACGCCACCACCAACCTGATCGAGGATCCGGAAGAGGACCCCGTGGGTCTGTTCCTCAATGAATACGCAGTGGGCAAGGGCGCCGACATTTTCCCGGATGGCTCGGGACGGCTGGTCCGCGCGGGCTCGAAGATTCATCTCAATCTTCACCTGCATCCCTACGGCCAGGAGACTCCCGTGAAGGTCGCGGTCGCCTTCAAATTCTTGCCCAAAGACGTGGTTCCCAAGTACGTGGCGTTCACGCAGCACATGGGCGACGTGACCGAGCTCGATCTTCCCGCCGGCCAGGTCACCCGCAGCGACGGCTACTTCCGTTTGCAGAAGCCGGCGCTGATTTCCGCGTTCCAGCCTCACTTCCACACTCGCGGAAAGGCGCAATGCATGGAGGCGATCTACCCGGACGTGCGGCCGGATTCCGCGCGCCCCGGCCCGGCCAAGAGCGAGACTCTCAGTTGTGTGAGCGACTTCCAGTTCGGCTGGAGCATCACCTATCCCTACGCCGAGGATGTGGCTCCGCTGCTGCCCGCCGGCACGATCATTCACGTGACCACCTGGCACGACAACTCTGACAACAACAAGTTCAACCCCAATCCGAAAAACTGGGTGGGGAACGGCCAGCGCACCATCGACGAGATGAGTTTCGCCTGGGTCAGCCTGTACTATCTCGACCAGGCGGACTTTGACCAGCGCCTCGCGGCCAGGAAGACCAGCACCACCGGAGAGTGATGGACCGGCTGCTGAAGTGCGTTTTGGCCGCCGGCTTCATCGCCGGTGGCGTGTCCGCGCAGCGAGAGCTTCCCACATACAATCCGCAAACGAAATTCCTGAGTGGGCAGGACGTCGTGCCGAGCTTCGACGGCTGGTTGCGAAACCCGGACGGCACCTTCACCTTCTTGTTCGGTTACTTCAATCGGAATTGGCAGGAAGAGCTGGTGATTCCGCCCGGCCCCAATAACAAGCTCGAACCCGGCGATGTGGACCAGGGCCAGCCGACCTACTTTCTCCCAAGACGGCAAAAGTGGGTCTTCCGGGTCAAGGTTCCGGCGGATTGGGGGCAAAAGGAGCTGGTGTGGACTCTCACCTCGCACGGCAAGACCGAAAAGGCGTACGCGCAACTCACGCTCGAGGAGGAGATTCTCGAGCGCCAGATTCAGACCGGCGGAAATTTGAATCCCGGCGAGGACGACCCCAACCATCCGCCTTCGATCACTATCGCTCCGGTTCCATCCGCGAGCGTAGGCAGTCCGGTCACGCTCACCGCGTCTGTCACCGACGACGGGCTTCCCAAGCCGCGCCCGCCCCGGACGCCGCGCCCGGGATCTGCCCCGGGTCAAACCAACTCAGCGGTTACCACACGTCCGCAGGGGCTGACCGTCACCTGGATGGAATATCGGGCGCCCGCAAAAGTGACGTTTGATTCGACGGGTCCGATCCGCGTGACTGACGGTCAGGCCGTCACGATGGCGCACTTCCCCGAGCCGGGAACTTACGTGCTGCGCGCCATCGCCAACGACAGCGCGCTCACTACGCGGGCTGACGTCACCATCACGGTCAAATAAGACATATTAGCCGCGGATAGACGCCGATGCACGCGGATTTGAAACAAGAGCTTTATTAGTGTTCATCCGCGTTAATCGGCGGCCAAATATTTACTACTCCGGCAACCGGAACGCGCGCATGCTAGTCCGTTCTCGCCGGCTTCGCCTTCCGCTCCGCCACCAGCCGATTGAATTCGGCGTCGTCCAGATACACGATGTCGAGCCAGACCTGAACCATGTCGTCCACGCTCCGCTCTCCGAAACCGGCCCACATCGCAGGATCGGGATTCCGGGGGTTCGACGAAGTGTTGTCGTGGATGCCGATCATGTGCAGCACCGTGCCGGCCGGCAGCAGCGGCGCGACGTCGTCCTTATAAATGTAGTTGACGTGCCAGTTGAAATTGAAATGATCCACCGAGCTCAGGATCTCCGTAGTGTTGTTCAGGTTGATGGCTTCGAGCGTCATGCCGCGGCCCCGCATATGCATGTGAGGCTGGAACGAGTCGATGCGCGCGTTGCGCGGCAGGCGGAAATAGCCGTCGGTCCGCACCACGGTGTTGGGAGGAATATCGAGCTCGTCGTTGGGAAGGTTGCGGATCGCGTAGGACCGGACCTGATACTTCGGGACGAAGCCCTTGGGATAGAACTTGAACGCAATCGTGGTCTTGTTGTGCTGCTCCGAGCCCGCCGCGTAATAGTGCATATCGAACCGGAACCGGGTCCCCTTTTTGAGC
>JBGPLI010000260.1:0-6542 GCA_041486445.1 Bryobacteraceae bacterium
TCACAGCTCGCTGCGACTCAATCTGATATGGTTTCTTCATAGCGACTCTCTCCTTTTTCTCGGCAAAAGAAAATTCGCTCTGAGCCTAGCAGGCTCGGAGCGTGAGAGTCGCTACTTTCTACGATCTACCGGGCAATTCCCTCGCGAATCCAGAAAGGGTTATTTTATTCGGGTGAAGACGCTGGTTCGGAAGCAGTAAGAATGCCACAATCCCTCCAATGATTGCGCCGAACAAAATGATGTGTTGCGGGGCCACTACGGTGACCTTAACGGATGTGGCGACGCTGCGATAGTTAAGGTCTTCGACAGCAGCTGACTTAGGATCAGTCCAATATAGACCGACAATTCTCATGGTGTATTCGCCAGGCAAGAACGTCAAGAGCGCAACCTCCTGCTTCAACCAATTCGGCTTAGTACCTGGGTCGGGCCAAGCCCAGAACGCGACCACTTTATCCCCTGGCTCAAGTCGAACGATCTTGAGCGGATCGTCGGGAGGTGCTTTGGGAAGCGCCTTCAGTGTCGCATCCCGATAAGGTCCGGAAAACGTTGCGAAATAGTCTCCCGGGAGGCCTGGATCGAGCTCTGGAGGCGGGGTCATCGTGAAATCTTTGCGGTTCAGAAAAACGGCGCCATTGGATTGATTCAGAATTTCAGCGCTCACGCCGAAGCCGGATCCGGCAATAGTCTCTGATCGCGAGGTGCTCACGGCGACGTCCAGGAGCGGCGCGTTCTCTTGCCGGGCTGCTCTTGGAGGTTCAGGTTTTGCCGGATCGGCTGCACCAAGGGGCAAACTCGCGACAACGATTGCGAAGATAATACGAAATAGACTCCGGAATCCCGCGTTGATCATAGAGGAAAAGAATATCACAGAAGCACACTTTCTACGCGGGCCGGTTAGCGACAGATATCGCCGCCAGCCGCGGCGAATGGCCACAAAGGAGTCTCCGAACGCAAGGTCGGTAGCATTTTTAGGCTCTCACGCCCGATTATACGCCCACGTGACGGAGAATTCCACGGAAACTGAGCCACACCAAAATTTGGGAACGCTGCAACAGTCGCCGTGCGCACCGCGCGCTGCTGTTCGCTGGCCAGAATCTGACAGGCCCGGAAACACGTTTCGCGATTAATCCCGAGAACGCCGCTCACGGAATTGACCGCCAAGAGCCGCCCAGTGTTTACCAGCCGCTCCAGTTGGACCACGGTCATCCGGAAATCGAGAAGTTGAGGAAGGTGAGCTCACGGTCCCGACCTCATCCGACAGCATGGCGTGCAAGGCCAAGTCTGACGATCACTCCTTCCAACTCTAATCTCACTACTGCTTACCCGGACCATACAGCACGCGCCCTGGACGCTCCTTGGTCAGCGCTCCGTTGGCGATGATCGCCTTACCGTTGACGAAGACATCGCGGAAGCCAGTAGCGTACTGGTGAGGCTTGTCGAACTCGGCGAGGTCGGCGACAGTGGCCGGATTGAAGATCACGAGATCCGCCTTCATGCCCGGCCGCAGCAGCCCCCGATCGAATATCTTCAGCCGCGCCGCGGTCATTCCGGACATACGGTGAACGGCATCCTCCAGCGTGATGGTCTTCCGCTCGCGCACGTAACGGCCCAACACCCTCGCGAACGTGCCGTAGCTGCGCGGATGCGGCGCGCCCACGCCGAAATGCGTCACCTCGCCGTCCGAGCCGATCATCGTAAACGGGTAGCGGAGAATGCGCTCGACATCTTCCTCGCTGATGGCATGGTACACCGCCTGGCAGCCGCCGGAGTGCTGGATTTCGAGTAAAGTCTCGGCGGCATTTTCGAAATTGACTTCACGCCCACGGTCGCGGGTGACGTCGGCGAGGCTCTTGCCCGCAAGCTTCGGATCGAACGCGCAGGCCGCCATGACCACGTTGGCGGGGTCGCCCGCGCCCCTGTCGCTCTTGATGTTTTCGACCACCGCGGCCTTGATTTTGGCGCGCTGTGCGGGAGAGTCTAGGCGCTCCACCAAGGCCTTTTGTCCGCCCTCCTGAGCCACCTGCGGAATCAACGCCGCCGTGCCGGTACTGGAAGCCGTGTAAGGGTAGGCGTCGATGGTGGCATCAACGCCGCGGGCGCGGGCTTCCTCCACCAGCCGCAGCGTCTCCTTGCTCAGGCCCCAGTTATCGCGGCCGATGATCTTGTGATGAGTGATCTCGGTCGGCAGTCCCCCGTCCTCGCCGATGCGAATGGTTTCCCTGACGCTAGCGAGCACGCCGGCCGCTTCGTCGCGCATGTGAGAAGTGTGCATCCCTCCCATCGCGCCGGCCACCTTGGCCAACTCGATGATCTCCTCGGTCGGAGTGTAGTTGCCGGGCACATAGAACAGGCCGGTGGAGAGGCCGAACGCTCCGTCGCGCATCGCCTGACGCGTGATCTGGCGCATCTTTTCGATTTCGGCGGCCGTGGCCTTGCGATTCACCAGCCCCATCACTTGCTCGCGGATGCTCCCCTGACCGGCGTAGGTTCCAAAATTTGGCGCGGTATGGGCGGCCGCCACCTTGTCGAGAAAATCCTTGATCGGCAGAGGAGAGCTGCCGTCCGGACCCTCCATCAGCGTGGTCACACCCTGCCGGATGTAGTTCAGCGCGTAAGGATCGTCGAAAATCCCCCGGCGCGAATGCGTATGGGGGTCAATGAACCCGGGCGCGACCACCATGCCCCTGGCGTCCAGGCGCCGCGCGGACTCGGCAGAGTTGAGCTTGCCCAGCGCCACGATCGTATCGCCCTTGATGCCGACGTCGCCGTAGTACCACGAGCCGCCCGTCCCGTCGACAATCTTTCCGCCGGTGATGATCAGATCGTACTTCGGGGTCTGGGCAAACAGGCCCGGCAGCAGCAGCAGACTCAACGGCAGACTCAATGGAAGACGCATTATGCCTATTTTGGTACAATCCGCCCAGGAGGTGCGGAATGAATCGCATGTTGCTTGTGCGCCTTGTGATTTGCTGCGTCCCGATGCTCGCCCACCACGGCACCAACGCGTCCTACGACCTCGGCAAGAACGTCACGCTCAAGGCAACCGTGACCGAATTCGTCTGGTCCAATCCGCATTGCGCGCTCTTTTTCGACGTGAAGGACGACCAGGGCAACGTCGTCCACTGGGTCGGCGAGACCAACAGTCCGGGCGTTCTGCTGCGCGCCGGCTGGACCCGTAAGATCATGCAGCCCGGCGATCAGATCACCATCACCGTCCACCCCTCCAGAGCCGGCACGGCGACCGGCGTGGTCCAGACCATCGTGCTTCCCGATGGCAAGGTGCTCGAACGAGGCGCGGGAGCGGCGCAATGATCCGCCTCTGCGTGATCGCCCTGGCCTTCTCGTCCTTCGCGCTCGGTCAGGCTTCCCACGACCTCTCCGGCATCTGGCGATGGTCGAAGGGCGTCCTTACGATGAGCAACACCACTCCTCAGATGACGCCCTGGGGCCAGGCGAAGTTCGACGCCAACAAGCCCAGCTATGGCCCGCGGGCCATCCCTCCGGCGCTCGGAAACGATCCGCAAGGCAAGTGCGATCCGTTGGGCATACCGCGCCTCCTGTTCTTCGGCCCCACCGCGCGCGTCGAGATCGTTCAGACCTCCGACAGGCTGCTCCAGTTCTTCGAGTGGGAACACATCTGGCGCACCATCTGGACCGATGGGCGCGCTCTTGCCGCCGACCTAGATCCAACCTATCTCGGAACCTCGGCGGGCAAATGGGAGGGCGATACGTTTGTCGTCGACGCGGTGGGCTTCGACGAGCGAACCTGGCTCGATCATTTTGGCGATCCCCACAGCGACGAGATGCGCCTCCAGGAGCGCTACCGCCGCGTGAACCGCGACACGCTCGAGCTCACCTTGACGCTCACGGATCCAAAAGCCTACACCAAGGCCTGGGTGAGCGAGACCAAAACCTTCAAGCTCCAGCCGAAGAAGGACGAGATTCAGGAAATCTTTTGCGTCCCCTCCCAGGAAGAGGAATTCAACCGCCGCGTGCGCGATCCCGCCGCCGGAAAGTCCGGCAAATAGTGAGAAGACCATCACTCGGCGCGATCCTGCTCGGATTGATTCCATTCGCTGCGATGTGTTTTTCCGTCTCGCTGTGGGACCGCGTCTATCCCATGGTCCTGGGCATTCCGTTCAACCTGTTCTGGCTGATTTCGTGGATCGTGCTCAGCTCCGTGTGCATGTGGGCCGCCTATCGCTTGGAAGCCCGCCGGCATAAGAGCGGGGACAACGCGCGATGAGCGCAAGCGTAGTTGCCCTTACGGTAATCTTCACGATTATCTTGCTGGGCGCCGGTATCGGTTTCGTGGCCGGCTCCCGCCGCAAGATGACCCTCGAACAGTGGACCGTAGGCGGCAGAGGCTTCGGGTTGGTGCTCACCTATCTGCTGATGGTCGGAGAGGTCTACACTACCTTCGCATTCCTCGGATCGAGCGGCTGGGCGTACTCGCGGGGCGGGCCGACACTGTACATCATGGCTTACATCACACTGGCGTACGTTGTGTCGTTCTATATCCTGCCCCCCATCTGGGAACTGGGACGAGCGCACGGGTTGCAGACCGAATCGGACTTTTTCCGAAAGCGATACGACAGCCGATACCTGGCCGCGTTCGTGTCCGTGGTCGGGGTTGCCTTCATCATTCCTTACCTGCAGCTCCAACTCACCGGCCTGGGGATCATTGTGGAGGTGGCCAGTTTTGACGGCATCGGCCGCGCGCCGGCCATGATGATCGCGGTCGCCTTGCTCGCGGGCTTCGTTTTTGCCAGTGGCATGCGGGCGGTAGCGTGGGTAAGCATCCTGAAGGACACGCTGATGATTGTTGCTGCCCTCTCGATTGGGATTGGCGTGCCGCATATCTACTTTGGAGGGATTGGCCCCATGTTCGCAGCCCTGGCGCATGCCAAACCCACGCATCTGGTGATGCCCGGCGCCACGACCAACCTGGGCCACTCCTGGTACATCTCTACTGTTCTGTTGACTTCACTGGGGTTCTGCATGTGGCCGCATTCGTTCGGGGCTACCTTCAGCGCCAGGAGCAGCGACACCTTGCGCCGCAACGCGATCGTCATGCCTCTCTACACCATCACGCTGGCTTTTATTTTCTTCGCCGGGTTCACCGCAGTGCTGGTCATCCCCGGCCTCAGCGATGGCGACCTTTCCCTGTTAACGATTGTCCGCAAGAGCTTCCCACCCTGGTTCCTGGGCGTGATCGGCGGTGCAGGCGCTCTCACGGCGATGGTGCCCGCTGCCATTCTGATCCTTACAGCGGCCACACTGTTCGCCAAGAATCTGTATCGCCCCATTTTCGCGCCCGCGATGACGGACGATCAGGTCGCCAAATTGGCCAAGATGATGGTCGTGGCGCTGAGCCTGATCAGCCTGTACTTCGCAATCTACAGCTCGACAACTCTGGTATCGCTGCTGCTGCTGGGATACGCCGGCGTGACGCAATTTTTCCCCGGCGTCGTGCTGGGCCTATATTGGAAACGCGTCACCATGGCGGGCGTTTTCGCCGGAATGATCGCCGGGATTGCCATCGTCGCATTTCTGGCGCTCAGCAAAAGGGATCCGTTCGCCGGGCTGAATGCCGGTTTTGTCGCCTTGTGTGTCAATTTTGGCGTCACCGTCGCGGGCAGCCTGCTCTCTCCGATTCAGCCCAGCGGATTTGACGATGGTTGATATCGGCTCACTGATCATCCGGACCCCGGCATATGGGCCACATTTCGTAGGATCAGTTTGGAATCACTGAAGACGGAAGGTCAGCCTGCTCCCGAAGTTCATTCCAGGCCAGCGCGTACCCGACGGCCCGCTTCACCTCGTGATACCTGGCGGGCGCGAGCATGCCGATCCTTTCCAGAATCGCCCGCTTCACCACGGTGTGAATGTTGTCGCAGTTTGCTGCGCAGGTTCGCGGAAGACCCTCGCGCCGGCCCAGCGGAACCTCGACCGGCAGGTCGCGCACCGTCGTCGTGATCTCCACCACCACGAACTTATTCAAGTACGAGTAAGCGCTGTCGCGGCTCAGGAGCAGTACCGGACGGCGTCCGGCGGGTCGTGGCAGGGAAGCCCACCAGATCTCGTATTGTTTCAAGGCTTCCACTCCTCGGCGTCACGCCAATCGTCGGCCGCGGTTTCCGTGTCGGGCAGCTTCAAATACGCCAGCCGCATTCGTTCCTCTTCGGCCTCATAGAGCGCCTTGCGGATGGCGGCGCGAATGAAGTCGGCGCGCTTACGCCGCGGAGCGACGCGATTGAGTGCGCGGTAGGTCGGCTCCGGGAGTTGGATCAGTACGGATTTCATATCTTCAGAATATATCAAAACTCTATATATAGCGCCTCACCCGCGCCCGACAAACGGCATCGCCGTCGCCATCACCGTCATGAACTGCACATTGGCGTCGAGCGGCAGATTCGCCATATAGACGACAGCGTCGGCGACGTGCCCGACATTCATGCGCGGCTCCACCCGCATCGATCCGTCCGCCTGCTTAATGCCCGCCTCCATTCGCTGTGTCATCTCGGTGGCGGCATTGCCGA
>JBGPLI010000261.1:0-6507 GCA_041486445.1 Bryobacteraceae bacterium
AACCACCACGTCTGGATTCTTCTGCGTGAGACGCTCCAGGTCGTCGACCACATCGGACAACAGGGCATCTTCGGCGGATCGCTGAACGTGCCGCACGCCCTCGCGGCCGACAGCAAAGGTAACGTCTACGTCGGCGAAAACTTCGACGGCCGGCGCTTCCAGCGGTTCGTATACAAGGGAATGGGCGCACCTACCGGCAAGACTCTTGCTCCTCCGAAACCGTAGCCATCCGCGGTTGCGACGCCCTTCGTCCAAGTCGTGTTTCAGGCGCGGCGATTCCGGCGTACTGTTTCAAGCGCCGCCGCAAGCTGGACCACACCCCGGCGGATCTCCTGTTCGCCAACCGCCGCGAAGCCCAGGAGCAGCCCGCGGATGTCACGACGGCGGAGACAGAAACGGTCAAGCGCCATCGCCTCGACCTGGTGTGCTCTCGCAACCGCTACAGCCTCGTGCGGCACAATGTCTCGCAAGAATGCGGCGGTGTGAAGTCCTGCCTCGGCAGGGGGGATCTCTAACAAACCTGACAGGTACCGTCGAGCCAGGTTGGCTAACGCTTCGGCACGGCTGCTGTAACACTCGCGCATCCTGCGGATGTGGCGCCCCAGGTGCCCCTCGCATATGAAATCGCAGAGAATCGTCTGATCGACGGTGGCCGAATAACGATCCACGTTGAATCGCAGGGCGGCCAGAGGCTCAATCAGCGGATCAGGAACGACCAGATAACCAAGTCTCAGGGCGGGGAACAGTACTTTGTTAAAACTCCCCAGAAAGACGACCGAGGTGCCGGAACCGAGTCCCTGTAAAGCGGGTATCGGGCTCCCGAGAAAGCGAAACTCGCTGTCGTAGTCGTCTTCGAGAATCATGGCGCCGCTCCTATGAGCCCATTCGAGAAGCGCCAGCCTCCGCTCAATTGGCATCACCATGCCAAGAGGAAATTGGTGGGCAGGGCTGACGTACACGGCTTTAGCGCGACTGCAGAGACTTTGACCCCGCGCCACATCAGAATGCGGTCGCGTCTTGCTGGAAGCTCATCAAACGACCGCGGCCACCCACGGTTTTCCACCCGAGCAAGCGTCGATGGAGTCCTCGATAGCCCTGGTAAAGGCCAAGCTTGGCAGCGATCACGCGTATGGATTCCTCGCGGAGGATCGCGGACAAATTCTGGGCAGCATCTTTCTCAATGTGTTTCCGGGTACGCCGGTCACTGCGATCGGTCCTTTATCCGCGGATTCCGCGGTGAAGGGCGGCGTGGGTAGGCGGCTGATGGAGGCCGCATTGGAGCAGTCGCGAAAGCGCGGCTTCGAGGCCGTCCGGCTGGTACAATCACCCAGCCATCTCCGCTCTCTTGCGCTCTACACGAAAAGTGGATTTGCCGTTCGCGAGCCGTTGGTTCTAGTGCACGGCCGGGCTCGCGAGGTACCCTCGCAACGAGAACATCTCGTGCGGTTGGCAGCTTCGGAGGATGTCGAGGCGTGTAACAACATTGCGCCGCGGGCGCATGGATTCGCACGTAAATTTGAACTCTCGCCCGCAATCGACAGCGGATGGCGACCGTTGTAGAACGGTCCGGCCGTATCGTTGGATACGCAACCGGAATCGGCTTCCGCGGGCACGCAACAACCGAAACCACCGGTGACCTGGCGGCGTTGATTCGCAGCGCTTCGGGTTTCCACGGACCCGGCTTCTTCGTGCCGGTTCGAAATACCGAATTGCTGAGCCTGCTATTGGAAGACGGCTTTCGGGCGTTGTGGCCCGCGGCGCTGATGACGCTTGGTCCGTGGCAAGAACCCCGCGGAGCGTACCTTCCCTCTATCGCTTTCTGATCAGATGCGATAGAGCACGAGTTCTCGCGCACTCGGTCCCGCCGAGGGTTCCGGTCGGTCGTTGTTGCGTCGAACCAATCGATAAACGATAATGATCGCCGGAGCAGGCGGTGAAACATCAAGTCCTTCTTTCCACGTTCTTGTGGACGACCCTTCCCGCAGCGGCGCAATGGCTGAACTACCCTACGCCCGGGATTCCGCGCACAGCGGACGGGAAACCGAACCTCTCCGCCCCTGTGCCGAAAACGGCGGACGGCAAACCGGATCTTTCAGGAATCTGGCTGGTCGACGACCGCAAGTATTTTTTCGATCTCGGCGCGGACTTGAAAGACGGCGTTCCCGTCCAACCCTGGGCCGAGGCCCGCGTCCAGCAGAACCTGGACAACCTGCACAAGGACGATCCCCTCGCGCTGTGCATGCCGCCCGGTGTGCCGCGGATCAACATGAATCAGCTTTTCCCGTTCAAGATCGTCCAAACGCCGCGGCTGGTCGTCACGCTCCACGAGACGTCCACCAATTCCGCATTCCGCCAGATCTTTGTCGACGGGCGCCCGCTTCCCAAGGACCCGCAGCCAACCTGGCTGGGTTACTCGGTGGGCGAGTGGCAGGGCGACACGTTGCAGGTGGACACCATCGGTTTCAACGACCGGAATTGGATCGATACGGACAAAGGCCATCCCCAGACCGACGCGCTGCATGTGATTGAGCGCTTCCATCGCAGCGATTTCGGGCATCTACAAATCCAGGTCACCGTCGACGATCCCAAAGCGTACACCAAGCCCTGGACCGCGAACGTGGCTTTGCACCTGCTGCCGGACACGGAAATATTGGAAACCGTCTGCGAGAATGCGAAGGATGCCGGGCACATGGTCGGCAAGTAGCGCTCCCTACGGGGCTGTGTGGATCGTGACAGAGCCGCTGCTCCGCCCACCCGACGTGAGAGCGATCGATACCTCAGAGCCGGAAAGGTTCGCGGGCAGTTGAAAGTTGATCTGCACGACTCCCGCGACGAGCCCGGGCGCTGAGCCCGCGTACAGAACGTTGACGGAAGTGGTGTCCGCGGAGATGCTGCACGAGAAGCAGTAGTTCTGCGCCGCCGTAGCGACCTGGCCGTCTGTCAACGAAGCCGTGACAGTTCCAGTCGCCCAGATGCTGACGACCGAACCCGCCTTTGCTGGATTCTGTGGGGAATTGATCGTGCGATCCTGGTTCACCGCGGCGGCGCTGCCGTCGGGATTCGCGAAAATGGCGGGAGCGGTGGAATCGACCGCGGCACGGAACGCAGGAACCGGAACGCCGGTCAGCACCTGCACAGTCGCCGTCTCCGAGGTCACACCGAACGGCACGACTGCATTGATCTGTGTGCCGGACACATACAGCAGCGGGGCTGCGATCCCGCCGATCGTCACCTGCACTCCGCCGAGCGATTTCGGATAGAAGCCGGAACTGTCCGGGGCGGCAGCGAGGGGCGCAGAGGGCCCGAGGCTGGGCCCGTAGATCGAGATCAGCTCGCCCGGCGCGATGCGGCCGGCGAGCGGGCCACCTGCGGCGTTCGTAATTCCGAAGACGCGCGCCGCGAGCGCCTGGGCGGGCGTGATGGTCGAGATGAGCCCGGCGAATCCCGCGGCGTGCACCAGGCCGGTCGTGTCCACCGCGACAGCCTGAGCCACCGCGCCGCTTGGAAATCGTGCCGAGAACGGCAGCGCAGAGCCGGCGGCGTTGATCTCGGCCAGGAAGTCACCGCCCTGCGACCAGCCGTTCGCGTTCGGGAACGAGTCGGACTGCGTTGCGCCGGCGACCCACACGTTACCGGACGCATCCAGCGCAAGCGATCGCGCCGCATCAGCCTCTTGCCCGCCGAGATAGGTCGCCCAGACCATGCCGGAACCATCGGGCTTGAGTTTCGCGACAAACGCATCCGAGGGCGGGGGAGGATACGGGCCTGCCGGAGCGGTGCCTCCAAACTGAGGCTGATAGGAGCCGGCCGTGGCGGGAAACTTCGGATCTGTCGTGGAACCGGCCAGGTATGCATTCCCGCTCGCGTCGACGGTGATCGCAGTGAGCGTGTTCGCGGGGTTCGAGAAGGGAACGAGCACATAATTGGTCGCGCCGAGATAAGTGAAATACCCTAGGCTGTCTCCTGCGGCGTTCACCTTCGCGACGAACGCGCCGATACCTTGTGTCAGCAAAGCCCCGGGCGTTGCCGGCAGATCCGTCGTATTGGTGTTGCCCGCGACGTAGGCATTGCCGGAGGCGTCCACGCTGATGCCGACGGCGGTCGTGTTCCGGCCGCTGAGGAAACAACTGCTGCCCCCTCCGCAAGAAACGGAGTTGCCCACGATCAGCCCCGAGTAGAGGATCTGATTCCCGGCGGAAGCGATCTTGGCGAAAAACGCTCCGCCGGTGATGGGAACCATATTGAAGCCGACTCGGCCGGCCGGCAAGCCGGGCGTCGTGGGAAAGTCCGGAGCATAGGTATAGCCCGCCACGTACAGGTCGCCTTTTGCGTCCGCGGCCAGCGCATTCACCGCGTTCAAGGCTCGAGTGCCGCCGAAATAGGTCGAGTACAGCACCGTTCCGCCATCCGGGCTCAGTTTCACGATAAAACCGGTGCCCATGGAGCTGGGATCGGTCTGGAGGGCGTTCCGCAGAGGGAAGTTCGCTGAGGAGGTGGTTCCGCCCACATAGATGTTGCCCGCCGGATCGAGCGCGATGGCGTTGGCCCGATCAACGCCCTTGCCTCCGAAGGTTGTCGTGAACACGATGTTTCCGGAGGGATCGACCCTAGTGACGAAGACGTCGGAGAGCTGGCCTAACGGGTTGCGGCTGCCGGTGACGTAGGTATTCCCCGTCGAATCCGTCGCGAGGGCGGCCACTCCGTACGGGAACCTATCCCCGATGTAGGTCGTGTAACCGGCGCCGAAGAGGGGTGGCCCAAAAACGAGCAATGCTGTGAGGAACCGCATGGGGCGGGACTATCCCCAGTATCGCAGAGGCAACTTGCGCGGTTTGGCCCGCCGGCCCCATTCGTTTTGCGTGACCTCGCGCCCTGCTGAGGGCTGGCACCCAACAGCTTCAACAAGAACCGGCTGGCTCGCCGCTTGCAGTGTTACAAGCCAGGAGCGATGCCATGCTGGCGATCAAACACATCTTGTTTCCGATGGATTTTTCCGACCGCTGCTGTGCGGCCGTCCCTTTTGTTGTCAGGACGGCGAACCGCTTCGCCGCGAAGGTCACGCTGATCAGCGTGGCGCAGCCGTTCTGGTATACCGGCTTGGGCGATCCCGGCGTTTCGGTCGCCATCGACGTGGACGAAATCCTTCGGGATCTGAAGACCAGGCTCGATACGGCCTCGGCCAAGGAATTCGCGGGCCTGTCGAGCGATACCGTCGCCGGGCTCGGTGAGCCGGCGCAGCTCATTCTCGACTACGCGCACACCCACGGCGTGGACCTGATCATGATGCCGACGCACGGCTACGGACCTTTCCGGAACCTTCTGCTAGGTTCGGTCACGGCCAAGGTACTGCACGATGCGCAATGCCCGGTGTGGACGTCGGCCCATATGGAAGAACCGCCGGCCCGGGAACATCTGGAGTGCCGCGCCATCCTGTGCGCGGTGGACGCCACGCCCAGGAGCGTTCCCCTCATGCAGTGGGCGGTCGAGTTGAGCAAGGTCACCGGAGCGGGGTTGCGGCTGGTCCACGTCGTTCCCGGCATGGAAGGCTGGCCGGCCCGCCAGATGGATCGCCAGTTTGAAGAGGACATGCGGCAGGAAGCACGAAAGCAGATCACGCATCTGCAAACTGCGGCCAGCGTAGAAGCCCCTCTTTGCGTCGCCGTCGGCGATATCGCCCAGGGCGTACGCGAGGAGGCACGGCGGCACGGGGCCGACCTGATTGTGATCGGACGGGGAACGCTCCATGAGACGCTCGGCCGCCTGCGCACGCACGCTTACGGGATTATCCGTCATTCGCCGTGTCCCGTGGTGAGCGTGTAACTCTACAAATTGTGCTTCTTCAGTTTGTAGCGTAACGCGTCCCGGCCGATCCGCAGCAGACGCGCCGCCTGAGACTGGTTTCCACCGGCCGTTTCGAGCGCGCGAATAATCAGCAGCCGCTCCTGTTCCTCCAGAGCGCCGACGCCGCCCGCGTCCGCGGGCTGGGGCTCGCCGCCGGGCGCCTCCGTGCGCTCAGCGGAGCCGTGCATGTAAGCCGGAAGATCCTGGACATCCACCATTTCGCCCATCGCCATCATGCAGGCGTGACCGATCACGTTCTCCAGCTCCCTTACGTTGCCGGGCCAGGAGTGCAGCGCCAGCAGGATTTGCGCGCGGTGCGTCAGGCCGCTGATCTGTTTTCCGTACTGCGCGGAGAACCGGGCGATGAAATGGCGCTCGAGCAGCGGCAGATCCTCCTTGCGCTCGGCCAGACGCGGCACATGGATTTCCACCATGGACAGGCGATAGTACAAATCCTCGCGAAAACGTTTGTCCGCGATAGCCGCGCGCAGATCGTGATTGGTGGCGGCGATCACGCGCACGTCCACTTTGCGCGAGGTCAGCGATCCCACCCGCTGCACTTCCTGGTTCTGCAACACACGCAGCAGCTTGGCCTGCGTGGCCAGCGGCATGTCGCCGATCTCGTCCAGGAACAGCGTGCCGCCGTGCGCATGCTCGAACAGGCCG
>JBGPLI010000262.1:0-6507 GCA_041486445.1 Bryobacteraceae bacterium
CCTGCGACGGACTTCTGCCACGGGCGGCTAGTCGCCCGTCCCCATGGTTCGTGCGATAAGTCTGGTGGGGCAGGCCCCCGGCCTGCGCCGGACCCCTGGTCCGGCTCTCGCGTAAATACATCAGCTCCGGAGGCCGGCGAGTGCGCCGGTCGCAGGCCAAGGGCCTGCCCCACTGCTGAAACTTCGGCTATGAACTCCTGGGACGGGAGACTAGGGGTGCGGCGATTTGCTGTCCTGGCGGCGATCGTTCTCGCCGCATGCGCGAGCAAACCGGCCCCGGAAGTGAAGATCGATCCGGCGCTCGCGACGCTGGTTCCCGCCGACACCGTGCTCCTGGCCGGCGTGCGCGTCGAGGCGCTGACGAAGACTCCGGTTTACCAGAAGTATTTCGCCGGGGCGAGGTTTGAAGCCGTCGAGGATTTCGCCAAGAAGACCGGCATCGATCCGCGCAAGGATCTGTGGGAGTTGCTGTACGTCTCAAACGGAAAGCAGGGCGTGCTGCTAGGGCGCGGGAAATTCGCCACTGAGGAAGAGCCGCGGCTCGCACACGAGGGAGCGAGACGCTTCGGTTACAAGGGAATCACCCTGATCGGCAATGACGCGGAAGCGGTGGCGCTCATCAATCCGAGCACGGCCGCCGCGGGCGAAACGGCGGCGCTCCGGTCGCTGATCGACCAGCGGGCGAATTCCCAGGGCCCGCCGGCTGCGCTCGCGCGGTTGATGCGGGAGATCCCTCCGGAGGCGCAGCTTTGGGCCGCGTACGTAGGCGGCACGATCGACCTGCCGTTCGGAGACAACGTGACCAAGCTGCTCGGCTCGCTCGAAGGCGGAAGCGTGTATTTCGATCTGCGATCGGGGCTGAAGGGCGTCGCTTCCGGAGTGGGCAGGACCGAGTCAGCCGCGCAGGACGTCGCGGGCGCGCTGAAGGTGCTGATCGCGCTCGGGGGGCTCGACCAGAGCATCCGCGTAGCCGGGGAGTCGCGCCGGGTGAAGGTGAGCGTGGATGCGCCGCCGGAGCTGGTGGAGAAATTTCTCGGTCCGTGGACGAAGCGGTAGAGGCTACCTCTTGCCGACGGGAATCGCGTCGCCCAAATTCATCGACCCGCCGCCCTCGCTCACGTAGTTGCGATTCCACGCGGGGATTTCGACGGTCACGTCGCCCTTCACGATCGCCTGGCAGCCGAGCCGCGAGTGGAGCGTGAGGTCGGCGGCCATGTCGAGCCGGTCCAGCTCATCGTCATCGGCCGGACTGAGGTTGTCGTCGCCCTGCTTCACCACCACGTGGCAAGTGGTGCAGGCGCAGCTTCCACCGCAGGCGTGTTCGAGCTGGATGCCGAAGTTGAGCGCCACGTCCAGGAGAGACTCCGGCTTTCCATGCTCGTCGTAGGGAAGCTCTCCCGGCTCGAATTCGACGGTCCTGCCGATGTTGACGAACGTCACCTTGGGCACACCTCTATTGTAGCGTCCGGACTCTCGGCTACACTGGATTTTCATGTTTCATCTGCTGGAGAAACGCATTGCGGAGGCGTTCGCCGCGCGCATCGAGTCGCTCTACGGCGTCACGGCGCCCACCCAGACCGAGCAACCCAAGCAGTCTTCCTTCGGCGAGATCGCTGTTCCAGCCGCGTTCCAGCTCGCGCGGCGGTTGAAGAAGAATCCAGTGCAGATCGCGGGCGAGCTCGCCGGCATCCAGATCGAGGGCGTTTCCGGGATCGAGGTTGCAGGCGGATACCTCAACATCCGACTGGACCGCGGCTACTACGGAGCTGGCTTGCTCGCGGGCGAAGGCGCCGAGCCGCGCGCGAGCGCCGAAAAAATTATCGTCGAGCACACCAACATCAATCCGAACAAGGCCGCCCACATCGGCCATCTGCGCAACGCCATCCTGGGCGATACGTTCGTGCGCATGCTGCGCGCTGCGGGCCGGCGCGTGGAGGTGCAGAATTACATCGACAACACCGGCGTCCAGGTGGCCGACGTCGTGCTGGGGTTCATTTGGGAGGACATCCCGCCGAGCAGAATAACGGAGGAGCACTTCGACCGGTTCTGCTGGGATCTTTACGCGAGAGTATCGTCGCACTATGAAGGTCACCCCGAAGCCCTCGCGGATCGTGCGCAAACGCTGCACAAGATCGAAAGCGGGGAGGGGGAGGAATCCGAATTGGCGCGCCGCATCTCCGATGCCATCGTCAAGGCGCATCTGGCGACCATGTGGCGGCTCGGAATCGTCTACGATGTGCTGCCGCGCGAGAGCGAGATTCTGCATCTGAAATTCTGGGCGACCGCGTTCGAGCTGCTGAAGGCGTGCAAGGCGATTTACTTCGAGACGGAAGGAAAAAACCACGGCTGCTGGGTGATGCCGGGCTCGGCGTTCCGCGAAGAGTCCACTGGCGACGAGGACAGCAAGGTGATCGTCCGCTCCAACGGCACGGTGACCTACGTGGGCAAGGACATCGCGTACCAGCTCTGGAAATTCGGCCTGCTCGGCAAGGACTTCTACTATCGCAAGTGGCACACCTATCCGGACGGGCACGAGGTGTGGGCGTCAACCGACGAGCCGCAGCCGGGATCGCCGGAATTCGGCCGCGGCGCGCGCGTCTACAATGTGATCGATTCGCGGCAATCCTACTTGCAGGATGTCGTCGTGGCTGGATTACGTGCGCTCGGTTTTAACGAGCAAGGTGACAACAGCGTCCACTTCTCCTACGAAATGGTGGCGCTGTCGCCCCTCACATGTGACCAGATGGGGATCGACTTGTCGGAGGAGGACAAGCGCAAGCCCTACGTCGAAGTCTCCGGCCGCAAGGGCCTCGGGGTGAAGGCCGACGACCTGATCGACAAGCTGATCGAAAACGCCCTCCGCGAAGTGACCTCGCGTCACGCCGATGAGCCGGAGGAGTCGCGGAGCCGCGCGGCCACGCAAATCGCCGTCGGCGCGCTGCGCTACTTCATGCTCAAGTACACGCGCAATTCGGTGATCGCCTTCGATTTCTCCGAAGCCCTGAGTTTCGAGGGCGAAACCGGGCCCTACGTGCAATACGCGGCGGTGCGGGCGCGCAACATCCTGCGCAAACTCGCGAAGCGCGGCGAGAGACTCCCCGATTTCCACGCCGCCCTCACGCGGGAGGCGATGGCGCGGCAGCTCGCCCAGGAGGATTGCTGGCAACTGCTGCTGGCCGCCTCCAAAGCCGGCTCGGCGATCGAGCGCGCGGTGACCAGCGGCGAGCCGTCGCACGTGGCGCGCTACGCCTTCCAGCTCGCGCAGGCGTTCAGCAACTTCTATCACGAATACCCCGTGCTATCGGAAGCCAACCCGGAGAAGAAAACGTTCCTGTTGTGGATGACCGATTACTTCCGGACCCAGCTCGAATGGACCCTGGCGGTGCTGGGCATTGAAGTCCCGGAATACATGTAGCAGGGCGGTATAATCGTAACATGCGATATTGTGTTGCGGCCCTTGGAATCGCCTGCGCCGGCGTCGTGTTCGCGGCGGATGTGAGCGTCGTCGAAGAGATCGTCTGCAAGGTCAACGGCGACATCATCACGCGCAATGAAATCGAGAAGACCCGGAAGCAGATCGAGGGTGACCTGCGGCAGCAGGGCCTGACCGGGATCCGGCTTCAGGACGCGGTCAAGGAAACCTCCAAGAACATTCTCCGCGAGCGCATCGACCAGCTTCTTCTGATCCAGAGGGCAAAGGAGATGAGTATCAAAGTCGACACGGAGGTCACCAAGCAGCTCGCCGACATCCAGCGCAACACCAAGATCGCCGAGCCGGAAAAATTCCAACAACTGGTGCGCGAGCAGACTGGCATGCCATTTGAGGATTACAAAGGCGAGCTCACCAATCAGCTCCTGACGCAGCGCGTGGTCCGGCAGGAAGTCTCGAGCAAGATCCAGTTCAAGAAAGAGGATCTCCAGAAATACTACGACGAACACAAAGACGACTTCATGCGACAGGAGCGTGTGTTCCTGCGGGAGATTCTGGTCTCGACCGAAGGCAAGGACGAGGCGGGCGCCGCAGCGGCCGAGAAGAAGGCCAAGGACCTGGTGGCGAGGGCGCGCAAGGGCGAACGCTTTCAGGAAATGGCGCAGGCCAGCTCCGACGCCGCCGGAAGCGCGCAACTGGGCGGCGACATCGGTCCCTGGGAACAGGGCAAGCTTCGCAAGGACATCGAGGACGCCGTGTGGAGCCAGCCGCGCGGCTACGTGACCGATCCGATCAAGACCGACGCCGGCTTCCAGATCTACAGGGTCGAAGATCACCAGAAGGCCGGTCTGGCGCAGTTCGAAGAGGTCGAGAACCAGGTCCAGGAGATGCTGTTCGCGCCACAGATGCAGCCGAAGATGCGCGAGTATCTCACCAAGCTGCGCACGCAGGCCTTCCTCGAAATCAAGCCGGGCTTCGAGGATAGCGGCGCCGCTCCGGGCAAGGACACCACGTGGCAGGATCCGGCGCAGCTCAAACCGGAGACGATCACCAAGGAAGAGGTCGCCGGCAAGTCGCGCCGCAAGCATCTGCTGGGCGTGGTTCCGATTCCTGGCACCAGCACCAAGAAGACCGGCACATCGTCTTCGCGGTAGAGAAGATGAAATCGCCGTACGTCACCGAACTGGAGCCGAACCAGCTCGTCCAGGGAACCTTCCTGGTCCAGCACAAAGACGTCCGCCAGAAGAAATCGGGTGAGCCGTATCTTTCACTCACGCTCGCCGACCGCACGGGCGAGCTCGACGCCAAGATGTGGGACAACGCCCAGGAGGCGCTGGGCACCTTCGAGCGCGACAATTTCGTTCGTGTGAAGGGCCTGCTGCAAGTGTTCCAGAACCGGCCGCAGCTCACTGTGCACAAGATCCAGCCGGTGCCGGACTCCGAAGTGGACGCGGCGGACTACTTCCCCGCGTCAACACGCGATCGCGATGAAATGTTTCACGAGCTGCGATCCTGGATCGCCGCGATGACCAATCCCCACCTGAAAGGATTGATCGAGGCGATCTTCGCCGACGAGGCGATCGCGCTGGCATACCGCACCGCCCCGGCCGCCAAGTCCGTGCACCACGCCTGGCTCGGTGGCTTGATCGAGCACGTGCTGTCGCTGTGCCACCTGGCGAAATTCACCGCGGCGCACTACCGGGACATCGACTTCGACCTGCTGCTTGCGGGCGTCCTACTCCACGACCTCGGCAAGATTCGCGAGCTCAACTACGCGCGCGGCTTCGGCTACAGCACGGAGGGGCAACTGCTCGGGCACATCGTGATCGGCTTGCAGATTATCGACGACAAGGTGCGGTTGACTCCCGGCTTTCCGCCCGCGCTGCTCGATCTGCTGCGCCACATGATCGTCAGCCACCACGGCGAGCTCGAGTTCGGCTCGCCCAAGACGCCGCTGTTTCTGGAAGCGCTGCTGCTGCATCACCTGGACAATCTCGATTCGAAGATGGAGTGCATGCGGGCGCTGGCCGAACGGGACCGGCTGGTGGAGGGAGTCTGGACCGGCTACAGTGCGCCGCTGGCGCGCAGCATTCTCAAGAAGCGGAAATATCTGGAGCCGCCGGATCCGGCCGCGCCCGCACCGGAGCCGAAACCGGCGCACGCTCCACCGCCGCCCGATCCATCGTCGCCATTTGCCGCCAAACTCCAGCAGGCGCTCACACCGAACCGCGACCGTTAGGGAGCGGACTTCAGACCGTAGCGAATCGCTTCCTTGAGCACAGTCTGGTATCCGGTCCCGCGCTTGGATGCAATGTTTCTCGCAAGCTCGATGTCAGCGACGGACAGACGAATCGACACTGGGCGGGTGACATTTGCTTTAGCTTGTTCCAGCAGTCTTTTGAGAACGTCAGGATCCGTCCGAGGTATGCGCGACCCTGAGGAGCGAACCAGCGTGCCATTTTTCAGTGCCCGTTCGAATTCGCGCTGCGTTCGCCGGCGCCCTTCGGGGCTTGCGTACCAGTTGGCCTCCTCGGTCTTGGACCTGGATTCACGGAGTTTTGTTGATTTCCGGGGCATAGATTCTTCTCTCTCGTCACTACCTCGACTTCCGCCGGGTGGACTCCGTGCCGGGCGACATGGCCGACATGCAGATCCCAATCGAAGCCTTTATGGCCATCGAGCACAGCTATAGTATATACAGTTTATGTATATACAGGAAGGCTCCACATTCAGTGAACATCTTGTCGCAACGCCTCCGCGATCTCCTCGCCGATCGCCAGCGACGCGGTCGCGGCGGGGCTCGGCGCATTCACCACGTGCAGCTCGCCCGGGCCTTCCACAAAGTGAAAGTCCTCGATCAGCGAGCCGTCCGCCGCCATGGCCATGGCGCGCACTCCCGCGCCGCCTTCGGTCAGATCCTCGGGTTGAATTTCGGGCACTACTGTCCGGTAAAGTACTTTTCGTATTCCGATAAGCCATGTTGTTCCAATAGAATAGCTGGTGTTCGGCTCAAAAACGATTTGAGCGGAAAACGGTCAGAATGGGCTGAATGACCGGGACCCGGCATCGGCGGAACA
>JBGPLI010000263.1:0-6461 GCA_041486445.1 Bryobacteraceae bacterium
GGCTCGCCCGGCTCAGTTCAATGAATTCTATCGGCAGTGCTCACGCCGACCGAGCCTGTGCCACACCAGTTTTCACTCGTGAGCACTCCCGATAGAATGCTTTTCATTGCACTCCCGATAGAATGCTTTTCATTATCGGAAGCTTGCGCCGAGCCTGAAGCCGAACTGCTTACGGCAACCCCTGGCTCGCCGGGATCGTGTTCGAGAGCTCGCCGGAGGTGGCGCCAGGCTTCGGTCCAGGCGTAGTCGAGAAACATACGGGCGCCCACGGCATAGTCCAAATGGCCTCAGACGCGCTTTCTGTGAGAGGCTTTGGTCTTGACGCCAAAGCGGCGAGCATGCCGGGTACGCGGGCCACGCTCCCTCAACTGGATCGAAACGTCGGCGCCTGCGCGCGCAGGCTCCTGCTCCAGTCCTGACGGCATTGGGCGACGTGTGAGCTGGAGATCCAGCATCTGCTCGATCTTGCGGATCTCGCCGCGCTCACTCTGCGTGCTGAATGTGGAGGCCGTGCCGCGAAGCCCTGCGCGGCCCGTTCGGCCAACCCGGTGAATAAAATCTTCGGGCAGCTGCGGGAGATCATAATTGACGACGTGCGCAATCCCTTCGACGTGCAGTCCACGCGCTGCGACGTCGGTAGCCACCAGGACGCGATAGCTGCCTTCCTGGAATCCGCGCAGTGCGAGGTTACGCTGAGACTGCGTGCGGTTTCCGTGAATGCTGGTGGCTTTGGATCCGCCGCGAACCAGCTTCCTCGCCAAACGGTCTGCCCCGTACTTCGTGCGGGCGAACACGAGAAAGGAACCCCGCTCTTCCTGGAGCATCTTTTCCAGCAGGCCAAGCTTGCGGTCATGTTCGACCTCATAGAGATGCAAGTCGACATGCTCGGACGGTTTGGTCGTTGAACCGATCGCCACCCTTACCGGGTTCTTGAGGTGCGCACGAATCAGATGTGCAACGGAGGATTCGATGGTCGCCGAACAAAACACAGTCTGTCGCTCGGAGGGCAAGGCTGCCAGGATTCTCTTGATGGTGGGAAGGAAGCCCATGTCGAGCATCCTGTCCGCTTCATCCAGAACCAGAATATGAGCCGAGCCCAGCTTTACGAGCTTGCGCTCGAGGAAGTCGAAGAGCCGCCCCGGGGTGGCGATGAGCACTTGTGCGCCCGTGCCAATCGCCTGCAATTGCGTTTGTTCATTCAAACCGCCGACCACCACAGCGGCGCGGATGCCTGTCCCGCCGGCGAGTTGAGAGAAAGCCTGGCTGATCTGTATCGCAAGCTCTCGGGTGGGACTCAGGATCAGCGCGCTCACGCCGGGCGGGTGGCCTGCTTTGGCCAGCCGCTCCAGGAGCGGAAGGAGAAAGGCAAGAGTCTTGCCCGTGCCGGTCTGTGCCGTGATCACCAGATCGTGGCCGGCGAGTTGTTGAGGGATGGCTAGGGCCTGTACAGGCGTTGGCTGGACGAATCCGTGGTGGGCCAGGTTGCTCTGCAAGACGGTCGAGAGGGAGAGATCGGAAAAGGTCTTCATTCGTAGTTGCGAAACGGAAATCAGCGAGCCAGACAGGAACGCAAACGAACAGGTGGGGCGTGATTGGACTTCCGGTACTCTTCTATTATAGCGCTTTTCCGGCAGACCGAACCGGTGAAAATTTGCGGCGGCTGTTATCCTAACAGCAGATGCAAAAACACCATTCACCGCCTTCCTCCTATCACTTCAAACGGGCAAAAACGGACGGCCTTGTAGAAGTGCTCAACGCGGGTTCCTACGTTATGGCCGAGTACAGTGAGCGTACGGGCGTGGTGAAATGGCAACGCGTCGTGCTTGCCTCTCAAAAGGAAAAAATCGAAAAGTGGCTTGGCGATCACTACCCGGTCCACGCGTAGCGCGCAGTTGAATTTCCTCCACGGCACGCCATCCCAGACGCTGGGCTACAGCCGCAAGTCGGTGCCGTTGCTGGTGTTCCGTTCGAGTGCGCAGACCTGGGCTCAATCGCACAAACAAACCTTCCGGCGGCTGGGGGGCCGCTTGGACAACTTGCGAGGGGGCGTGCTTGCGCCCGACATCTACGACGCCTCACTGAATCCTATCTACAGCGATGTGCTGGCCCACCACTGGCGCCGTCGCGCTGCCCGTGCCGCTGTCGAGAATGTTGGCGGGCTTCAGATCGCGGTGCAGTCACGCCGCGGACGACGCGAACGGTCATCGTTTCCATCCCGGCTTCGATTCCCCTGCCGCCCGCTCTAGTTCGGTCACGCGCACCTCGATATCTTCCAATTCGATCGCCTTGGCGGCGTGGCTCAACACGCTGTCGGCGGCGCGAAGGCGGCAGGATGGAGGCGAGTTAGGGTCGATCATGATCTTCAAGAGCGTGGACGAGGCGGCGCTGGCGGCCTGCTGCAGCCGTGCAACGGATTGTCCATACGCGAGCCGGCGAGCTTCCCGGTAGGCAGCATCAAACTCTGGCTCCTTCATCCATCGCAGAAGCGTGTTCGGAACCACCCCTACCGCCCGGGCAGCCTCTTCGAGGTTCCGGTGCGTAAGCAGGGCGGCGATGGCTTGCTCCTTCTTGCGCGCGAATTTTGTGCCATGTCCTAACATCTGACGCAACCTGACGCAATCTGCGGGCCGGTGGCGAGCCCATCGCCAACCGTTCGCCAAGTTCGATTCTGTTCAGAATTCGCTTGCTTTTCATGCGCTTCGGAGTGATCCATGTCGTGACCGCGGTAATCACCGCGCAAGGAGAACGTAAAATGACCACATCGATCAGCGAAGAAACCGGCACCGTCCAAGCCACGGCGACGGGCGCGCAGCCAAACCGACCAAGAAGGCCAACGTCGCGAAACCTGCGCGCCACGTTGCGCCCGCCAAGGCCAAGTCCGGGAAGGAGGCCACCCCGGCGAAGAAGGCGCCCAAGGTTGCGAAGAAAGCCGGTAGCGCCAAAGCTGGGAAGGCCCGCGACGGCAGCAAGAAGGGATCCTTTCGGAGGGTGCGCTTTGCGCTGGCCTGTCGAACCGAGCCTCTGCTTATGATTCTACGACAGAAGACACTCGTAGTAGGCGTTTTTTTGCCGCTGGTCCGCTTCCGCCAGCCGCTACGCGTGCCTCGCTCGACCCTGGTTCACGAGGGTAAGCTCGCTGGCGGACGATTCGAACTAGTGTCGTGCACACCTGATTCGGACTCGGTCGGCCTCGAATCTCTCTCGCTCTCGGCTCGCCGCGGATCATGACCGGCTTTCGGCCTCCCCCTTGACACCGGGAGATCGAAGAGGATGCCGAGCACCAGAAGCGGCGTAGCGGGACTGCGTATGATGACCTTCATGCGAAGGTTCTCCCTTGAAGAGATCCGGGGCGGCTGTAATGTTTCAGATGGATTACGTGGCATGCAGCTACGCGACAGTCGGTGAGCATCTGCAAAGCACTCGCGAAAACTGGGGCACCCGAACGCATGAAGAAGTACTGGGCAGAGCGGAGGCGCAAAGGGTAAGGCTAAATAGGACTATGGGTTGAGCTCGCGAAACGCTTCCAAGCTCCACTCCTCTTCTGCCGTGGAAGTCCTGCGGCGGAGGATGTAGAGATTACCATCATCGGCGCGCACTTTGAAGAACGCATCATCGGGGCCATACCACTGATCGACGATCTCTTCGACCATGTACTCAAGCTCATCCAGACAAAACCGGATCGGCCGCTCGTCCGCCTTCCGGCCTGCATAGCACTCCACCCGCAGTTTCATCTGCTTCCATTATCATTGTGGCGAGCGGCAGCTCAAGGGATTCACGGTGACCGACGAGCTATTGCGGAGGGGAATCCTGCTCTTCAACAATCGCCAGTGTTTCTCGTGCCACGAAGTCCTGGAGGAGGCTTGGACGGTGGAGGCCGAGCCGCGGCGGCTCTTCTTGCAAACCCTCATTCACCTTGCGGTCGGTTTCTATCATTCCGAGCGTGGCAATCCTAACTGGCTGTCTATTTGCCGTCCTGCGAGGGCATCGACACAGCGAGGCAGGCGTGGCCGTGTCCGAGTATCCGCAGATCCACGATCACACTTCATCCACCGCCGGTTCGTGATGCGCCTGCGCACGAGGGTCAAGATGATCTTCCCCGGCAACGTCGCCGCTCTTGGAGCAGTCCGCGGCTGAGCCTACGAAGCCGAGTGGAACACAAATCCGAACACGGTTTTGGAGAACCGAAAATGCGCTAGATTCTCCGCGCCGTTAACCAAGGGGAAAAGTTAGGAGGCGGACTTTCGCTGTGAGGGGTTCAATTATCAATGATCAAGCAGCAGGCCTAAGAATACACCAAGCGGGTGGTCGCGGCTGGCACGATCTCGGTGAATGCCGTCGGACTCAGAGAGCCATGTAGAATTCCGACAAGACCCGGAATGCGTCGCTCGCGGAGAGTTTGAGGCGGCACTCGGCCGCCAACCTCGCAAATGGTGCGTCCCAATCCGCTGGAGGAGGATCGAGGGCCTTGGGAACTGAGTGGGTCGCCCGGAGATCGAAAGTCGCGTGAAGAGCCTGAACAACGCGCTCTGATTGGAGCGTGCCGGATTGAATCAGTAGCGCGATATCCACCAAGTCCCGCACTCGGCTGTTGGGCGCCGCCGTACGGGGCAGGGTGTATGCGTGAAGCTTCTCAGCGAACTGCTGCTCGCGCTGAATCATCGGGACGGCTGGCGGCAAAATTCCCGCGAACCCGAGCCAGTCACGCATATGAGCCTGTTCAAGCGGATCAAGAACTACGTCACCTATTCCAACGTCCAGATGGAACCTCACGAAGGTGCGTCCGCCCATGATGGACTCAACGGGGTAGCGCGCTCCACCGTATGGAGCGCCGTCCAGGTCCATCATCGCCTCACCAATGCGGAAAGAGAAGAAGTCGCCGAGGTCCACGGCCCCAGCATCCTGGACCTGCTTCAGTAGGATGTCGTCGCGACCGGCTGGCGCAACTCTCACGGTGAAATCGAGATCCTTGGTGGTGCGCGCTGTTTGGAACCGGAGTTCCATTGCGTAGCCGCCTTTCAGGACCCAGTTTGTATTCGGCCCCAGAAAAAGCCTGGCGAGGAACCGATCGAAGGCTACTTGCCGGCGAAGCCGCTGTAGGTCAATCCCGTCTTCTCGGGACACGCGCTTGAGACGTTCCTCAAGTGCAGTGCGGAGTGCGGGGCCGGAAGCGTATTTTCTTTCGGGGGTCACTTCGTCCCCTTCCGAATCTCAGTCAGGGCGGAGGCGCGTTCCGCATCCTGCTGAGACGTCGCGACCTGACTCTTGGTGATGTTGCCTCGTTTCATCGCCTCGCGAAACGCCTCGCGAAGGATAGGCTCGGGGAGTGATCCTTCCATCCAGACATCCAGAATCGTGCGCATCGCGTTCGTCACGGGGACTCCATGTAGGATTTCCCGATCCTTGGCGGCGACATCGCCGTAATGCAGGCGCAGAACCTCTGGGATAGGGACTCCACGGCGGAAGTGCTCGGGGACAGTGAGGTCCAGCTTGGCTGGATTCGTGTCGGTGAGATCGTGGAGGCTTAGCGCCGTCTGGTGGCTAAAAACGCCGGTGGGCCTATCGCTTCTGTCGCGTGACCAGAGCCACCAGAGAATCAGATCCGGGCGATCGGGCTCTGGGAAGAGGGCCAGCCTATAAATTCCGCGGTGCTCGCGAATCCAGTTGTGCGCCCGGACGTGATAGATTCGTTTGTTGCTGGCGTACCCGAGTGTAGCGGCCTGCTTCGCAGTGAAGTAGCCGCCTTGCGATTCGGCAAGTTGGTAGAGTTCCCTTTGCCGTTCGCTGGGCGGGGAGGACGTGTGCATAAAAGGTCAACTTTCTGGACTTATTATGCACTTGAGGGCAGCTCAACGCAAACGCCTTCAGAACCGTAACGTTCTGGTGCCGATTTCATGATGTCATCCGCCAGATCGGCTTAGCTTTAGGGAAGCGAAACGGAGGATCAGGTTTCTGATAACCATAAACCGACGAGTGGATACAATCCTCGGATACGGTTTATACGATACGTGGAGCATCCAATGCCAGCCGCTGACTCAGGACTCGCGATGGCGTCAACAGCCGGGGCCCAGATAGTTTGGCCCCCCGAGCGCGACATTACAAGAAATAGAAATTGGGGTGAGCGAACAGAGAGGCTGTAACCTACTGATTTGATGACCGCCTCGGTAAATTCGGAGCAGTTCGAAACGAACGCTCCGGGTGCATCGAATTCTCCGTTTCGATGTATCGCTTGGGCAGCCGAGTGAAACTGGTTCCGAGAGGAACCCTCTTCATAAATGAAAACGGAGAATTCCGGCGTGGCGTCGCCGGACTCGGAACGTGGGCCTCTCTAATTGGCTAGATATCGCGTGCCCTCCCCAAGAACCACGACTCGCCCTGCGTTGGTATCACTGGGCGATTGGTTCAATGGGACAGTCTTCCCTGTCGGCGGGCGCGTAGCGTTCCCTCCGTGCCAACATCGATGA
>JBGPLI010000264.1:0-6401 GCA_041486445.1 Bryobacteraceae bacterium
CGCTGGGAATGGAAGCGATGGCCGAGTTCCAGGCTCTGACCAACACTTACGGCGCGCAGTTCGGCGGCAACGGGGCGGTGATCAACGCGGTGAGCAAGTCGGGAACGAATACGTTTCATGGCTCGGCTTACGAGTTCATCCGAAACAGCGTCCTGGATGGGCGCGGGTTCTTCGATCCGGCCGTCATCCCGTTCCGCCGGAATCAGCCCGGAGGCAGTCTCGGCGGCCCCGTGAAAAAAGACAAGGCGTTCTTCTTTGTGAATTACGAAGGAGTCTGGCAACTGCTGGCCCAAACCAAGGTGGCCACGGTTCCGGACGCCGCTCACCGCAATCCGACGTTTGCGCGCGCCACCAACCCGGTCAGTTACGACGGCACTGCCGCCGCGCTGGCCTTGTATCCGATGCCGGCTTACAACTTCAACGCCGCCGCCGGCACCGGACAAGTCACCCAGGTCGCCAACCAGATTGCGCACGAGAATTATTTTCTGGGGCGCTTCGACTACACTCTCTCCGCGAAGGACTCCTTTTTTACGCGGTACTTTTTCGACAAGCAGCACGTGACGGACCCCTTCGGGGGCGGCTACGCGGGCCAAGGATCGTCGCAGGTGGGGCTGCCCTTGTGGCCGGAAGCCGACGACAGCATGAACCATTTCGCCACCATTGAATGGAGGCGCATTATCTCCCCCACGCTGCTCAACACCGCGCGGGTCAGCTTCTCCCGCCCGAACACGGCCGAACTGGACGTGAACCACTATCCCGCGCTTCAGGTGTACCCCGGGATCGGCCGGGCGGACGCCGCCGTAAATATCACTGGCATTTCTCCGCTAGGCCAGGCGATCTTCGTTCCCGCCACGCAACTTCAGAACCGGTATACGGAAGCGGATGACCTGGTGTGGACGCACGGGGCGCATACCACCCGATTCGGCGCCACCTTCGTCAGGCAGCAGTCCAATAGCAATGCCCCGGTCCGAGCGAACACAAATTGGATTTATGGAAGCCTGGCGGTGTTCCTGGCGGGCGGCAACCAGACGGCCACGGTCCGAGGGACACCGGGAGGATCGCAATATTACTTCAACCGGGATTTCCGCGAGATCGATTTCTTTCCCTATATCCAGGAAGACTGGAAGGTGACGCCGAAGCTGACCCTGAATCTGGGATTGCGGTGGGAGTTCACCACCAACCCGGTGGAGACACATAACGCGCTGAATAACGTTGTGGATTATTTGCACGGGACCAGTCTGGTGAATGTGCCCAACGTCAGCCAGTCGAATCCGTCCTGGTGGAACCTGAATCCCCGCTTCGGCTTCGCCTATGACGCGTTCGCCCGTCACAGGACTGCGATTCGCGGCGGCTTTGCGATGATGCACAGCCCCATTTTCGTGGCTCAGTACCTCCCCCATTACACCCAGAACAAGCCCTCGGAGAGCGTGACGCAGAGCAACCCCACATTCCCGATTCCCTTCTCTGCCACCACCCCGGCACTGCTAGGCATACAGCCAGGGTGGAACTGGTACAACCACAGCACACCCTACCTGATCCAATACAATCTCAACATTCAGCATGAGATTTCGTCCGGCACCGTCTTCACCATTGGATATGTGGGCTCGCATGGAGTTCACCTGATTTCCGGGCAGGAACGCAATCCCCCCACCTACACCCGCGACTCGAACGGTGTGTACCACTTCGCTAGCCTGGTGAACGGCAGGATCACGTTGAATCCACGCTTGAACCCGGGCTACGACTTCATGAACATGTCGGAACCGTCGACCACGTCGCGTTATGACTCGTTACAGACCAACCTCAGCCGCCGATTGACGCGCAACATCCAGGGACAGGTCTCCTACACCTTCTCGAAGTGCATCGACGACGGAGGCAGCCCCATCGCCACCGTCAACGGCGGCAATAGTCCTACGAGCTATACGAACCCGTATGACCGGTCGGGCGACCGCGGGCTGTGCTATTACCATGCCAAGAGCGCCCTGCGGGTGAATGGGCTGGCGACTCTGCCCTTCCATCGGAACCAGTTGGTGGAAGGCTGGCAGCTTACGGGAACCGTGACTCAGAATACGGGTCTGCCGGTCAGCATCGCGACCGGATTCGACCAGACCGGTTACACCACCAGCACGGGCACTCCGCGTCCCAACTATGCTCCCAACAACCCGGCGCTGGGAGTCTATCCGGCGTGCAACAACAACCCGAGGCTCGGCGTGGTGGGGATGTGGTTCAACCCGAATTGTTTTTCTCTACAGGCTCCTGGCACCCTCGGCAACACGGGCAGAGACACGATCATCGGTCCCGGCCTGGCGGTGGTCGACTTCGGCGTGATAAAGGACACCCGGGTCCCCAAAATCTCGGAGGCATTCCGCGTGCAGTTCCGCGCCGAATTTTTCAACCTTTTCAATCACCCGCAGTTCGGGCTCCCGAACATCAACGTCTTCACGCAGGGAACCAATGGCGGCGGCAGCATCAGTCCGCAAGCCGGCCAGATCACGACGCTGGGCGGCAACACGGCGGCGCGGCAGATCCAGTTCGGATTGAAGTTTCTCTTCTGAACCCCGAGCGTGAGCGAGGGGAGTGTTGGTTTTCCCCCCTCCGCTCCTTAGCATTCACAGTCGCGGTTCTGTTTGTACTAACATAGCTTGGAGAAGGAGATTTCCATGGCCTCCAAGAAGACGTCCGTTCCACGCCGAGGTTTCCTGAAAGGCGCGGCCGCGCTGGCCGGAACCGTTCCCATCGCGATGGCGCAGCAAACTCAAGTGGCGCAAAACCGTGGCGCGGGCCGAGCGGCGCCGGCCGAGACCACCGGAGCCGCGCGCGCCGAGGTGCTCACCAACGAACGTCCCGGCGCGGACTTCATGCTGGATGTCATCAAGTCGCTGGGCATCGAGTTCGCCGCGGCCAATCCGGCCTCGAGCTGCCGCGGCCTGCACGAATCGATCATCAACTACGGCGCCAACAAGAACCCGGAGCTGCTCACCTGCTGCCATGAGGAATCCTCGGTCGCCATGGGCCACGGATTCGCCAAGATCGACGGCAAGCCGATGATGGCGATGGTCCACGGCACGGTGGGAACGCAGCATGCCGCGATGGCCATCTACAACGCGTACTGCGACCGCGTGCCGACCATCGTGATTTTGGGCAACGAGATGGACGCCGTGGCGCGCCGCAGCTATGTCGAGTGGACCCATTCGGCCCAGGACGCCGCCTCGATCATTCGCGATTACACCAAGTGGGACGATAATCCGGCCTCGCTGCAACACTTCGCCGAGTCGATGGTGCGGGCGTACAAGATTGCCATGACTCCGCCGATGGGGCCGGTGGCCATTATCGCGAGCGGGAAACTTCAGGAAGAGCCGATTGAAGAATCCAACCTGCGGATTCCGAAGCTGGGCCGCGTGATTCCTCCTCAAGGCGACGCGGGCGCCGTGGCCGAGGCCGCCAAGATGCTGGTGGAGGCGGAGAACCCTGTGATCGTCGCGGGACGGCTGGCGCGCACTCCGGCCGGCATCAAGCTGCTGGTCGAGCTGGCCGATACGCTGCAAGCCTCGGTGAATGACCAGCGCAACCGCATGAACTTCCCGTCGAACCATCCGCTGTACAACACCGGGAACGTGGCGAATGCCGATGTGGTGCTGGCGCTAGAAGTCGAGGACATCTTCATGCTGACGCATCGGATGTCCCCGCTCAACCGGATCGGGATGGACGCGCCAAAGCGCATCACCAAGGACACCGCGAAGCTGATCAGCATCTCCAGCGTGGATCTTTTCCAGAAGTCCAATTATCAGGATTTCGCGCGCTACAACGAAGTGGATCTGGCCATCCCCGGCGACGGCGAGGCGACTCTGCCGGCGCTGATCGAGGCCTGCAAACGGCTCATCACGGCCGATCGCAGACGGGCGCTTCAGGAGCGGGGCTCCAAACTGGCCGAGGTTTCCAAACGCAACCGCGCGCAAGCCCGTGAGCAGGCCGCGGTGGGCTGGGATTCGAGTCCTCTGACCTCCGCCCGGATATCGGCGGAGCTGTGGGCGCAGATCAAGAACGAGGACTGGTCGCTGGTCGGCAACGATCAGTTCTTCGCGCGCTGGCCCACGCGGCTGTGGAATTTCGACAAGCACTATCAGTTCATCGGCGGCTCGGGGGGCGAAGGCGTGGGCTACGGCGCGCCGGGGGCTGTGGGCGCGGCGCTCGCCAACAAGAAGCACGGCCGGCTGACCATCAACATCCAGAACGACGGCGACCTGAACTACGCGCCGGGCGTGCTGTGGACGGCGGTGCATCACCAGATTCCGATGCTGACCATCATGAACAACAATCGCGGCTACCACCAGGAGGTGATGTTCATCACCACCATGGCCGCCCGCGCGAATCGCGACGTGAGCCGCGCGCACATCGGGACCAAGCTGATCGAGCCCAACATCGACTACGCCACCATGGCCAAGGGCTACGGGATGCAGGGAATCGGACCGATCACCGATCCCAAGGACGTCGGTCCGGCCATCAAGCGCGGGATCGAAATCGCGAAGCGCGGCGAGCCGGTGTTGATCGACACCGTCACGCAGGGGAGGTAGGGAAGAAGGAGTCAGGAGTCAGGAGTCAGAATAATGAGGATGTTTCATCTGTTAGCCGCGCTGATTTTGGCAGCCTGTCTCGCCGCCGCCCAAGGCAACGTCGAAAAAGGCAAGACCCTGTGGGTCAAGGACGGCTGCTACTCCTGCCACGGCACCGACGGCCATGGCGGCGCCGGGCCGAAGCTGGCGCCCCGTCCGATGGCAGTCGCTTCGTTTATCGCCATCGTCCGCCATCCGCCCGTGAGCAGCATGCCGACCTTCACCGCCAAAGTGATTTCCGACGCCGATTTGACCGATATGTGGGCCTATTTGAAATCGATTCCGGACCCGCCCGCGGTCAAGGACATTCCACTCCTAAACCAGTAGGTCGTTATGATTACATCCCTTTCCCAGAACCGGCGACGGTTCCTGCAATTCCTCGCGGCCAGTCCGCTGCTGTCGAAGGCCTGGGCGGACGAACTTTCCCCGATCCTCAAGAGTCCCATGGACGCGCTAAAGGTGATGGACTTCGAGGAAACCGCGCACAGCAAGCTTCCGCCTGCGCACTGGGGCTACATGGCCAGCGGCGTGGACGACGACGCGACGCTCAAGGCCAACCTGGGAGGATTCAAGCGCATCCAGCTCCGGCCGCGGCGGCTGGTCGACGTGTCCAAGACCGATCTGCGCACCGAGCTGCTCGGCGTGGCGATGGACTACCCGATTTTCCTGTGCCCGGTCGGGGGCCACAAGATGTTTCATCCGGAGGGCGAGGTGGCCACGGCGCGCGCCGCACGGTCCAAGAACGCTTTGCAGATCCTTTCGACGCAAACCTCGACGCCGGTGGAAGACGTCGCGAAGGCGCTGGGCCATGCGCCCTGGTATCAGCTCTACATCCCGCAGCGCTGGGAAGGGACCGAGAAGCTGATTCGACGCGTGGAGGCCGCGGGCTGCCCGGTCCTGGTGTGGACCATCGACGGGTTGGGCGGGCGGAATCTCGAGTCGGCGGTGCGCTACCGGCGGCTGGACAACCGGGACTGCTTCACGTGCCACGCCCAGGGCCCCAACGGCGCGGTGACGCGACGTTCGACGCCGATGCTGCAAGGGATCGAGGGCGGCGTTAACCCCTCGTTTGCGACGTGGGAGTATGTGGACCGTCTGAAAAAGATGACCAGGATGAAGCTGGTGCTCAAAGGCATCGAAACGGCTGAGGACGCCAGGATGGCCCGCGAGCACGGCGTGGATGGCATCCTGGTTTCGAACCACGGAGGCCGGGCGATGGAGGATTTGCGCGCGACCATCGACAGCCTGCCGGAAGTAGTGGAGGCGGCGGGCGGCCAGATCCCGGTGATCATCGACGGCGGCTTCCGCCGGGGCACGGATATTTACAAGGCTCTGGCGCTGGGCGCGCGCGCGGTCGGCATCGGACGTCCTTACGTGTATGGTCTGGCTTCGTTCGGCCAGGAGGGCGTCGAGCGGGTGCTCGATATCCTGCGCGGCGAGCTGCAACTGACCATGCGGCAATGTGGCACGCCCACCATCGCGCAGATCACGCGCGCGTCGGTCAGCATCACGGACGCGCGGCTCTAGGACTTTCCGTATTCCCGCAGGAACTGAACGAGCAATGCGCTCACCCGCTCCGGCTGCTCCTGCTGCACCCAATGTCCGGCGCCGTCGATCAGATTGAACGCGGCCATGTGGGTGCAGGCGCTCGAGCGCATCCTGTCGACCGCACCCGGCGTCTGATAGACGCCCCAGTCGCTCTTCCCCGCGATGTACTGCGAGGGCACGTCGATGGTGCGGCCCGAAAAGGTCTGCATCTCGGCAATGCTTCTCGGATCGGAGCCCCGCCGCACG
>JBGPLI010000265.1:0-6300 GCA_041486445.1 Bryobacteraceae bacterium
CTTTCCAGAACGAGGTTCCGTAGAGCACCACCACGATCTTCTTCATCAGCTTCTGCGTCTGCACCAGCGTCAGAATCTCGGTCAGCTCGTCGAGCGTGCCGAAGCCGCCGGGAAACACTACCAGCGCTTTGGCCAGATAAGCGAACCAGAACTTGCGCATGAAGAAGTAGTGGAACTCGAAGCTCAGCTCCGGCGTGATGAACGGATTGGGGCGCTGCTCGAAGGGAAGGCCGATGTTGAGGCCGATGGTCTTGCCTCCGGCATCGTGGGCGCCGCGGTTGGCGGCTTCCATGATGCCCGGCCCGCCGCCGCTGCAAATCACGAAACGGCGGCTGGTCTCGTGCAACCCGTTCGACCATTCGGTCACGCGCCGCGCCAGATCCCTGGCCTCGTCGTAATAGCGGCCGCCCGGACCCATCTCGAGCGTTCGCGCCGAGCCGAAGAAGACAATGGTGTCGCGAATGCGCTCCTTGCGGAAGTGCGACAGGGGGTACAGGTACTCGCTCAAGATGCGCAGCGAGCGCGCGTCGGGAGTGTCGAGAAACTCCTGATTGCGGTAGGCCAGCGGCAGGTGGCCTTCGCGGTCCGGTGCTTCATTCATGGAATTGATGGCGGGCGCGCTCGAGCTCGGCGAGCCGTTTCTCCAATTGTCGCACTGTCTTCACAAGTCCCGGCAATTTCGGAAACGCCGTGATGGCCCGCAACCACTCGCGCGCTTCAAACGCGGGCGAGCCGCTCACCACGGACCCGGCCGCCACGTCGCCGCCGATCCCGCTCTGTGCATAGACCACGGCATGGTCGTGAATGGTCAGATGACCCGACACGCCCACCTGCCCGGCGAGCAGCACGCCCTTGCCGAGCACAGTCGAACCGGCCAGGCCGGTCTGAGCGCAGATGATATTGTCCTCGCCCACCACCGAGGCGTGCCCCACCTGCACCAGGCTGTCGATCTTGGCGCCGCGGCGCACGCGCGTCTCGCCGACCGTGGCCCGATCGACCGAGGTCAGCGTCTGGATCTCCACATCGTCCTCGATCACGGTGATGCCGCTCTGGACGATCTTGTAATGCGTGCCGTCGGCGCGCTTGGCGAAGCCGTATCCGTCGCCGCCGACGATCGCGCCGTTCTGGAGGATGACGCGGTCGCCGATCTGGCAGTGCTCGCGCACCACGGCGTGCGAGTGCGCATAGAAATCGTCGCCGATGCGGGCGCCTTCATAGATCACCACGTGCGCGTGGACCACGGCGCTGCGGCCGAGCGTCACGTTTTCTCCGATCACCGCGAAGGGTCCGATGGAGGCGTTTTCGCCGATCCGCGCGGATTCCGCGATCGAGGCCAGAGGATGGATGCCGGGCCGCGGCCTCGGTGGCTGGTAGAACAACGCCAGCGCGCGCGCGAAATCGAGATACGGATTGGAGGAAATGAGCTGCGCCGGCGCCAGGCCGTCGACGAATCCGGACACCAGCACCGCACCCGCCCGGGTGTGCTTCAGCTTGGGGGCGTATTTCGGGTTGGCCAGGAAGGTGAGCTCGCTCGCCGACGCCTGCTCCATGCCGGCGACGCCGGTGATCTCGAGCGCTCCGTCTCCGCGCAGCTCGCATGGGAGCGCGGCCGCGAGTTCGGAAAGTTTCATGTTTATAGATTACAGCCACGAATGAACACGAATGCACACGAATCAGAAACGAGGAATCCTACGCTCTGAACTTATCGCGGCACTCGGGCGAGCAGAAAAAGTACGTCTCCCCGCCGACTTTTTTCTGAAGCGCGGTCGCGGGTGCGATGAAGGTGCCGCAGACCGGATCCTTCTTCAATTCGCCGCCGGAGGGCGCCGAGGGGGACCGGGGCTGCCGCGCCCCGGCCTGTTGGGACGGCTGAAACAGCTCCGAAAATCCCTTGAGGACAACCCCCACCACGGACCGCACGACGCTGATGATCAGCACCGTGACGATCAGGTACAGGATCGCCCGGAACATAATCTACGGCTGCTTCTTGGGAGCTTGCTTCTTCTGCCCGGGGGCCGCAAACTGAGTTTCCACCGTGGAGCCGATCGATTGCAGCATCGCCTTGGCGGCGTCGGCGAACTGACCCGTGCCGGCCAATTGGAGATACTTCTGAAACTCTTCCGCGGTTCCGGGCGGCGGCGTGATTTTGCCGTCGGGAGTAGTGGTCGCCTTGCCGATCAGGTAGATGCCGTATTGATAGTGCGCGTCGGGATAGTTGGGATCGAGCTCGATCGCTTTCTTGAACGCCTGCCCGGCCGGCTCCATGTTGCCCGTGTTCACGTACACGGCGCCGAGGTTGTAATAATACTTGCCTGCGCTGGCCGGATCAAGCTGTGCGGCCTTGGTCAGCTCGCCCTGGGCTTCGTCGAACTTCTTGCCTTTGGCGAGCGCCAGAGCGTAGTTGTTGTGATAGGCGGGATCGTCGGCCTTCAGCTCGATTGCCTTCTGATACGCGGCGATGCCCTTGTCGAGGTCGGCCTGTGACTCGGCGCCGGTCTTGGCTGCCGCGCGGGCGATGTAAGCGTCGGCCAGGTTGCCGTAGACCACGTGCTGGGTCTGATCGGTCTCGGCCGCTTTCTGGAAGGCGTCAATCGCGCCATCCCAGTTCTTGGTCGTCGCGGCTTCCTTGCCGGCGTTGAACGCGTCGTTGAGGGCCTTATTCTTGGCCATCGCGGCCGACCGCTCGGCGTCCTTCTTTGCGATCTCGGCCTTCTGAGCCGCGGTCAAACCCCGGTCTTGCTCCGGAGCTCCGCCGGGGGCGCTTCCGCGCGCCGCGGCCGCCGCCAGATCGAAGTTGACCGGCGTGGGGTCGCCCAGCTTCGTGCGGACGTTGTCCACCGAGTCCCGCTCCTGGTTGTTGATTTCAACTGCGACCCGGTAGGTGCCGATGGGCAGACCGGCATGGAACCAGTGACCCTTCTTGTCGGTCTTGGTCTTGTAGGCTCCTTTGATGTCCTTGCGGTCGATCTTGATGTTGGCGTTCGGAAGCGGCTTGCCGTCGTCACCTTTGACGTCGCCTTCGAGCGACGTGGTTTGACCCCAGCAGGCGACCGAAAACAAAAGTGTCACGGGGATGGCGAGAAGCAGGTTGCGTGGCGTACGGAGCATGGGTTGTGGCGAACCTCCAGATCTGGTGGTGAAATCTCTCCATTTGTCAGCATACTACAATGGTCGCCGTATGAAAACCCCCGGATGACGTGATACCATCGGGAACGTGGAGACTCCCATCTTCATTCCGGTCGAGGCGCAAGACTTCGCACGCCGGAAGAGACGCCGCATCCTGGCGTGTGGAGCGGCGCTGGCCGCGATCGCGCTTGCGGCCGGACTCATATACAAGCGCTCAACGGACCCGCTGCATGCCCAGGAGTCCTTCGATTCGGGCCGGCGGCTGCTCCAGAACAATCGCTACGAGCAGGCGATTCTTTCCTTCGATCGAGCCATCGACCTGAAATCCGACTTCGCCGAAGCCTACTTCCTGCGTGGGACGGCCCGAGTCGCCCTGGGAGTCACGGATCGCGCCATCGCGGATTTCGCGAAAGTGATCGAGCTGCGGCCGGGAGACTCCAGGCCTCTGCTCGAGCGTTGCGCAGCGCACCTGAACCAAGCCGACCTTCCAGCGGCGATCGCCGATTGCACCAAGGCGCTCGACATCGATTCCCGTCTGGAGAGAGCGTACAACCTGCGGGGCGCGGCCCTTCGCAAGAAGGGAGACTTGCAGCAGGCGCTGGCCGACTTCAACCGTGCAGTGGAATTCGGGCCCACGCCGGACAATTACTACCAGCGTGCCGCAACCTACGAGTTGCTCGGCGATTTCCACCAGGCCATCGCCGACCTGGACCGCATGATCGTACTTGAACCGGGCGCTCCTGCCTACCTGGCGCGCTCGGCGGTCCGCCTGGCGATGGGAGATGCCGAGGGCGCCAAGAGGGATCGCCGGTTCGCAGCAGGATTCTACCCCCCTCCCGATTTCTGGTTTAACGATATGAACCGCCGGGTTCCGCGAGGGAGCACGGAGTGATGCGGTGTCCATTTAACTGGTCTAGATTCAAGTATTTATCTCCTACTCCTCGGGAAATGCCGTTGATCAATCGAGTTTTTTCAATTCCTGGGCGCATTGGTACTAGCGGGAGGCCATGGTACTAAACCACTTGACTTTCCTAATCACGTACTGTATCTTTGCTATGTCGATCAGTTCGTGGACACTTAGTGCGTCCGGCGGTCGGAGGCAGAGTGAGTAGATTCTCAGCATTGATTGCGGTCATCTTCGGTGTAGCGGGAGCCGTTCAAGCTAGCAGTGTGACTTTCTTGCCCGACGGAGTCGGCAGCGAGACTATTTTCGGGGTTTCGAGTTTCACGGCAAGCGGGGCCGACATGGGAACCGTAGGGACTATGACGGTCAGCGTTAACGGTGGGTCACCGGTAACCTGGGTGGCCAGCACCACGGGCCCTTGCACCGCATTAGCCGCGTGTGGAATGGCCACGGGATCAATTGGAAACGGAACGTGGACCCTGAGCCAGAATCTGGATACCGGCTCGGTTGCTGATCCAGCCAATCCCGATACGAACGCAGTACATCCCTGGATCCTAACCACCACCTCCACCACCACTGCCATCACTTCGGTGGTGTTAACTGGGGGGCTTCTGAATGGGGGGGCAGGCGTTATTTTTGATCGAAATACAAACGTGGAAACCGGCGGGGTGGCTTCGGGGGGCCAGACGGGTACTCCGAATTCCGCTGGCGGAGTCACCTACTCAATTATTGGTTTTGTTGGTGGCAGTCCTTTTGACGGTACGGCCGACGGTCGGACGCTTGCCGTAAACGTTACATACGGCCTTAAGGTGGGACAGTTCGATGTGCTGGCCTGCGTGGGTTCGAATTTTCCAGGCAGCACGCCTTGCGGCGATGAGTGGGGCCAACTCACTTTTTCGTTCACGGGGACGACTGCATTTGTTTGGGACGGCACCACAGGTAGTAACATCTCGTGGACCTTCTTTCAGGACACCGATCTCGTCGCAGCTCCCGAACCGCTGACTCTGGGGTTGGCCGGGATTGGCTTACTTGCTCTCGCGGCTTATCGTAGACGCCGTTCTGCATAGCTCCTGAGAGATCGCTGAAGAACCCACACAGGCTGTGCTAACCGTTTGTACTGCGTGTGTGGCACAGCCATTCCTGGCGGGACCTATCTCGGACCGTTTTTCACCAACCCCCTGACTTACCGCACAGGGACTCTAGTTCTAGAACTTTAAGCCACCTACAGCGATTGACTTAGCACGATTACGTGTGCTACAGTGTGTGTGCTAATAGAGATCCGACCAGTAAATCACTGGCGAACTTGAGAAGGAGGATAGCGTGAAGAAAAGGGTTTTGTTGTTACTGCTTGTCTTGGGGGCCCTGCTTTTGGCGACCCCTGGTGATCCCCACAAGAATTACTGGTGTCATTACCCGCCAGGGCAGTGGACGGGGGTGCCGGGGCCTGCCTCACACGTCTTGATTCTCCTTATCGATACTGCTGCTGACGCCAAGGCTCTGGCCAAGCATCTCGGCCACAGCCCTTCCTTGTCTAGTGGTACATGCAACCCTCTGTCGTGGAACCCTGCGACCGGGACGGCGACGAACTGCGCGGAGGGAGTGGCGTCGAACCCCGCTGACCCGGCGAACAGTTGTCCGGGAAGAGGGTGCGGCATGGATATTGATGGAAACCAGTTGATACAGAGTGGGGGGCTGTGTGTCTGCCCGACAACGACAATTAGAGGTGTGCTTGCCCCTCCCAATAATTTACCCACCGCCGGCAACAGTTGTGGCGGGAACATCTAGCCTACCTCCCGACTCCGGGATTTGATCAAATGAAGACGGGGGTGCCCATATCGGTACCCCCTCCGACATGCGATGAAACTCCTGTGCGCATTCCTGGCAGCGAGTTCGGGGCTTCTCGCGCAGGTCATCGAAGGTACGGTGGTAGATTCGCTGAGTGGCTTGCCCATCCGGGCAGCTACGGTGATGATCGATTCCGCCGGGAAACCCGTTTACCAGGCCACCACCGATGACCAGGGCGTCTTTCGAATTCAGGCCGTAAGGAACGGCTCCTACACCGCCAGTTTCAGCGCCTACGAATTTCTTCCGTCAGCCCAGGACTCACCGTTCACCGTCAGCGGCACATCCGACCGGATCACTCTGCAAGGCCGCCTGACGCCCCTGAGTAAAGTGTCGGGCCGCGTTTTGGACGCGAGCGGACGGCCCATTTCCGGCTCTGAGTTGTTGCTGGACGGGAGCCAGACGGGCCAAACCACAACCAGCGACGA
>JBGPLI010000266.1:0-6272 GCA_041486445.1 Bryobacteraceae bacterium
CTGCTACCGTGTGCTTGTTCCCGGTGGCCGGATCGCCTGTGTCGTAGGTGACGTCTGCATCGCCCGGAGGAGGAACAAGGGCCGTCACATGGTCATGCCGCTACATGCTGACATCAGCGTGCGCGCTCGCCGTGTGGGGTTCGACTACCTGACGCCGATTCTGTGGCACAAGATCGCCAATGCAAACTACGAGGTGGAGAACGGCTCCTCGTTCCTTGGCAAGCCCTATGAGCCCAACGCCATTTTGAAAAACGACATGGAGTACATCATCATGCTGCGAAAGCCGGGTGGTTATCGCAAACCGACGGATGAACAGCGGAAGGAGTCCATGCTCAGCAAGGATGAGCACGCCAAATGGTTTCGCTCGTTCTGGTCGGATGTTACCGGCGAATCCACCCGGCACCACCCGGCGCCGTTCCCGGTGGAGGTCGCGTATCGCCTTGTTCGGATGTTCTCGTTCGTAGGCGACACAGTGCTCGACCCCTTCATGGGTACGGCATCCACGCTTGTAGCAGCCTGCCGGTGCGACCGGAACAGTATCGGAGTAGAGATCGACCCGGGTTACTTTCGACAAGCCAAAACGCGCATGGAGGCCGAGGTGGCCACCCTGATCGACTCCCGCCACGCTATCGCCGTTGGCTGAAGGCGCACAGGCGTCAGTCCGTTGTGCGCCTGTGAACAAACCGTTCAACGTACAACCTGGCGATCCTCCGGATGAACATTTCATACCGAATCTGACTTTGTTCCGGCAGGTAGTCAACCAAGTTGGCCGGGTGTGATCCGTCGTAGTTCATCACGATCACGGCCAGCGCTTCTGGCTGATCGTTTGGTTCCTCAGGTGCTTCCCGCAGCGGAATCTGATCGAAGATTCTAACTGTGTCTGCCACCACCTTCTCCATCTTGAATTTCGGGCGGACAAGACCCTTGGCGAAAGTATCTGGGTTTTCATAAACCGGTGACGTGTTCACGATGACGACCGCTCCCGCAATGCAGTCTTTCCGGTGATTGTGCATATGGTTGCAGTAGGCAATGATGTCTCCGTATCTGTTCTTGCGGGCCTTGCCGTGAGCCGTCATGATCGTCTTGTGCTCGACGGAGACGCAGACCAGCTCTGTAGCGCTTTCCTTGAGCACAAGGTCTATCGAACGCTCGGCTACCTTGGTCCTCACGCCGGGATTTTGAACTGTCACCACGGCCTTGGACTCGATAGCGGCGTTGATGTCAGAGCAGCCTTGCCGCAGATCCACCACGACGAAATCAGACAATGCGTTGGAACTGGCCTGCGAACGCTGGTTATGCCCAAGGTGGGCGTTCGTCCATTCGATATACGCTTGAGGGGCGGGCAACCGCCGAATTTTATCACACGGGTCAGTCGTGACTTCGGGATCACATCCGTTCGATATCCAAGGATCGACTAATTTGTAGCGCCCTGCCGGCGCCGGCGCTCGCGCCCCGGCACAAGTTGTTACAATGGAATCAAGTCGCACGCTTCCCATCCACCATGCGAAAGAGAAGGACGTGAGTGAGACGCACTGATACCAGCGATCCGAACTATTATCACAAGGTTGTCGATTGCCAATGGGCCTGCCCGGCCCACACCAATGTTCCCGAGTACATCCGGCTGATCGCGCAGGGCCGCTACGCCGACGCCTACATGCTCAACCGGGAGTCGAACGTGTTTCCGGCCATTCTCGGCCGCACGTGCGACCGCCCGTGCGAACCGGCCTGCCGCCGCGGACGCCTCGACGGAAAACCCGTAGCCATCTGCCGTCTCAAGCGCGTGGCTGCGGATCATCGCGGCGAGATTGCGCACCTGCTCCCCAAAGCCCCCGCGAAGAAAAATGGAAAGCGCGTCGCCTGCATCGGCTCCGGGCCGGCGTCGCTCGCCGTGGCCAATGACCTCGCGCCGATCGGCTACGAAGTGGTGATGTTCGAGAAGCTCGACAAGCCGGGCGGGCTGATGCGCACCAACATCCCGTCGTTCCGGCTGCCGGTGGCCGTCCTCGACGAGGAGATCCACTACATCCTCGACATGGGCGTCGATATCCGCTACAACTCGTCCGTCGACAGCATGAAGGCGCTGCTCGCCGAAGGTTTCGACGCGATCTTCGTGGGCACGGGCGCGCCGCGCGGCAAGAACCTGGAGATTCCCGGGCGCTACGACACCGATCGCATCCACATCGGTATCGACTGGCTGGAGTCGATCACCTTCGGCCACATCGACAAAATCGGCGAGAAGGTCCTGATCATCGGCGTCGGAAATACCGCCATGGATTGCTGCCGGTCGTCGCGGCGGCTCGGCGGCAAGAACATCAAGGTAATGGCGCGCCGCCCGCGCGGATTCTTCAAAGCCTCGGACTGGGAGCTGGAGGACGCCGAGGAAGAGGGCGTCGAGATCGTCATCAACCATGCGCCCAAACGTTTCGTCCTCGAAGGCGGAAAGCTCAAGGGCATGGAGTTCGAGCGGCTGGAGTGGGACGCCGCGGCGAAAAATTCGCGCGTCGTCGAAACCGTGTTCATCCCGGCCGACGACGTGATCCTCGCCATCGGTCAGGAAAACGCGTTCCCGTGGATCGAGCGCGATATCGGGATCGAGTTCGACAAGTGGGACATGCCGCGCGTCGACGAGACCACCATGCAATGCACGCGGCCCGGCGTATTCTTCGGAGGCGACTCGGCCTGGGGACCGAAGAACATCATCTGGGCCGTGGAGCACGCCCACCAGGCGGCCATCTCGATCGACCTCTACTGCCAGGGCGCGCCCGTCACCGAGCGCCCGCCGCAGGGCACGAACCTCATCACGCAGAAGATGGGGATTAGCGAGTGGAGCTACCACAACGACTACAATCCGGCGGCGCGCCAGAAGATGAAACACGTCGATCTCACGCGGCGCTTTCAGCAACTGAACATCGAGGTGGAGCTGGGGTTCAACGCGGAGCAGACCGCCCGCGAGGTCCAGCGCTGCCTCAATTGCGACGTCCAGACGGAATTTTCCGCGCCGCGCTGCATCGAGTGCGACGCCTGCATCGATGTATGTCCTCTGCTGTGCCTGACCATCGCGCCCGATGGTGGGGAGGAGGATCTCCGGCAGCGCCTTTCGGCGCCGGCCATCAATCTGACGCAGGCGTTGTTCGCCTCCGCGCCGCTGCCCCAGACCGGCCGGCTGATGATGAAAGACGAGGACCTCTGCGTGCACTGCGGCTTGTGCGCGGAGCGTTGTCCCACCGCGGCCTGGGACATGCAAAAGTTCGAGCTTCTTATTCCCTACGCAGGAAAACCGGTGTGCACAAACTCTCTCGTACCCGCGTAAACGACTTCGCCGTCAAGCTGGCGAACGTCAACGGAACCGGCTCGGCCAGCGCGAACAGCCTGCTGATGCAGGCGGTGTTCCGCATGGGCGTTCCCGTCTCCGGCAAGAATCTTTTTCCATCGAACATCCAGGGACTGCCCACCTGGTATGAAATCCGCGTCAACAAGGACGGCTACACCGCGCGCGCGCTCGACTACGACCTGATGGTGGCGATGAATTCGCAGACCTACGAGCACGATGTGCGCGAGGTCCGCCAGGGCGGCTACCTGCTCTACGATTCGAGCTGGCCGCTCGACGCAAGCCTCCACCGCGACGACGTCACCTTCCTGGGCGTTCCCCTGGCGCGGATGTGCAACGAAAATTTCCGCGATCCGCGCGAGCGCATTCTGATGAAAAACATCGCCTACGCCGGATCGATCGCCGCGCTGCTGAACGTCGACATGGGCGTGGTGGGGCGGCTTCTCGAGGAGAAGTTCGCCCGCAAGAAGGCCATGCTTGAGTCCAATCACAAGGCCTTGAGCCTGGGCTACGACTACGCGATCAAGAACTTCGACTGCCCTCTGCCGTTTCGTCTGGCGACCATGGACGCCAACCGCGACAAGATCCTGATCGACGGCAACACGGCCACCGCGCTCGGCTGCGTCTACGCCGGGGCGACCGTGGCGGCGTGGTATCCCATCACGCCGTCCACTTCCGTGATGGACGCTTTCAAGGATTTCTGCGAGAAATACCGCCGCGATCCCGAGACCGGCAAGAACAATTACCTGATCCTCCAGGCCGAGGACGAGTTGGCCGCGATCGGCATGGTGATCGGCGCCTCCTGGACCGGCGCGCGCGCGTTCACCTCCACCGCGGGCCCGGGCATCTCGCTCATGAACGAGCTGCTGGGACTGGCCTACTATGCCGAGATTCCCGCGGTGGTGATCGACGTGCAGCGCGTGGGACCCTCCACCGGAATGCCGACGCGCACCCAGCAGGGCGACATTCTCGAGTGCGCCTTCGCCTCGCACGGCGACACGCGCCACATCCTGCTGTTCCCGTCCAATCCGGCCGAGTGTTTCGAATTCGCGCCGAAAGCTTTCGATCTGGCGGAGCGCTTCCAGACGCCCGTATTCATGCTGACCGATCTGGACATCGGCATGAACGACTGGGTGGTGCCGCGCCTGGCCTGGGACGACGCCTACCGCCCCGACCGCGGACGCGTGCTGGACGCGGCAGAGCTCGAACGGATTTCCAAATTCCTGCGCTACACCGGTGAGGACGAGAACCACGTGGCCGCGCGCACCCTGCCCGGCGTTCATCCCAAGGGCGCGTTCTTCACGCGCGGATCGGGACACACCAAGTTCGGCGACTACACCGAGATGCCGGACGATTACCAGGAAGTGCTCGACCGGCTTCTGCTGAAACACAAGTCGGCGGCGAAGTTCGTGCCGGCGCCGGTGATCCGCAGCCGCGGCGCAAGCGTCGGAGTGATCACCCTCGGCGGCTGCGATCCGGCCGTGCGCGAGGCGCTCGACGTGCTGGTGGGCCAGGGCATCGAAGCCGACTTCATGCGCCTGCGCGGCTTCCCGTTCGACCAAACCGTGGAAGCGTTTCTGAACGATCACGAGGTCTGCTTCGTGGTGGAGCAGAACCGCGACGCGCAACTGAGGAGCCTGCTGACGCTCGAAACCAGCGTAGCGAAGGACAAGCTGCGCTCCGTGCTGGTGTACGGCGGATTCCCGCTGAGCGCCCGCCACGTGGTGGAAGGAATCACCTCGCAACTGGAGATTGAGGACCATGCCGTCTATAGTCAAACCCGTAGCCGTCCATCCCAGCCTGCATAAGAACGAGCTGGGGCTGACCGTCCGCGACTACGAAGGGTCGATGTCCACGCTGTGCGCCGGCTGCGGCCACGACTCCATCACCGCGGCCCTGATCCGCGCGTTCTGGGAGCTTTCGACGCCTCCGCACATGATCGCGAAGATGAGCGGGATCGGCTGCTCCTCGAAAACTCCTACCTATTTTGCGCGCGGCGCGCACGGATTCAACTCCGCGCACGGGCGCATGGCCGCCATCGCCACCGGGGCCAACGCGGCCAACCGCGAGCTCACCTACGTCGGCATCTCGGGCGACGGCGATTCGCCCTCGATCGGCCTCGGCCGACGTGGGTTCGAAGAGCAAGCGGGGCGAGCCAAACCGCCTGGCGCCGATCGACCCGGTGATGCTGGGCCTGAGCCTGGGAGCGACTTTCATCGCGCGGAGCTTCTCTGGCGACAAGGAGCAGCTCGTGCCGATTCTGAAGGCCGGCATCGCGCATCGCGGCTTCGCGCTGGTGGACGTGATTTCTCCCTGCGTGACTTTCAACGACCACACCGGCTCGACCAAGAGTTACCTGTACACGCGCAAACACGAGCTCAAAGCGACCGAGACGGACTTCGTGCCGCCCGCCTCCGAGATCCTGGCCACCATCGGGCAGAACGGCGCCGTCAGCGTCGCCATGCACGACGGCAGCGTGGTGAGGTTCAAGGGAGTGCCGCCGGACTACGATCCCACCGATCGCCAGAAGGTTTATTCATACCTTCAGGAACACCACGGCAAGGGAGAGATCGTGACCGGCCTGTTGTTCCTCGATGAGACCGTGAGCGATCTGCACGAATTGAACCAGACCTCGTCCGCTGCGCTGTCGAAAGCGCCGTACGAAAAGCTGTGCCCGGGGGCGGCGGCGCTGGAGCAATTGCAGGAAGAGTTCCGGTAGCCCGGTAGCGTTCAGCAGTCAGCTTTCAGCAATCAGCTTAAGAGCTTCCGCGCCTGCGCCGGAAGCTGAATGCCGATCGCTGAGGGCTGAAGGCTTTTAGTGCACACTTCCCCTGCACAGAAGACATTCGAGGGAGCTCCCTGAGCCGCTTTAGCACCTCGCGGCCGAGGTTCCGCTTCTTAACCCGCAGCGGAGAGGGACCGGTCTTGTACCGGCGGACACCCA
>JBGPLI010000267.1:0-6249 GCA_041486445.1 Bryobacteraceae bacterium
CTCGAAGAGCGGTGCGATCCGCAGCGACGCGCCGGCGTTCATCGTCTGGCCGATGCCGTTGTAGGTCACTAGAATCAGTGCCCCATCGTCGGTTTTCAGCGTGAGGCGAACGTCGAGCCGGTAGCTGCCGTCGGCGCGGTTGGTGATCCAGTCGCCGGCCGGCGTCTGCACCGACGCCTTGAGACGCGGGCCTTCGAAGCGGCCGCCGACGACCTGCACGATCGTGCGCGTCCCCTGCGGGCCGTTTTCGACGACGGTGCGGGTCCCGGTTTCGGCGCGCAGCGTACCGAGGTATTCGAACGCGGGGGAGCGTGGCCCCTCGGTGGCATTCTGGGCGCGCGGGGCGGCTGTCGCCGGCCCGGGGGTGGAAGGCTGGGCGAGAGCGAACGGACCGGACGCGGTCAGTCCGAGGCCGACCAGCAACGCGGTTGCGACACGCACGGGGCCCTCCTGTAGTGAAAGCTCTGATTATCCGGAATTTCCGTTTTGGCTTTCCGTACCGAGTTATTGTACACCCAACCGCCTCCGCTTGTGGATCTCCAAGATGATGGCTGCTTCACGGGTGAGTGACGCCACCCAGGGTTCCTCTCCGGTGCCCTCTGAGTAGGATTGTGGAAAGTTTGCCGCGTGCTTGGGGGCGACGAAGAGATCCGTCCTGATGTCCGTCACTATCGGCGCCTATTCGCGGCAGCTTTCAGTGGTACGCCCGCGCGCTGGAGAGTCTGAGCAATGCCGCACACGCGTTACTTGCTGGGGAGGGTAGGAACCCATCAGCTATGTTAGAAGCATGAAACTGTGCTGGGTGGCGGGACTCGCTCTGATCGTCCAGCTCTCGGCGCAAGAGATTCGGGTGGTGCAGGTCGCGTCGGGCCTCAGCGCGCCCACCGACATCCAAAACGCGGCGGACGGCTCGGGGCGGCTGTTCTTGGCGCAGCAGAACGGGATCGTACGGATTTTCCGCAACGGCGCGCTAGTAGCCCAGCCGTTTCTCGATATCCGCGCCAAAACGCGTGCGGACGGCGAGCGCGGATTGTTGGGACTTGCCTTCCCACCCGGCTTCGCGCAGAAGCAGCGCTTCTACGTGGACTATACGGACGTCAACGGCAACACGGTGATCGCGCAGTACGGCGTAACGGCGAATCCGGATTTGGCCGATGCAGCTAGCGAAATCGCGCTCCTGACCATCAACCAGCCGTTTCCCAACCACAACGGAGGACAGTTGCGGTTCGGGCCCGACGGCTATCTGTACATCGGGATGGGCGACGGAGGCTCGGGCGGTGATCCGCAGAACAACGGGCAGAACCGTGGGACCCTGCTGGGCAAGCTGCTGCGAATCGACGTGGAGAGCGAACCCGGTCGCGTTCGCATCCCGCCGGACAACCCGTTCGTGAACACTACCGGCGCGCGGCCCGAGATCTGGGCGTTGGGCCTGCGCAATCCCTGGCGGTTCACCTTCGACCGTGCCAACGGAGACTTGTGGATCGCCGACGTCGGCCAGGACACGTATGAAGAGGTGGACTTCCAGCCCGCCTCGAGCCGGGGCGGCGAGAACTACGGCTGGAACACGATGGAAGGCGCGCACTGCTTCCGCCCCAGTTGCAGCACGCAGGGGCTGATTCTTCCGGTAGCCGATTACAGCCACACTGACGGCTGCTCTGTGACCGGCGGATTCGTTTATCGAGGGCGGCTGTCGCCCGGTTTGCGGGGGATCTATCTCTACGGCGATTACTGTAGCGGGCGGATTTGGGGAGTGGAGCGGCAGGGATCCGCGTGGGTCAACCGCCTGCTGCTCTCTTCCGGGTTTGCCATCACTACGTTCGGCGAGGACGAGGCGGGCGAGGTATACGTCGCCAACGCAGGGAACGGCACCATTCACCGTATCGAAGGCAGTCGCGCTCCGCGGTTCAGCGCCACAGCGGTGCTGAACGCCGCGAGTCTTGTCCCAGGGCTGGTGGCGGGATCGCTGGCCACGGTGTTCGCCGCCGGGGTGCTGGACAATCCAGGTGTCGTCGTCGCGGACCGGATTCCGCTTCCCACGAGCCTCGGCGGGGTGTCGATTACGGTGAATGGAATCGCTGCGCCGATTCTGGCCCTGGCGAATACCGAGGGCCTCGAGCAGCTCAATTTTCAGGCGCCGTTCGAGGTGGCGGGACAGCGGTCGGTAGACGTGGTGGTAACCCGTTCCGGTGAGTCCAGCGCGGCCGCCAATGTTCCCGTGCTGGAGGTTCAGCCCGCCGTCTACACCAACGACGGCAAGCTGGGAATCAGCGTGCACAACGCGGATTACACACTGGCGACGCCGGGACGGCCACTCGAGGGTGGCGAGTTCGCCTTCGTGTATGCGAACGGTGTGGGAGGCGTGACGAACCAGCCGGACACTGGGGCCGACGCTCCGGTTTCGCCGCCAGCCGCGGCACAGGCCGATGTGCACGTGACGTTGGCGGGTGTGCTGTGCGATGTGCAATATGCGGGTCTTGCGCCGGGGTTGGCGGGCGTATACCAGATCAATTTCCGCGTGCCTCCGGGCACGCCCAGCGGGTTGCAGGACCTCATTCTCACGGTAGGGAGCGCGTCCAGTCCGTCGGTAAGCATTCCGGTCCGGTAGTGAGCTTGGCCAAAGCGATAACTACCCCCGTCAGCAGGTGCGCGACGCAAAAGTGGAAAGAATGAGAGTCCCGCGTGCGCGGCTCGTCGCTCACTCGGAAACAAGTCTGAATTCGGCAACCCCAGATCGGCGCGATAAGAGGTGATATCGGTAACGATCCCGAGTTCGCTGCGTCGGGTTGGCGGACACGTGCGTTTCTCCAGCGCGATCCTCTGGTTGGATTCGGGAGACTCGATCGTCAAGCGACATGACGAGAAGCCGACTTAAGAACCGCAATGCACCGAGCCGTTGGGTGACACTGTTGGCCGTGAGTTTCCGCTCGCGGAACAGATACGCCTGGTACTGGCGAATGTGATCGGGGCCGAGCTGGTCCGGGCGACGGTGGAAGTATCGTGCGAAATCCTCCACCGCAGCCACATAGGCGCGCGCTGTCTCCCGAGAATAGTTTCGACGCTCGAGTTCTTCGAGCATCAGCTTGCGAAGATCGGTCATAAAACCTCCTGGACGGAGGTTATTCCCGATCAGCAACTACTGCTGACAAGCTCCACGCGAAGCGTCTGCCGCTTCGGCTTCGTTCAAGTCCGCGTCACGTCAACAACGCCACCTGGCCGCGTAACGAGCAGTACAAGTGTGGCTGGCAGTCCGCACAGGCGGAATCCGCCGTTGTCTGGGCAGACGTTTTCATGAGGGATCGATCCGGTAAACCGGATAGCGCCCGGCGATCGCCTTGAACTCGGACAGCGGCGCGCCGAGGGGCAGCGGGAAGTGCTGCCGGCCGCTCGACGCGATTCGCACGTACTCTCGGAGGATGGGGGCCCTCTGCTCCGGTGGGACTGCCACGAGGTGAACCCGGTGTCGGCGTCCCTGACGGATACCGGCGTCGCCATGCGCGGCCTCGACATTCTTCACCCAATCGGATTCCGAGCCGAGCATCGATACCAGGTGACGTTTGCCCTCCACGGTGGCGATCACCACGGGGTTCGAGCGTCTCCGGCCCGATGTGCGACCACGAACTTCGAGGGCAGCCTGGAACCTCGGCGGCAACCCGAGACCGGACCACCAGCCCGCAAAGCGGTTGACCCAACGGCCAAGGTGCGTCGGGCGCCAGTTGCGGTAAAACAGCCGCATGAATGCGCTACGTTCCGCCGGATCGGAATGCCTTGAGTTGTTCAAGGGTTGCCTCGGCGACCGCCGTCGTCCCGGTGCGGAGCTTGGCGCCGGTGCCAGGGAATCCTATAGTACGAATCGCCCCACGCTACGCTAGCGGCCTTTTCGGAGAGCCTTTTGCACGCTGGGTTCTCGAGTGCCGAGGCCCAAACCCGATCCGGTGGTGTAAGTAAGACCGGTAATGGCGCCGCTTGAGTCCTTGGCGAACTCGACCCGCTCCCCAAAGCCTGTTGATATGAAGGTCGTGTCCGATTGGGCCACGAGGATATGGGTGTCAGCCGCGCTCAGATGTAGCGCCAGCGTTTGACCGTCAACGGCGATCACGGCTTCGCGTCCCGGCCCGAACTCGTAAGTCCCCGCGTACTTGGCCAGAGCTTCCGGAGGGAGGCGGAACGAGCCGGTTCCCAACAGGTGCTCAGCCGGCTTCTCATACTCGCAGATCCTCTCGAGAATGTCGGTGTCCGGCTCCAGCGTCTTGTCCGCCTTAAACGTAATCGGCCTGGTGAAGGTCTTCGGATCTTCGAGCGTCATTTCGACGTCCATGTGTCCGAAATCGCGGCGGTGGAAGCGCTCGATCATGCGCAGCGCTTCGGAGTGAGGGTGCCCGGCAAAGTCCAGCCAGGTTCTGTCATTGAAGCCGTTGGTGTTGACCACCAGCGTGTCTCCCTCCCAGCGCCCAACGGAGTAACCCAGCCAAGCGGGATTCGGATCTTCGGGCAGCCCGCGGCCATCGGTGTGAATGGTTCGAGTGGTACCAGCCTCATTGATAATGACCGTCAGCGCGGGAGTCTGTACGATTCGGGCGAGGCCCGCAAGATGAGAGAACGGCGGAGGGTCGGGCAGGCAGTGCGCGCGCGGACTGTCTGCTCCCAAATTGAAGACGTGTTGCTGGAATACCTGCTGCGCCCATGGCTGAATCTCGTTGGGCTTGAGGTCCACGGCGATATTCCGGTTATACGGGCTGTTCCCCGGTCCGCGCCAGATGCCCGACAGGTCGGGCTTGCCATCCGCAGTTCGAGGCACGGGAGCGGACAGATTCGGCTTGCCGTCCGGAGTCCGCAGGATGCCCGGGGTCTTGTAGTTGAGCCACTGCGCCGCCACGGGCGCCGACAGTAACAACGCGACAGCCACCGCGAGAAACAGTTTAGTTTTCATCGGGAGTCTCCTGTACAGAGATTATATGGCTTGATTGCCTAAAGCAAGCGGACAAGCTCTGGATAAACACACGTCCGTGGTATCGACATGCTCGATGGGACCCCGATTCTCGACATCAAGCCCTATCTCTCAAGTGTTCCGCCGGAGCGGTTACGACGCGGGTGGCTTGCAGAAGCCGAAGCGCGTAGCGAAACGAAACCGTAGCAGGACAGCTTGCGGGGCTATGACTTCGTCGACCGGCCAGTCGCGCGCATCCGATGCAAGCGCCACTCGACGGAACCGTTGACGAAGTGCCGCGAGACCAGCAGCTTGCTTTCGTCTGCGTCGCTGGGGTCCTCCCAAATCCGCTCGTTGTGTGGATCGGCCGCGCGGAGCGCGTCGTCAAGCATCAGGTGAGTATCCAGGACGTAATGCGGCTGGCAGCCCTCGAAGTGGTAGCTCACTCCGAACCAGTCGGTCGCCGGACACTGGAAGATCGTAGCGATGGGAACTGGGTAAACGGACTGCACGACTCGCTATGGTACACAAGCCCACGACGGCTCGCGCGGGCACGTAACCGGAGGCCGCGAGCCGTGAGCTGGCAGGCGGGTACGCCCTGTTCCTGCAGCCGGTGCAACCACGTTCACGCTGCGCACCCCGTGGTGGCAGAAGACGATTAATGTGGTTTCGTCGGCCTTGGCTTCCAGTTGCTGCAAGATTCGGCTTTCGCGGTCGCCTGGTTGGAGACGATTGCATCGTGAGAGCAGTTTCGTTCAGGCACAAGTCGCCTTTAGTTTTTGCGGAGGACAGCAGACCTCTATAATGGCGGCGAGGGCCATATGAAAAAGACGCTATGGATCGGGTTCGCGATCGCGGTGACCGCTCGGCTGAACGTGACTGCACAGGATGCCAGTTCTGTGATCGACGCTTCCACAAAGGCGATGGGCGCCGCCATGCTGCAATCGATTCGATACACGGGCACCGGTACGAACAATTCGGTTGGCCAGGCGTTTACGTCCGGCGGGCCGTGGCCACGATACAAAGTCACGAAGTACGCCGCGCTGGTGAACTACAGTGTCCCCGCGATGCGTCAAGAGATCATTCGCATCGACAATGGATTTCCGCCGCGAGGCGGCGGCGCGGGTGGGTTCAATCCGGCTACTGGGCAGGGCGGCATCCGTCCGGTTCCGGGCGACATCATCCAAAACCAAAATATCGACGGGCGTACAGAGGTTGGAGGTCTCAACATTTGGCTGACTCCGCATGGCTTCTTAAAGGGCGCAGCGGCGAATGGCGGGGCGAAGATATCGGGCACGCGCGGAAAGGACAAGCTTGTATCATTC
>JBGPLI010000268.1:0-5874 GCA_041486445.1 Bryobacteraceae bacterium
GGCCACCAGCCTCGCTTGGTCCGAGGTCTGCAACCACCTGATCCATCGCTGCTGCACGCTCTATCCCGAAAATTTCATCGGTGTCTGCCAGTTGCCGCAGTCGCCGGGGGTGCCGCCCGCCAATTGCATCGGCGAGCTGGAACGTTGCGTCAACCAGCTCGGCTTCGTGGGCTGCAATCTGAACCCCGACCCTTCGGGCGGATACTGGACCGACCCGCCTCTGACCGACCGCTGGTGGTATCCGATCTACGAGAAGATGGTCGAGCTGGACGTGCCCGCCATGGTTCACGTCAGCTCCTCCTGCAATCCGAATTTCCACGCCACCGGCGCGCACTACATCAACGCCGACACCACCGCGTTCATGCAGTTCCTGACGTCGGACCTGTTCAAGGACTTCCCCACTCTGAAGTTCGTCATCCCGCACGGCGGCGGCGGAGTGCCCTACCACTGGGGCCGTTATCGCGGCCTGGCTCAGGACCTCAAGCGGCCGCCGTTCGCCGAGCTCCTGCTCAACAACGTTTTCTTCGACACCTGCGTGTACCACTTGCCGGGGATCGAGCTGCTGACGAAGGTGGTGCCGATCGACAACATCTTGTTTGCGTCGGAGATGGTCGGCGCCGTCAAGGGCATCGACCCGGAGACCGGACACCACTTCGACGACACCAAGCGATACGTCGACGCGGTTGCCTGGTTGACCGCCGGGGAACGACAGAAGATTTTCGAGGCTAACGCGCGGAGAGTCTACAGCCGGCTGGGAGCGGCGAACTCAGCCGCGAGCCTTCCAAACTAGCACGGCCACGCCGGCCACAAACGCGGCGAGCGCTTGATACTCGCGATTCCTCCGGTATAGACTCCATTCAAAGCGGCGGGGACTTTGCCGCTCCGGCCGGCGCGGCGCCAGCTTCGATACGCGCCGCGCGTAGTCCGCGTAGGACGGAAACAACTCCCGCAAGCGCTGCTCTTCGAGCTCGACGACGGGAAGATAGATCAGCAGGAACACTGCGGCGGCGAGAGCGCCCAGCTCCCATCGCCGCGAGGCGACCGCCAAACCCGCCGCCACCGCCAGCGTGCCCAGATACAGAGGATTGCGGACCCAGGCATACGGGCCGCTCTCGGCCAGCGTCATGTTTTTCTCGAGATGTCCCGCGGCCCAGGCGCGGAGGACCAGGCCCGCGACCGACAACGGCAACCCCGCGGCAAGCGATTTCCACGTGGGCTCGGCCAGCCACACGAACGCGGCCGCCAGAAGGAATCCTCCGGGCACTCGCAATTTCGCGACGGCATCCGCGTAGGGTTTCGGAAAGCTCACGCCGGGCAACCCGCCAGCGCCTCGATGACCTCGGCGGCGGAGATCAGGCCCATGCTCGGATCGGTGGTGGTGCGGCGCTTGTAGCTCGTCACGGCGCTCGGGCTGCGCAGCACGCGCACCGATCCACCGTAGGGTCCGTTGCGCGCCGGATCGGTGGGCCCGTAGATGGCGACGCCGGGTTTGCCGAGCGCCGCGGCCAGATGAATGGGACCGCTGTCCACGCCGATCACCGCGTGCGCGCGCCGCGTGGCGTGAATCAATCCTGAAATGCCGGAGAGATGCACCCGCACTCCCCGAATCTGTTGCAGCGCCGCCGCGGCTTCCGGAGGACCGTTGACCACCAGCGGCATGTCCAGCAGCGCCGCGACTTCCTCATAGAACTCGATGGGCCACTGCTTCGAGCCCCATCCGGCGAGGGGGCTGGCCAGCACGAACTTTCCGCCGGGCAACTGGCCCTCGGGCGTTCCCTCCGGCAGCGGAAACGCGCGCAGCAGGCTGGACGCGCCCGCCCCGGCCACCAGCTCCAGGTTGCGATCGACAACGTGGGCCGCGCGGGTCTCGACGCCGGTCGAGTAGAACAATGCCGCCGCGCGCTCCCGCACCTGGGAGCGATGGAAGCCGACGACTCGATCCGGACGCACCAGCGCCGCCACCAGCGCGGATTGAACCAGACCCTGAAGATCCACGGCCAGGTCGAACCGCTCCGCGCGCATGCTCCTCACGGCCGCCACCGCGGCGCGAAACGAGCGCTCGATGGGGATCGCCCGATCGACAAACGGATTGCCCTCGAGCAAAGGCATCCAGCGCGGGCGAATCGCCCAGCTCAGGTGGCAGCGCGGGAAACTGTGTTTCAGCGTGGCGACGGCGGGCAGCGCGTGAATCACGTCGCCCATCGAGCCGAGCCTGACGACGAGAATGCGGGAGTCGGGCATTCAGGGAGCGATTCTCGCGCGCACTCGCTCGATCAAATTTTCAAGCAGCGCGCGGTCTTCCGGCTCCAGGCGGACCTCGGGCGCGAGCCCGTCCGCCAGTTCCGCGACGTGGTCCACCACCGCCAGCCCGGCCACCAGCTCGGCCCTGGCGCGGGCGCGCAGAATCGGGTCCGGCGGCGTGGCGATCAACACCAGCAGAGGCGCTCCGCCGCGCTTCAATCCGGCCAGCCGCTCGGCGTGCGAGGCCAGCATGGGGTCGAAGTAACCGCTCACGACGGTCGCGCCGGACGCGGCGATCCGCGCGGCCTCCGCCGCATCCACAATCTTTCGGCGCGTGTCCACTGCGTCCTATTTCAGCAGGTTCAGCGCGGCTTGCGCCACTCTCGCCGCCTCCACGCGCGTCATGCAGCGGTGGTCGATGGGGCATTCGCGTTTCAGGCACGGGCTGCACTCCACCGGTTCGCGCACCACGCAGGCGAGCGGCCCGGCGGGTCCGGTGCCCGCGTCGTCGGTGGCGCCGAAAATAGCCACGGTGGGAACGCCGAGAGCCGAGGCGATGTGCATGGCGCCGGAATCGTTGGTCAGATACACGCGGCAGGCGGCGGCAAGCTCGATGAACTCCGCGAGGGTCGTCTCGCCGGCCAGGTTTCGCGCGGGGACGCTTAATGCCGCGGTCACCGTCTCGCACAACGCGCGCTCTTGCTCAGACCCGAAGATGGCGACCGACGCGCCCAGCTCCCGCGCGATCCGGTTGGCGGCGTCGGCGAACCGCTCCGGCAGCCAGCGCTTGGCCGTTCCGTAGGCCGCGCCGGGACTGACGCCGATGACCACGTCGCCCATGCCCATGGCGCGAAACCGTTCCGCGCCCGCCTGGCGTGCAGCCTCGGCGCCGTCGAGACGAATGAGATCGTTCTGGGGCAGCGCGTCGAGGATTCCCGCACGCTTGAGCAGCTCGAGATAGTAGAAGCGCTCGTGACGCGGAATCTCGCCCCGGCGCGGGACCGGGATCGCTCGCGTCAGCAGCGCGCTTCGTCCATCGCGCGCGTATCCGATACGCTCCGGGATGCCGGCTATATAGGCGACCGCCGCGGCCTCAAACGCGTTCTGGAGCAGAATCGCGCAGTCGAATCCGAGCGGCGTGAGTTCACGCGCGGCCCGCCACTTGGCGCGCCAGCCGCGCGGATCGTAGGGGATCAGCCGGTCGCAGAACGGCTCGCGTCCGTACAGATCGCCGACCCAGGGCCTGGCGAGGATCGAGATTTCCGCGCCCGGGAAGCGTTCCCGCAGCGCGCGCAGCGCCGGCAGCGACATAACCGCGTCGCCGACCCAGTTGGTCCCGCGCACGAGAATTTTGCGGTAGGGCGCCAGTGGCAAAGAACTATCTTCCCAGGATCACGTCGAGCCCGGCGAAAAGTAGTTCCAGCTTAGTGCACCTGATATGCTGGACGCACGGCAAATGAGACTCAATGGAGGATACAGCGTTGCGTTTATTGTTGACGCTTGTGCTCGTATGTGCGCTCGGGACGGCGGCTGAGGGGCAGGATCGGCGCGACTGGCAATCGCTTGCACGATTGAAGGCAGGCGATAGGATTCGCCTGTCCTTGAAAACAGGACCAGTGGAAGGTGTATTCCAGGACTGGACGCCGCAACAGGTGACGGCCGGAACGGTGACCGCGAGAAAAGAGGACGTGCTCAAGATTGAGCGGTACCGTCAAGGTGGCGGGGGACGAGGCAAGACCGCCGCCATCGGCGCGCTGATCGGATTTGGAGGAGGATTCGCTCTTGGAGCAGCTACGGGCGGCTGTAAACAGGGCCAATTTGGCCCTTGCTTCTCGCGCGGCACCTTGGGCGCGGCGGTCGGAGCCGTGGGCGCGGTGATCGGCGCCGCGGTTGGGGCGTTGGTTCCCCGGCACAACAAGGAGCTTATCTATTCGGCGAAATGAGAATTGGGCTGCGTCCGCCGGGCCAAGCGAAGAGTGCGTATATACCCCGTGTGTGTCTTTCGCTGCTCGACGCCGGCGGCCATTCGTGTCTCTGGTAACGGAGGATTACCATGAGCGCTTTTCAGGAAATCCTAATCGCATTTGGCGGCAACGCCGTGCTCTTGATCGTTCTTGGGTTCCTGGCCCGCTCCCTGATTCAGACTTGGCTCGCTAAAGACGTCAAGAAATTCGAGACGGATTTGCAAAGCACTGCCACATCTCAGCTGGAACGCCTCAGATCCGACCTGAAGGCCCCAAGCAGATATTTCGATTGAGCAACTGAAGAGCCGGTTGCAACAAGCGACGATCGAGCATCAGGTGCGGTTCGCCAAGCTTCACGAGAAACGCGCGGAGGTCATTGCGGAGGTGTACGAACGTCTAGTGGATGCAGAGCAAGAAGGGAAGCGGTTCGTTACGGTCGAGGGATACCCGGCTGGCACAGATGAAGAAAGGGAAGCTCGTCGGCAGAAGGCTCGACAGAGGAATCAGAGCACAGTGTACGATCTCGCGTTGTTTATCGAAAAACGTCAAATTTATCTACCGACGCACGTGTGTGCTTCGTTGAAAGGGCACCTTGATAACATGTCCAATCATGTCTATGGTGTCGGCTCCTACGGCACAGCAGAAAAGCAGATGGAGCAGCAGCAGGTTTTCAGCGCAGCGTGTAAAGCGTTTTCCCAAGACCTTCCGGCAACAAGAAGAGCGCTAGAAGATGAGTTTCGAAGAATGCTCGACGTGGAGAAGTTGCCCTTGCCGGATCGCGTACCATAACTTCCTTACATCCAGCTAAATCGGCCCACCCAGATCTCGCCTTGGGAGATCACCATTCGCTTCGCTGGAGAACGCGGCGAGCGGCGGCTGAAACGAACCGATTTCCGGGATGTCGCAACTTGGCACAAACTCGATCCATGGCATCGGTCACGTCTTCTGGCGCGTGCCGTGCCACGTACTCCTTGACCGCCTCGCTGAACAACTGGCTGCGCGACCTCTTCGTACGCCGTGCAATGGAAACGACCGCCTTCATACCTTCAGTGTAACCGCTGTAGGGCAGCGTGCTTCCGCTCCCGCACGATCGGTTTCGTGGCTAATGATAGACGAGCCGTTGTGCTGGGGGGCCTGAACCGAGCGCGACCCCCCGGTCGCGCTACGAGCAACCCCGGCCAGGGGGCCGGGCTGCGGACGAGGGCGTCCGTCCCACCTGTGGTTCATAAAATCTGTGAAACGGTCTAGCGATACTGGCCCAGTGCCTTCTGGAACTTGTATGAGGCGTTGTAGCCAATAGGCTACAATGGTCTGGATGCGAGGCGGCCCGAGAATCCTCAGGATCTATTCGACTGTGGACGGACGGAAGCCTTTCCAGGAATGGCTGGACTCTCTGAAAGATTACAATGCACAAGCGCGCATACTCGTCCGCTTGGAGAGAGTCCGGCTGGGCAACTTCGGCGACTGGAAGCCGGTCGGCGAAGGCATGTGTGAGTTGCGGATCGATGTCGGCCCCGGATACCGGGTGTATTTAGGCCAGGATGCTGAATCACTCGTGATTCTGCTGTGCGGCGGGAGTAAAGCCACGCAGTGGAGTGGACCCCGATTTTGAGACAACCAGTTAACCCTTAAATTTCATCGAAAGGGGAAACTGGAAATGATGTCTCGA
>JBGPLI010000269.1:0-5850 GCA_041486445.1 Bryobacteraceae bacterium
CTCGATGTTCACTGCGTAGTAGGCCACCGTCTTCGTGGGGACTTCCTTGAACCAGTGAGGCGTCTTTGCCGGAATCGTAATCACGTCGCCTTTGCTCAAATGGTGAGTCGTTCCGCCCTGGATCGAGGGGGCGCGCATCTGATTCGGCGCGGTACGCTTGGGCTCAACCATGGTCCCTCCCACGACTAGCGTCGCCTCACCTTCAACCATGACGAACACGTGGTTGGTATGGTCGTGGTATTCAGCCTCACCGGCTTGCCGGCGCTGTGCCAACACAATCAGGCCCGGATCGTTCACGATCGGCCCGCCTTTGGACATCACTTCCGTGACCTTGTCGTGGCCGATGTAGTGAACCGCCGCCGGAACACCGCTGCCGAGTGAGACCGCTGCCGCGGTTAACAAAACCGCCGCCGTTAACAATGCCGCTCGCGTTCGTAGAATCCTCATTGCATTTCTCCTTCTAAGTTATGTCGTGTCCCGCGTAAGTTTTGACAACCGCTCCCTCGCGGTCACGGCTCAGAATCAACAATACCAAGCCGCGCGCACCAGCAAGCGGTGTGCGGCGTCACGGGCGGCATGTTCGCACCCGGTGGGTCGCTGTTGTCGCTACTGGGTGTCGGCGGAGGGCCCGTAGATCCCCGGGACCTTACCGCCCATCGCGCGCAGGTAGGTGCTGAGCTGGCCGCGGTGGTGGACCGAATGTTTGAGCGCTATCGCCAGAAAGTTCACTCCGGGCGCTTGGATCATGCCGAACAAGTCGATGACGTTGGTTAGTTTTTCGCCGGGTATGCCGCGTACGCGATCCAGGGCCGAGAGCGGTCTTGGACTTCGAGTCCGGCCGGTAGTCGAGATGGCCATCGGGAACCGCCGCGATAACGCGCAGGGTCGTCTGTATTTCGTTTTCGAAATCGGCGATGAGGAAATCAACTACAGTCTTGGTTTCGTTGGAATGCATCAGGTTGCTCCTATGCTTTGATCAATATGCCTTCTGTTGGTCTCTGGCCGGCCGCATCGTGTACAACGGCCCGCGCCTGATACCCGGATGTGTAACGACCAGGCCCTCCGTTACACATAGAATATGTGTTGATGGATGTTGCACTGAACGATGCCGAGTTGGTGCGGCAAATCGGCTCCGGAAGCGACCGCGAAGCTGAGGCCGAGCTGTTCCGCCGGATGGCCCCGCGCATTCGGCTGTATGGTTTGCGTCACTTGAGAGACGAACACGCCGCAGAGGATCTTACGCAGCACGTTCTGATCACGACGCTGGAAGCTCTTCGGGCCGGCCGCCTGAGGGAACCGGAGAAGCTCGCATCCTTCGTGCTGGGAACGTGCCGGATGTCGGTGCTCGATCTGCGCCGCAACGCTCAAAGAAGAGAACGCCTACTCGAACAGTTTGGGGCGGATCTGCTGGCGCCGGTCCGGCCGTCCATACCGCACCTGGATCATGAACAGCTCACCCGCTGTGTGCAAAATCTGAAGGAACGCGAACGCGCGGTAGTCGTCATGACGTTCTATGACGAGCAGACCGGCGGGGATGTCGCCGGCTTCCTGGGCGTTTCTGAAGCGAATGTACGGGTGATTCGCCATCGGGCGATTCACCAGCTGCGCGATTGCATGGGGGTGGCCGTATGAGTTGCTCAAATCCCATTGACGCGGCAGTCCTCGCCGACTATTGGCTCGCGGCGCTACCAGATTCCGACGAGGAAGCCATCGAATTGCATCTGCTCGATTGCGACGAATGCGGGGCGCGGCTCCGCGAAGTGATGGCGCTGGCCGAAGGAGTCCGCAAGCTGGCGCGCGAGGGCTCCCTGCGAATGGTTGTCAGCGACTCATTTCTTAAACATGTCGCGGAGGAAGGCTTGCGTATCCGTGAATACGCCCCTCCTCCGGGAGGCGGCGTCCAGTGCACGGTGACAGCCGAAGACGATTTTCTCATTGCACGTTTGGCTGCCAACTTGACCGGGGCAAACCGAGTCGATCTCTGCATCTGTGATGAGCTTGGCGTCGAACAGCTCCGGCTGCCGGACATTCCCGTTCAGTCCGGGGCAAGCAACGTTGTCTACCAGGAGTCGATCACATTCGCGAAGGCCATGCCTACGAGTACAGTGATCGCGCGCCTGGTCACGTTCGATGAGGCAGGCGGCGAGCGCTTGCTCGGCGAATATACGTTCAACCACACGCGCTCATTGCCCGGCCCCGGTGCTTGGTGAACCAGAGATGGCAGTCCCGGCAGCCGAGGAACTGCAACTTGCAGACTTTCGTGATCGCTCAAGCGTTCGAATCCCTCTCTCTCTCCGCCATGAATACGCGCTGCCGGCTGAGGACCCGCTAAATGGAAGGCCCCGCCAAAATCAACATCTCCAGCCTGGTCGATGACAGCCAGCTCGGGCTGTTTCAAGCCGGCATGTTCACTCTGTGCGGGCTGTGCCTGGTCATGGACGGATTCGACGTCCAGGCGATCAGCTATGTCGCCCCCGCGATCATACGGGAGTGGGGCATCCCCGCGCCGGTGCTCGGACCGGTGTTTGGCGCCGGACCCTTGGGCATATTGGTCGGCTCGCTCCTGTTCAGCGTGCTGGCGGATAAGATCGGCCGCCGCCCGGTGCTGATCGGACTCACGCTGTACTTCTCCGTGATCACGATCCTGACCGCGCGCGCCGGCTCGGTGAACCAATTGCTCGTGCTTCGCTTGTTGGCCGGGGCAGGTCTGGGCGGGATCATGCCCAACGCGATGGCGCTGGTCGGCGAGTACAGTCCCCTCAGAACCCGGGCCATGCTCATGATGATCGTCACCAACGGTTTCAACGCCGGCGCCGCTTTCGGCGGGTTCGTTTCGGCGTGGCTGATTCCACATTTCGGCTGGCGTTCGGTGTTCTACTTCGGCGGCGCGGCGCCGCTGCTCATCGCCGTTCTGATGATTTTCTCGCTGCCGGAGTCCCTCCAGTGGATGGTCCTCAGAGGCAGGAGTCCCGACCGCGTCGCCATGTGGCTCAAGCGCATCAATCCGGCCGCGCAGTTGGGCAACGCGACGCAGTACATCGTGGACGAGGAACAGAAGAAGGGCCTTTTGTTCGTGCATCTGTTTCACAACGGCCGCGCCTCCGCGACGATCCTGCTCTGGGTCGTCAACTTCATGAACCTGGCCAATGTGTTTCTTTTGGCGAGCTGGCTGCCGACGGTGGCCAGGGCTGCCGGATACTCAGCCTCTCAAGCAGTGCTCGTCGGCGCTGCGCTGCAAGTGGGCAGCACCATCGGAACACTCGTGCTGAGCTGGTTTGTTTACCGGCTCGGTTTTATTCCGGTGCTGGCGACCGGGTTTCTGCTGGCCTGCGCCGACATCGCGCTGATCGGGCAGCCGGGCCTGCCGCTCGCGCTTCTGTTCGTGGTCGTGTTCATCGCCGGGTTCTTCGTCACCGGAGGCCAGCCCGGCGTGAACGCGCTGGCTGCAACGTATTACCCCACCTACCTGCGCTCCACGGGCATCGGTTGGGGGCTGGGAATCGGCCGCCTCGGCGCGATCGCGGGACCGGTCGTCGCGGGCGAGCTGATCCGCCTGGAGTGGACGGCGCGCGAGCTCTTCCTGGGGGCAGCCGTCCCGGCGTTGATTTCGGCCGTTGTGATGTTCTCTCTGCGGTGGGTGATCAAACCGGCTGCGGCCGCCGGCGCCAGCGATCGTCTCAGGGCCGTTCCCGCACCGCGTTGAACTCGCACCCGAACAGAACGATCACCGCCAGCACGTACATCCACACCAGCAGCGCCAGTCCGGCGCCGACGCTGCCGTACAGCACATTGTAGTTGGTGATGTTGCGCACGTACCAGCCGAACGCCAGCGTCGCCACCAGCCACAGTATTGTGGCCAGGACCGCGCCAGGGAAAACACGGCGGAATTCCTGCTTGCGATTGGGCCCAAAGTAATACACCAGCGCGGTGGCCACAATCATGGCTCCCAGGGCGACGGCGAAAGTCAGCGCCTCGCCCGCCAATTGGATCCAACCTCCCAGACCCATCCAGCCGGTGATCGCACTCTGCGTACGGTTGCCGAACACGATCAGCAGGGACGCGCCCAGCATGGGCGCCGCCGACAGAATCACCAGCAGCACCGCGATCGCACGGTCCCGGACGAAGGAGCGCCCCGGCACGCGATACACCGCTCGAAACCCTTCCATCAGGCTCTCCATAGCGCCGGACGCCGCCCATGCCGCCAGGATCGTGGCGCCGATCAGCAAACCTTTGGGACGCTCGCCGTGAACCACGAACAGCGTCCGCACGACGTCCTCGGTGCCGGGCGGGACCACGTCGTAAAGCAGGCTGGCGATGGTCCGCGACACCGCGTCCGCCCTGGCCTCCACCAGCAACGCGGCGAGCGTGGTCAGCATCGGAAAGAAGGAGAGCAGCGAGGAGAATGCCGCGCCCTTGGCGATGGCCAGGCAGTTGTCCTGGTACAAGCCCATCGAGGCCGAGCGCAGCAGACCCCAGAACCGCATCATCACGCTTTGAGGCTATCCAATCTCCGCCGTGCTATGCTGAAAGAGCCTTGATAGAGGAGCGGGGGCCATGAGTAGCCCGGCGCGCGGTTCCGGCGAATTCCGGAGCGCCTGGCGAAAGGGGCAGCCTCGCCGAAGTCGACGTGCCGGATTCGCCGGCGCAGCGGCTGGGGGGAAAGGTTAACGCCTACCCACTGTCATTCGATTCGGAAACGCGGATCGGGTGGAGCGCTATCGGGAAGTGGTGCGGTATTGCCCTCCTGGCCGCGTCGCACGGCGATGCGGCGCCTCCTCCCCTCTTGAAAGTTTATGAACGTCTGCGAGCTCACGCGCGCGTTGGTCGACATCGATTCGGTGACGCCGAATGAAGAAGGCGTGGGCGTGTTCCTCGCCGACTATCTCTCCGGGCTCGCCCGGCGCACGGGCGGCTGCGTCGAGCGCATGCCGGTGGAACCGCACCGCTTCAACGTGTTCGCGTATTGGGACCAGCCCGTGGCGACACTCTCCACGCACACGGACACGGTGCCGCCTTTTTTCCCTTCGCGGGAAGACGGCGATTTCATCTGGGGGCGCGGCGCGTGCGACACCAAGGGCATCATCGCGTCCATGATCCTGGCCGTCGAGGCTCTGCTCGCCGAAGGCCGGCGCAATGTCGCGCTGCTGTTTGTGGTCGGCGAGGAGCGCAACAGCGCGGGCGCTTTCACCGCCGCCCGCCAGCCGCGCGGGAGCCGCTACCTGGTTAACGGCGAGCCGACCGGCAACAAACTGGCCCTCGGATCCAAAGGAGCGCTGCGTTACGAGATTGAGGCGCGGGGGCGGATGGCGCACTCGGCCTATCCGGAGCTAGGCGAATCGGCGATCGAGAAATTACTCGACGTGCTCCAGCGCGTGCGCCGCATGCCGCTGGCGAGCGATCCCGTGCTGGGCGCAAGCACGGTCAACATCGGGACCATTCGTGGCGGGCGCGCGCCGAACGTGATCCCGGACCACGCGCTGGCCGAGGTGTTCGTCCGCCTGGTGGACGACGGAGCCGGCGCCCGTGCGGCTGTCGCCGAAGCCGCCGGCAATTTGGCCGAGGCGCGGGAAATCCTGTGTGTCCCCGCGGTCAGGCTGGGCGCGCTCGATGGTTTCGAGACCACGGTGGTGGCCTACACGACGGACATTCCGGCGTTCAACGGAACCTGGGGCGAGCCGTTCCTGTTCGGTCCCGGCAGCATCCATGTCGCCCACACAGACGAAGAGCGTGTGCCAAAGCGCGAATTGACAGAAGCAGTTCAGAATTATCAGAAAATTGCGAGGCAATTGATACAAAAATGAGCGAACGAATCCCTGTCGGCATTTTGGGGGCCACCGGAATGGTGGGCCA
>JBGPLI010000270.1:0-5788 GCA_041486445.1 Bryobacteraceae bacterium
TCGACGGCCTTCTCGATGCCGCGCTTGAGCGCCATCGGATTGGCGCCCGCGGCCACGCTCTTCACGCCTTCGCGGTAGATGCACTGCGCCAGGATGGTCGCCGTGGTGGTGCCGTCGCCGGCCACGTCGGAGGTCTTCGATGCCACCTCGCGCACCATCTGCGCGCCCATGTTCTCGAGCGGATCCTTCAGCTCGACTTCTTTGGCCACGGTGACGCCGTCCTTGGTGATGGTGGGTCCGCCGAACTTTTTCTCGAGCACGACGTTGCGTCCCTTGGGACCGAGCGTGACTTTCACCGCGTCGGCCAACTGGTTCACGCCGCGCAGGATCGCCTGGCGGGAATTTTCGCTGTAAACAATCTGTTTTGCTGCCATCTTGTGATCTCCTTAGAATCTCCTCAAGCCTTCGCCTTTTTGCCGGCGGATTCGAGAACTCCCAACACCTCGTCCTCGCGCATGATCAGGTACTCGTTGCCGTCGAGCTTGATGTCCGAGCCCGAGTACTTGCCGAACAGGATGCGGTCGCCAGCCTTCACATCGAGCGGGATCAGCTTCCCGTCGTCGCCGCGCTTGCCGTTGCCGACGGCAACGACCTCGCCCTGCTGCGGCTTTTCCTTCGCCGAATCGGGGATGAACAACCCGCCGATCTTCTCTTCCGTGTCTTCAACTCGCTTCACCACGATGCGATCGTGGAGCGGACGAATGTTCATAGCTCAACCTCCATATTGGAATCTTCTGAAAGAATGTTGCTTCGGTAAGTCGGGCCCGGCACAACTGCCGGGGCCCAAGGACCATTATTAGCACACTCGGGCGAGGAGTGACAAGAACTTTTTATAAGTCATTCTGAAACAATCGTTTGTGGATCTCACTCCGGCCAGACGGCAGCAACGGAAACCGATATTCCGGGGAATCGCGATGGCTGGAGCAGGCCGTCCACCGATATGCTCGCCGTTTTCAGCTTCCCTTCGGAAAGCAGCCGCACTTCAACGCTCTGCGCTTCCGGAGAAACCAGCCAAACCTCGGGCACGCCGATTGCGGCATAGTCCAGCATCTTCTCTTCCTTGCGGCGCCTGGTTTCCGATGGCGAGATCACTTCCACAACCAGATCCGGCGGCGCCCAGTAGAGGCCATCCTGAATGACCATCTTCTCGCGCCAGTAAACCACCAGATCGAGGGAGCGGCAGGTGAGCGGTTCGCGGCTGATCATCAGGCCGAAGTTCGACCCGAGGATCGCGATCTTGGTTTCGTCGGTTTGACGATCGAGTTGCCGGATCAATCGCTGGATGATCTCGGCGTGCGGATACTGCGTCGGAGGCATGAAACGAAGTTCTCCCTTGACAACTTCATCCGTGCCATCCTCGACGGGGGGCATGCGGAGCCATTCTTCGTAGGTGAGAAGGCGTGTAACCGTAGCCATCGGTATTCTCAATCTAGCATGACGGTGATCTCTCGCCGGTCGCCTTCGAGCGCACGCAGCCGGATCTCGATCCGCCCGGCCGGCATGAGTGCGGGAAACCGCTCGCCCCATTCGACCAGCACCACCGCGTCGCGATCGAAGATCTCCTCCAGGCCGAGCGTCGCGACTTGTTCGGGGCGATCCAGGCGATACAGATCGACGTGATACACGCGGCCGCCTCCATACTCGTGAATCAACGTGAAGGTGGGGCTGGTGACCTCCTCCGGCGCGGCGGCGCCGAGCCCGCTGACGATTCCCTTCGCGATGGTGGTCTTGCCCGCGCCGAGATTGCCGGTCAGCAGCACCACCGCGCGGCGCGGAAGCCCGGCCGCGATGCGCCGGCCCAGCTCGATGGTCTCCTCCTCGGAGCGGGTCTCATACACATTCACGAATGGCCCTCGGAAGATAGCGCAGCAGATCGGTGGCGAGGAGGCACTGCTCAGTCAGCTCCCCCGCGCCGATTTCGCCGCTGCGTCCGTGCAGCCACACCGCCGCGCGCACGGAGGTCGAGACATCGTCCGGGAACTGGGCGACAAGGCCGGCGATCAGGCCGGTGAGAATGTCGCCCGAGCCGCCCTTGGCCATCGCGGGAGTTCCGGTCGGGTTGATCCAGACCCTTCCGTCCGGAAACGCGATCAGGCTCCGGTGTCCCTTCAACACGCAGCAGACACTCCGCTTTTGCGCGAACGCGCGCGCGGTGGCGAGCCGGTCGGCAACGCTCGAGCCCGTGAGCCGGCTCATCTCCCCGGGATGGGGCGTCAGAACGGTCTGGACGCCGCGCCCGCAAAAATCCGTGCCGGCGATCGAGTTCAGCCCGTCCGCGTCGATGATCACCGGGACCGTCGCTTCCCGCATCAGCCGGGTCACCAGAGGACGATCGAGCCCCAGGCCGGGCCCGACGGCGAGAACGGTTTTCCGGTCCAGCGTGAAGTTCTCGAGCGTCTCGGTCATGAGCTCGGGAGCGAGCCGGGATGCGTCCGAACACGCCACCGTCACCAGGCCCGCCCCTGCTCTCAGCGCCGCCAGACCGGCCATCGCGGCGGCGCCGGATTTGCCCGCAGCGCCCCCGATCACCAGCACGTGCCCGAAATCGCCTTTATGCGCGTCGCGTCTGCGCGGCCGGAACAGACAAGCGAAATCGCGCGCCTCGGAAAGCTCGAGGTCGGACGGAAGCAGCTCCGGGGGGATCCCGATATCGGCGACGATCAAGCGGCCGATGTTGGCAGCGCGCTCGCTCATGAGCATCTCCGCCTTGGGAGCCGCGAGCGCCACCGTGTAGTCGGCGCGCACCAGCATCGCCGAGGGGACGTCCACCGCCACGACCTTGGCCTGCGGGAAGTCCTCGTTAATCGAGCGGATCAGCTCCCGATAGGTGCCTTCGACGGGCTCGCGCGCGCCAGTGCCGAGCAGCGCATCCACCACGATGGTTGCCTCGGACATCTCCCGGGTGGGCGTCCAGAATGCGTGGGGCTCTTCCGCGTGAATCAGGTCCACGCGAACGCCCAGATCCCGCAAGAGCTGCCCCGCCACTTTTCCGTCGCCGCCATTGTTGCCTTTGCCGCAAAAGATGACCACGCGCTGGCGGCCCAACGGCGCGAATTCGCGCTCCAGGAACTCGACCACGCGGCGGCCCGCGTTGCCCATCAGCACCGATTCGGCGATGCCGCCCGCGATGGTGCGGCGGTCCGCTTCGCGCATCTGAGCCGCCGTCACCACCTTCATGCGGCAACCTCGGTGAGGAGCTCCTCGAGCCTGCGCAATCCCTCGGCCTCGCCCATCGCGATCAGGTGATCGCCGCCGTGGATCCTGGCGTCGGCGGGCGGGTTGAAGAGCATCTCGCCGCTCGCCTTGCGGATCGCCAGGACGATGACGCCCATCTCGCGCCGGACCTGCATCTCGGCCAGGGTGCGCTCGACCAGCGCGCTCTGCTCGGCCACGCGCACCTGCTCGATGCCTACGTTCAGGCCCATGCTCTGGGTGGTGAAGTCGATGAACTGCTGGACGTGCGGTTTCAGAAGCGCCTGCGCCATGCGGTGCCCGGTGCTGTTGTATGGAGCGAAGACGAAGTCGGCGCCCGCGCGGCGCATCTTCTCCTCCGAGGCGACCTCGGAAACGCGCGCCGAAAGATGCAGCGACGGATTGAGGGCCTTGGCGGAGAGGATCACGAACAGGTTGTCGGCGTCGGAGGAAAGCGTGGCGATCAGCCCGCGCGCCCGCTCGATGCCGACGTCGCGCAACGTTTCGTCGCGGCTGGCGTCGGCGTGCACCGCCAGCATCCCGGTCTTGATCGCCAGCTCCACACGGTCGTCATTGTTGTCCACGACGACGAAGGGAGCGCCTGCCTTTTTGAGTTCGTCCGCCGCGCCGCGGCCCACCCGTCCAAAGCCGCAGATGATGAAGTGGCCCTCCAGTTTGTCGATCATGCTCTTGATCCGTCGCTTTCCGAAGAATTGGTTTAGCTCGAGCTCGATCACCACCTGCGTCATCGCGCCGATGGCCAGCAGCATGATGACGACGCCGAACAGGATCAGAAACGCGTTAAAAATCCGTCCCGCCTGGCTGAGCGGGTGAATTTCGCCGTAGCCCACCGTGGTGACGGTGGTCAGCGTCATGTAAAAAGCGTCGAAGACCGGATAATGCTCGATCAGGACGAAACCGGCCGTGCCCCCGGCGAGCGTGAGCGCCATGGCCAGGACGATCAGGCGCAGGCGGCGCGGCAGTTGATCCATATTGTATCTATCTTACGCAGACCGGGGAAATTGGTGCTTTACGGAACCGCGAGCGTTAGCGAGCGGAGGGCATCCGGAACAATCGCGTCGCTCGTGACAGCTAGCGCCCCGCGTCGAAAGCGGATAATGTAGTCATGCCGCAGGTCCTCACGTTTCCGGAACCCATTGCCAGCCTCGCGGTCCGCCGCCCGGGGCGGGAGAAGTTCTCCGACGAGGACTATTGGGCGTTCTGCGTGGCCAACCCGGATTTGCGCGTGGAGCGTACCGCGGAAGGAGAGATCGTCATCGTGCCTCCAGCCGGTGGAGAATCCGATTATCGGAACACGAAAGTTGTGGCTCAGTTGGACCGATGGGCAGAGAAGGACGGGCGCGGCAAGGCGTTCGGTCCCAGCGTGCAATTCTTCCTGCCCGACGGCTCCGGGCTTTCGCCGGATGCAGCTTGGGTCTCGAACGAGTCCCTTAGCCGCCTGACCAAGCCGGAGCGCAAGAAGTTCTTGCGTCTGTCGCCCGAGTTCGTTGTTGAAGTCCTCTCGCCGAGCGACAGTCTGAAGGAGGCCAAGGCGAAAATGGAGCTGTGGATCGCCAACGGCGTACGTCTCGCATGGCTTATCGATGGCGACACGGAAACCGTCTACGTCTACCGCAAGGGCCACGCCGCCAAAATCCGCCGCCGCATTCTCGAGCTTGCAGGCGAGGGTCCCGTTGCAGGCTTCGTCCTGAATCTCAAACCGATCTGGGAAGGCCTGTAACCGCCGGCGGCTAGACCTTGAGGTCGTATCCGGCGGCGCGCAGGCCGTCGATGATGCGCGCACGGATCGCGCCGACTTCCTCCGAGGAAAGCGTGCGATCGCTGGCGCCAACCGTCAGCCGGTACGAAAGACTGCGCGATCCTTCGGGCAACGTGAACTCGCGCAGAAACGCGATCGACGCGCCTTCCGCGAATTTGAGAATCGACGCCAGCACGTCCGCGATCAAGGTGCGGGGCGGCGCCACCACGGACAGATCGAAGGCGCTGGTCGGGAATCGCGGCCTCTTGAAGGAGGGCGACGACTGTCAGGTATTTGGAGATACAATTGATCCTGGCCAGGATGCCAAAATGGAAATTTTGACTGACACACGGGGGAGAGGGCAGAGTTGTCACAAATTAATAGGTACCACGCTGCGCGCAGGCGAGTGGCTTCTGCCATACTGCTAGCGTACTGCGCCGTCGGTGCGTTCGGGCAGAATCAAACGACCGCAACTCCAGTTGTCCGGAATTTGGGTCAGATCCGCCCCCTGGTGCTTAATCAGACACGTTACCGATTGCGAGCAGGCGAAGCAGTGTCGATCCGGGCACCCCGCGAGACGGTTGATTTCATGCTCGGCGCAAAGAGCCGTATTGAAATCGGCGGAACAAACGAAGAAGGATTTGTCATTGTCACAAGTGCATTGGGCGATGAGGTACTGCTGGCTGACTCTCTAACAATGGTACCGGGCGAGTATACGGTCAGCGTATCGGTGTTCGGTGAAAATGGCGAGGAACGAGCTGCAACAGTTAGCATCACTGTGGACGCCATGCAACCGGTGCCGGCAAGTGCGACGAGACCACCTGTAGTGCTGCTGAA
>JBGPLI010000271.1:0-5718 GCA_041486445.1 Bryobacteraceae bacterium
ATGGCGATCGGGCGCGCCCCTGCGCACATAGCTCTGGTAAAGATCGTAAGTGAACACGGTATTGAAGGCGGTCACGTTGCCGGCCATGCCGCTCATGAAGGACGCCATCAGCGCCGTGAGCCCGACGCCCAGCATCCCCGAAGGATAGAACTGCGCCATCAGCGTCGGGAGGGCCTGGTCGTAATCGAGTCCTCCTTGCTTTTCGGGCAGAGCGTAACCGAGCCCCATCCCGCTCAGCGCCATGGCTGCGATCCCGGGCACGATGACGATGAAGGGCATCACCATCTTGGGAAACGCCGCCACCAGAGGCGTCCGGCGCGCCGCCGACAGCGAATCCGCCGCCATGGCACGCTGCACCACCAGAAAATCGGTGCACCAGTATCCGAACGACAGTACGAAGCCGAGCCCGGCCACCATGCCGAAAGCTTCCACGCCCATGGGATTCGCGGCGGGATCGCCCAGGTAGCTCCAGGTGTGCGTCATCACCGCGGGCAGGCGCGAGGAGAGGCCCGCCCAGCCCCCTGCTTTCTCCACCGCCAGGATCGACAGCGGCGCAAAACCCAGCACGATCAGGAAAAATTGCAGGACTTCGTTGTAAATGGCGCTGGTCAGCCCGCCCAGCAATGTATAGACGAGGACGATGGCCGCCGAGAGCAGCACGCTTTCGGTGAAGCTCCAGCCGAGCAGCAACTGGAACAGCTTTCCGAGTGCGTACATCGAAATGCCCGAAGAGAACACCGTCATCACCGCGAAACTCGCGGCATTCAACGCGCGCGTCTTTTCGTCGAACCGGAGTTTCAGATATTCGGGGACGCTGCGCGCGCGGCTCCCGTAGTAGAACGGCATCATGAATACGCCGGCGAACACCATCGCGGGCACCGCGCCCACCCAGTAGAAATGGGCGGTCATCAGGCCGTACTTGGCGCCGGAGGCGCACATGCCCATCACTTCCTGCGCACCCAGATTGGCGGCGATGAAGGCCAGGCTGGTGATCCAGACCGGCACGGAGCGGTGGGAGGTCAGGAAGTCTTCGCTCGTCCGGACCCGCCGGCGCACCACCCAGCCAATGCCCAGCACGAAGACGAAATACAGGACCAGAATCCCGTAATCGACGCCTCCGAGGGACATCTTCATGGTTGCTTCAAGCATAGCCAACTGAACCGCGACCGTCAGGAAGCGGACAGGCCGGCCCCGCCGCGGGCTGTGCGTGTTACTTGACACTGTCGTGTATAATAGACAGCTATGCGAGTCCTGATCGCCCTGGGAGCCTTCGCCGCGGGCTGCTTCGCGCAAGCCGGACGGGCCGAGCTCTTCGGGACCATTCAGGACCCATCGGGCCTCGTGGTGTTGCGGGCCAAGGTGCAAGCCGAGGAACAGGCGACGCTCGCGCGGTTCACCGCCGCCTCGGACGAGCGCGGAGGATACCGTCTGCTGGGATTGCCTCCCGGCGAGTACGTGCTCACCGTGGAACAGCCGGGATTCCGGACCTACCGGCAATCCGGCATCCGGCTGCGCATCGCCGACCGGACTGAGGTGAACGTGACGCTGACGCTGGGCCAGCCCACCGAGTCGGTGGAAGTGACCGCGGCGGCTCCCCTGCTAGAATCGGCGACGGGCGAGGTCAGCTACCACGTGGACCAGGCCAAGCTGGCCGCGCTGCCGCTGGACGGCCGCAACTTTATTCCACTGGTCGCGCTTTCGCCGGGCGTGGCGTTGCCCGGCGGCGGATCGGTGCTGCCGCGCATCAACGGCAGCCGCCCGCGCACCAACGAATATCTCTACGACGGCATCAGCGTGCTGCAACCGGAGCCGGGCCAGGTGGCTTTCTACCCTGTGATCGACGGCATCGAGGAGTTCCGGCTGAACGTCAACGGATATTCGCCCGAGTACGGGCGCTCCAACGGTGGCACAATCCTGGTCAGCACGAAATCCGGAGGCAACGATTTCCACGGGACGCTGTTCGAATTTCTCCGCAACGAGGATCTCAACGCGCGCAACTATTTCGCCCCGGCAGGGCCCAGGCCCGAGTTCCGCCGCAATCAGTACGGCGTGACGCTCGGCGGGCCGATCCAGCGGAACCGGACGTTTTTCTTCGTGGATTGGCAAGGCGCCCGTCTGCGCAGCGGCGTGACGCGCATCAGCACCGTGCCCACTCCGGCGCAGATTCGGAACCTGGGAATTGCCGCGGACCCGATCGCTCAACAGATCCTGCGGCATTATCCGCCGCCGAACCGCCCCGGAAATGCGAACAACTTCGCGCGCACCGCGGTCGAGTCCGACAGCCAGGACCAGTTCGACACGCGCCTCGATCGCTCGTTCGGCATGCGTCATCGCGTCTTCGGACGCTACTCTTACTTCCGCGACGACGACAACCCGGTGAGTCCGCTTCCCGGCGGCAGCGGACTCGTTTCGTCGGGCGTGACCGGGCACGCGATCACCCGCGGGGACAGCGCTGTCGCCGAGTACGACTGGAGCCCGTCGCCCGCGGCCTTGAACCAGGCGCGGTTCGGGTACACGCGGCGCGGCCTCAACCAGACGGCTCTCCAGAATGGCAACATCACGGTGCCGGGGCTGCCGGCGAATTCCTTCGCGTCGGTGCTGCCGACGTTCACCGTTACCGGGTATCAGCAGATCGGTCCGACGCCGGGCGCGAATTCCAACTTCACGACCTCGGTGACCGAGTACATGGACACGTTCTCGCTGGTGCGGGGGCGGCACAACATCAAGTTCGGCGCCGACGTCCGGCGCGAGGCGCTCGACGCCCTGAATCCGCCGAATCCCGCCGGTTTGTTCGCGTTCACCGCGAACGGCACAGGCAACAGCCTCGCTTCGTTGTTGCTGGGTGAGGTGAACGCTTTTTCCGTCGACATCCAAAGCGCGCCGCTGCTCGAGCGGGCGCATTTCGCCGAATTCTTCGCGGGCGACGAGTGGAGAGTATCGGGCCGTTTGTCGCTCAACATGGGAACGCGGTACACGCTGAACTTCCCCTCCACCGAAGTGCACCATCACGACGCGGTGTTCAACCTGAAGACGCAGGTCCTGGACTTCCCGCGCACGGCGCGCGAGCTCGAGTGCTGCGATTTTGGGCCGCGCGTGGGACTTGCCTATCGCGGAGGCGATTCCTGGGTGGTGCGGTCGGCCTACGGGATGATCTGGTTCGAACAGACTGGCATCACCAGCCCGTTCACGCTGCCCCAGTTTCCTTTCGTCCAGACCGTGGACCAGCAATCGCAGGACAATATCCGTCCGGCGTTTCTGCTCTCCAGCGGACCGTCCGTGCAGGTGACGGCGCCGAGTCCGAATTCCGGACTGGGCCAGGGCGTATTCGGAGTGGATCGAAACGTAGGCTCAGGCTACTCGCAGCAGTGGAATTTCACGGTGCAGAAGACGCTGGGGAAGAACTTCAATTTCGAGGCCGGGTACCTGGGGTCGAAGAACACCCGGCTGGGCGTGGCGGACGCAAACATCAATCAGTTGCCAGCGGCGGACCTCGCGATGCGCACGGCGCTGCTCGCCAGCGTCCCCAACCCGTACTTCGGGCAGATCCCGGCGTCGTCCTCGCTCGGCGGCCCAACGATCACGCAACAACAGTTGCTGCGCCCTTATCCGCGATTCACGACGGTGGCGCTGTTCCGCGATAACATCGGAAATTCGAGTTATCACGCGGTCGAGGCCAAGCTCGAGAAGAGGCTCTCGGACGGGATGACGTTCACAGCGGTCTACACCTTTTCTAAACTGATCGACGACGCATCGAGCGTGTTCTCCCAAACCATCTTCACCGGACCGATCCTGAACACGGGCGTGGCGGATAGTTATAACCGGCACCTGGAAAGAGATCTGTCGCAGGGCGACATTCCGCGCGTATTCTCGGCCGGCTGGACGTACCAGATTCCGAAAGTGTGGAAGATTTCAGGCTGGCAGATCGCGGGACTAGTGCGCGTACAATCGGGCGACAACGTGGTTATAACCCAGGGAACGAATTTCAATTCAAACCTTGGCTTCGGGGTGCAGCGGCCCAACCGTGTGAGCAATCCGAACCAGCTTGCGGCAAGAAGCGCCGGGCACTGGTTCAACACGGCGGCCTTCACCCCGGCTTCGCAATTCACCATCGGGAACAGCTCGCGAAATCCCGTGCGCGGGCCGGGACTCCAACAAGCGGACCTGATGCTCGCCAAAACTTTCCGCATCACCGAGCGCGTGCACCTGGAGTTCCGCGCCGAGGCGTTCAACGTGACCAACACGCCTCCGCTGAACGACCCCAATGGGACGTTTGGAACCCCGGCCTTCGGCACCATCACGAGTGCGGGAAGTCCCCGGGATTTTGAATTCGCGGCGAAAATTCACTTCTGACGGGCTTTCCCATTGCCGTGTTCGGCGGTAATCGCCCGGATGAGGCCATCCAGGTTCTCTTCAATGCGCTTCATCCGCACGTCCGCGGCGTCCACGTAGCGGGCAATCCTCTGGGCGAGGTCGTCCAGACTCCCTTCGCTGTGCTTCATGCGCACATCCGCGGCGTCCATGTAGCGGGAAACAGCGTCCATGTATCCGGAAACCGTCCGGGTGAGTTCAATGACGGTGTCTTGGAGCTTGAGGTGAGACTCGTAGACTCTGGTCTGGGCCTCAGCCTGGACCCGTTGCATGTCCGCGACCGCGGCCAAGGTCCGTTCGATATGCTCAAATCTCTCTTCGCTCGTCATAATTCAGTTTACCTTTTAAGTGACCAGCACCTCCCCCGTGTGGCTGGTATCGTAGCCCGCGAGAATTTCCAGGCGGCGCCGGACCGCGGCGCGATTCAGCACGTCCATGAGAGCTTCGACGGCCGGCAGACGCGCATGCTGGCGGCGAACCACCAGATCGTAGCGCTCGGTCGCGAGCGGGATGAAACTCAAGCCGAACGCCCGCGCGGCCGAACGCGTGGCGATGCAGCAATCCGCCTCCTTGAGACTGACGGCCAGCGCGGCGGGAAGATGGCCGTGCGCGATGCGATCGTAGCCGTGTACCCGGCCGGCAGGGATTCCGGAATCGCGGAGCCTCTGGTCGAGCAGCTCGCGGCTGCCCGCGCCCTTCTCGCGGTTGACGATCGAAACGTCCTTGCGGGCAAGATCCTCCACGCCGCGGATGTGTTTCGGATTTCCGTTTTCGAAAACCAGCCCCTGCTCCCAAATCGCGAACGTAACCACCTTCACCGCGCCGCGCGGGAACAGGCGTTTGATCGCGGGGAGGTTGTATTCACCGCTCGCAGAATCGCGCAAATGCGACCCGGCGATGTGCACCTTACCTTGCCTGAGCCATTCGAGCGCCTGCTGGCTCGACGAGGGGGCCACCACCAGATCGACGTCATCGAACCGCGCCAGATGCTGCGCCAGCAGCGAAATGCCCGGGTCGCAGCCCGCGATCAGCAGGCGCTTTTCGTCTTCCAGATCGGGCTGAAAGACGTAAACACCCGCCTGGTGACGCCGCTTGGAGCTCTCGACCACAACGCCGTCGGCCATGGGAAGCATCACGGGTTGGGCCGCCACGGAAACCCCGATCATCCGCTTGCCGACGCGGCAAATCTGCACCGGCTGGCCTTTCCGCGCGGGTTCGGCGGTAGCGATCATATCCACCGTCAGCGGCTTGGGGGGCGGCGCCGGCTCCCATTCCAGGCTGAACAATTCTTCCACCCGGACTTCGAGAAGCTTGGCGAGTTGCAGCGCCAGGGTCGTGTTGGGAACGTAG
>JBGPLI010000272.1:0-5709 GCA_041486445.1 Bryobacteraceae bacterium
CACGGACGGTATACGGGAAGACGTCAACGGTGGGCAGAACCGCGATGAGCGATCGCTCGGCCAGCGCGCCGTGTCCGATCTCGCGCCGCCCCGCGCCGCGCATGAACCCGACCTCGCCCACGCTGAACGGCGGGAAGTTGTAATGCAGCATGAATCGCTTCGACGTCGCAGACGCATCCAGCAGCTCGATCCGCTGTTCGTCGTCCTTGGTGCCGAGCGTGGCTGTAACCAGCGCCTGCGTTTCGCCGCGCGTGAACAGCGCCGAGCCGTGCGTCCGCGGCAGCACGCCCACTTCGATATCGATCTTGCGGATCTGGTCGAACTTGCGGCCGTCCGGACGCCGCCGGTCCTTGAGCATCTCGTCGCGGAAGATCCGCTCGCGCAGCAGCTCAAAAAGCTTGCCGGCTTCGGCCTTCTGCTCTTCTGGAATCGGCTCGAGCGCCTTGGCTTCCGCCTCATCCACGCGGCGATAGCTTTCCAGCTTCTCGTATTTTTCGGTGTTGAGCGCATCCTGCAACTCCTTGCGAATGGATGCGGCGATCTGGTCGTAGAGCGGCTGGTTGACCTCCGGCGGAGTGAACACGGCCTTCTTCTTGCCGGCCTTGCTCATCAGCTCCCGGATGCCTGCCGCGATTTTCTTGCAACAGCCGTGGCCGAACTCGATGGCCGCGAGCACGTCGGCTTCGCTCGCCTGCTGGGCGCCGGACTCCACCATGACGATGCCGCCGTCGGTACCCGCCACTACGATGTTGACCTTGGAGCTCTTGGTCTCTTCGTAGGTGGGGTTGGCGGTCAGTTGTCCGTCCACCATCCCGACGCGGACGCCGCCCAACACATGCTCGAACGGAATGTCGGAGATGGCCAGCGACGCGCCCGCGCCGATGATCGCGAGCGTGCTCGGGTCGCGGGCCGGATCGGCCGACAGCACCATGCCGATCACCTGCGTCTCATGCGAATAGCCTTCCGGGAACAGCGGCCGGATGGGACGGTCGATCAGCCGGCAGGTGAGAACTTCTTTCTCCGTGGGCCGGCCTTCGCGCTTGATGAATCCTCCGGGAAAACGGCCCGCCGAGTAGGTGTACTCGCGGTAGTCGACGGTCAAGGGAAAAAAGCTCGCGCCGGGTTTGGGGTGCGGCGCCGTGCAGGCGGTCACCAGCAGCACGGACTCGCCTGAGCGTACGACGACAGCTCCATTGGCCTGCTTGGCCATCTTCCCGGTTTCAATGGTAATGATCCGGCCTCCACCGAGGTCGACTTCAACGGAATGCAACATGTTTGGAAACGTCCTTTAATCAAGTTTCGCCCGCGCCCGTCGCCGGGTCGCGAACTGACCACAGTGATCAAGAGGAGACTGGAGTGAACTGCTGAGGGGCTGCCGGCCACTTGGCCGGTTGTCGAGAATCGAATCCGAATGTTTATCGCCGGATGCCAAGGCTCTGAATCAGCGTTTTGTAGCGCTCCGGACTGCGGCTGCGCAAGTAATCCAACAACCGGCGTCGGCGGGCCACCATTTGCAGCAGACCCCTGCGGGAATGGTGGTCCTTTTTGTGGGTTTTGAAATGCTCCGTCAACTCGGAGATGCGCCGGCTAAGAATTGCCACCTGGACTTCTGGCGAGCCCGTGTCCGATTTATGGACCCGGAACTGCGAGATAACCTTGATCTTTGCTTCACCCGCCAGTGCCATTCGGGAATCGATACTCCTCGTCTATGTCTTGATCGCTTGGTTCAGTTCAAGGATAACACAAACTGCCAGCCGGTCAGGCTCCTGGAGTGGGGCAGGTTGGCAACCGGTTGGCAACCCGCCATGCTACGATTGTGGCGCGCTATGGCCGGGCTCCTCACTTCCGTCGAAAAGATTGTCGGACCCCGAGGTTATCTCCACAAGCCCGAAGACCTGGCGCTCTATGAATACGACGGCAGCGTCGATAAATCGCGCCCGGACCTGGTGGTGTTCCCGCAGTCGACCGCGGAAGTGGTGGCCATCGTCAAGCTGGCGGCCGGACTCGGCCTGCCGATCGTCGGGCGCGGCGCGGGCACGGGCCTGAGCGGCGGCGCCATCGCGCGCGCGGGCGGCATCATCATTTCCTTCGCGCGGATGAACCGGATCCTCGAAATCGACATCCCCAACGAGCGCGCCGTGGTGCAGCCGGGCGTAGTGAATCTGGACATCTCACTGGCGGTCGAGCCCGACGGCTACTTCTACGCGCCCGATCCATCGAGCCAGCGCGCCTGCACCATCGGCGGCAACGTCAGTGAAAACGCCGGCGGCCCGCACACGCTCGCCTACGGCGTGACGACGAATCACGTGCTTGGTCTGGAGGCGGTGCTCCCGGACGGAACGGTGATCGAGACCGGCGGCGCAGATCTCCCCGGTTACGATTTGACCGGTCTGCTGGTTGGATCGGAAGGGACCATGGTGCTGGTCACCAAGATCGTCGTTCGCCTGATGCGCAAGCCTGAGCTGGTCAAGACCATCCTGGCGGTCTACGAGCGGCCCGAAGACGCCGGCGACACCGTGGCCGAGGTCACGGCGCGCGCCATCACGCCGGTAGCCGTCGAAATGATGGACGGAGTGCTCCTGCGAATGATCGAGGACGCGACGCACGCGGGCTATCCGGTGGACGCCGGCGCGGTGCTGCTGATCGAACTCGAGGGCTTGAAGGAAACAGTGGAGGAACAAGTCGAGCAGATCCGCGAGGTCTGCCTGAAGTGCCGGGCGCGCGAGTTCCGCGTGGCGCGAACGCCCGAGGAGCGAGACCTGCTGTGGAAGGGGCGCAAGAACGCATTCGGCGCGGTCGGCCGCTTCAGTCCCGCCTATTACGTGCAGGACGGCGTGGTGCCGCGGACCCAGATCGCGCCCACACTGCGCTTCATCGGCGAGCTGGCCGCGCGCTACCAGCTGCCCATCAGCAACATTTTCCACGCCGGCGACGGCAACCTGCATCCGCTGATCATGTTCGATCCCCGCAAGCCGGGCGCGCTCGAGAAGGTGAAGCGCGCCAGCGACGAAATTCTCGATTACTGCATCTCGGTCGGCGGTTCCATCACCGGTGAACACGGCGTTGGCATGGAGAAGATGGAGATGATGGGCCGCCAATTCTCCGACGCGACCCTGGAGATGATCGGCGCATTCAAGAAACTGTTCGATCCGGCGTGCCGTCTGAATCCTGGGAAGGTGCTCCCGACCGGCCGCGGATGCATGGAAATCCGGCAGCGCCCCGGAGATCTAAACTTATAGATATGAAGATCGGGCTGTTGGTGATGACCGCGGGCCTGGCGCTGGGCGCCGACAAAAAACTCCTGCCCGGCCAGGCCGGCAACGACGACATCGAGCTGAACGGCAGCGTGATCGTCGATCGCGAAGAAATTCGTCAGGCGCTGGGCGCCGATCTCGGCGCCGGTTACATCGTGGTGCGGATGAAGGCGGCTCCCAAAACCGAGAAGCCGCTGCGCGTCGGACCCGACGATTTCACCTTGATTTCGCGCAAAGACGGCGAAAAGTCCGAGGCGCTGTCTCCGGCCCAGATCGCCGGCCGGGGCGCGCTGGTGGTGAAATCCACAGGCCGGTCGGAAGGCGGCCGAAGCTTCGGCGGTTTCGGCGGAGGCGGTTTGGGCGCCTCACCCGGCACATCCGGAATCTCCGTGCCCTCCGACGTGAAAGTGGTAACCAACGACAAGAACGATCAGAGCCCGTTGCTGGCGGCGCTCAAGGAGAAGGCTCTGCCCGATCGCGAAACGCAGGAACCTTTGCAAGGCTTGCTGTACTTTCCGATCGGGGGCAAAGTAAAGCCCAAGGACCTCTCGCTGATCTACAAGGGACCGGCGGGCAAGCTGGTGATGGACTTCAAGTAGCGGTTTTCTCACCCGCGCACAACGGAGCGCCGTGGCGCCCTGTGCGCTACATCGTCACCGTGTCGATGGTGACGGTGTCGCCATTCAGCGTGCCTTTCACCGTGACTTGATGGCCGAAGTGCGGGGTCACTTTGGCCACCGACTTCGCGTCGATCTTCAGGACCTTGTTGTCGGAAGTTACGAACACCGGCGCCTTGCCTTCCTTTACGCACTTTTGAACGCATTCCCTGTCGGCCTGCGTCGCCTTGACGTGCGCCGCGCCGCAGTGGTCGTCTGAAATGACGCCCTTCCATTCGGCGGCGAACGCGGTCATCGAGCCGAGCGCCGCAAACGCGGTCAGAACGATCAGTTTCTTCATAAGAACCTCCTCGATCTCTTTCACTATAACGCAGATTGAGAGCTGAGAGTGTCCGAGCCTAGCCTGCACTCATTTGGCGATGGGTCTACTGAACCGCGACCGCCAGGGAGCGGAGGGACCACCGACAACCTACCTGATTACCTGGCGTGCTACGGAGCCTGGTTGCCAGGCCAAGACGGTAGCGTTCCGCGGACACAGAATCGATTCGGTGGTCCCCTCTCAGAATCTAACCCGCACAGCTGGACGTGGTTCGCAGGCCAGTAGTGTTAAACAGCCTGGGGCAGACGTGCTCCTGCCGTGGTTGGACCCTGCTGGCTGCCCACGTTCGCACCCCCTGAAAGCCTATAGCAGCCGGGCTTTGAAAGAATATGCACTGGACCTCCCAGACCGGCGCCGCTGGGCGCGTCACGGCAGTACGCGCTACCTTTGGACGAGCGACTCTGTCCGGGCAGCAGTCCAATACGTCGTCCACGAGCAGAGCCCAGCCATGGCAGTGTTCGAAACACCCTCCCCTCGCTGACGCTCGGGGTTCAGCAGACTGGGTGATTGTGGACTTTTACCACTTCACCGGCTTAGCGTCGCGCCACAAACGTTCCAGATCGTAATACGTGCGCGCTTTTTCGGAAAAAATGTGGATCAAATAATCGCCATAGTCGATCAGCACCCACTCAGCGTTGTCGTAGCCTTCCACGCTCGCCGGATACTCGCCCTTCTTCTTGAGCTGCGCGTGAATCTCATCCGCGATCGCCTGAATCTGGCGGGTGTTGGTGCCGCTCACCAGGACGAAATGGTCGGCGAAGGAGGTGAGCTCGCGTAAATCCAGCACGCAAACATCTCGAGCCTGCTTGGATTCGGCGGCCTTGACGGCGGTGAGCCAAAACGATTCCGGTGCGTGCAGCTTCTTCGTTTGGCCCAGGTAAAGAGATCTCCTTCTGGTATCGTACTACTTATGTCTTCGCTCCGGGTGCTGATCAGCGCCGAACAGATCCAGGCCCGCATCCGCGAGCTCGGAGCGCAAATCGACCGCGACTACCCGCAGGGTCCTGTGTACCTGATCGCGATTCTCAAAGGGGCCTGCTTCTTTCTCGCGGACCTGGCCCGGGCGATGAAAACGCCCGTGCGCGTCGAGTTTATCGGCATCTCGAGTTACGGCCGCGGCAAGACCAGCTCCGGCGAAGTGAAGCTGACCAAGGACCTGGACGTCACCATCGAGGGCTACGACGTGATCATTGTCGAGGACATCGTCGATAGCGGCGTCACGCTCACCTATCTGATGAAGGTCCTGGCGCAGCGCAAGCCGAAGTCGCTGCGCATCGCGACATTGCTCGACAAGCCGGATCGCCGCCAGCGTCCCGTGGAGGTACATTACGTCGGTTTCCGGATTCCCGATGAGTTTGTGGTCGGCTACGGCCTCGACTACGCCGAGGATTATCGCAATCTGAAGGACGTGTGCGTGCTCTCGGATTGATGTGGCGCACGCACTCGTGCGTGCCGCGTC
>JBGPLI010000273.1:0-5697 GCA_041486445.1 Bryobacteraceae bacterium
GATGTCCCGATGAATCACGCCATGGCGGTGCGCGTGCGCCAGTGCGTCCGCAATTTGGAACGCGTACTCGATTCCCTGCTCCAAAGACAGCGGCTGCCCGGCCGCTTTGAGCTGCTCGAGTGCGGATTTGAGCGTTCCTCCGGGCAGGTATTCGAGCGCCAGGAAGCAGTGGCCCTCGGCCTCGTCGATCTCGTAAATCGTCGCGATATTGGGGTGGTTCAGCGCGGAAATCGCGCGCGCCTCCTGGTGGAAGCGCGTCACCTGGGCCGGGGAGTCCGCCAGGTGAGCCGACAGGAATTTGAGCGCCACCGAGCGGCCGAGTTTGCGGTCCCAGGCCTTATACACCACGCCCATTCCGCCTTCGCCGAGTTTCTCCGCGAGATCGTAGTGGGAAATGTTCCTGTCCTCTACCATGCCCTCGACCTTTATCGGGACTCTATTGTACTAACCTTTCGGTTAGGCGTCTATCTGTTTGTGTGCATCCCCGGAACCGGATTATGAGCGCCAGCACGCAATTCGGGCGATTCGCACCAAATTAAACGCAGTTCTGGGGCCACGGCGTGGCCGAGGTCCTTAACTTCGTTAGGTCACGAAAATTCGCCGCGAACGGGAAGAGCCCATTCTCGAAGGACCCCGTATTTCAGGTTAGAAGCTCACCTTTAGCGCAAGCTGGATGTCCCGTCCTTCCCGAGCCACCGTGAGGGCGCCGGCGGTTGGGCCAACGATTCCGTTGCCATTGGGCGGATTATTGATGAAGTTCGCGCGGTTCAGGATGTTGAAAAATTCCGCCCGGAATTGCAGATTCCCCGCTTCACCGAGAAGCCCGAGCCGGGTGTTCTTGTGTACTGAGAAGTCCCAGTTGAACAGTTCAGGTCCGATCAGAACGCCTCTGCCCACATTGCCCAGGAAACCCGGAATGGGCGTGGTAAACATGTTGGGGTTGTACCATCGGTTCGGGTTGCCGGTAATGACTGTGGCACGATCGTAGGCCACTGCGTTGGGATTACACTGCCGGCGCGATGGAGTAAGGCCGGTGTTTCCCACGCAGGTGGTGACATCGCCCAAATTGGCGGACGTGACCACGTCGGGGCGCTCATAGCCGCCGTTGATACTGGTGGTCGTGTTGAGCGCCACGTCGCCCGGGGCGGCGGGCGAAAACGCGAATCCGGTCTGTGCGGAAACGATATTCTGCACCGACCAGCCGTTCGCCAGCTTGGATACAAAACCGGCGGACTGCCGCGTCGGTAAGGTGTAAAGGGTGTTAAACCGCCAATTGTGAGTGGCGTTGATGATGGACTTGCCCCTGTCGATGGACCGGGGCGCGTAGGGCGTGGGGACCTCGCCGTCGATGAAAAGCCTCCCCTGTGGGAGATCCAGGTTTTTCGAGTAGGTGTAGGCGCTCTGGAATTCGAAGCCGTGCGACAGCCTTTTCTGCACGGTTACCTGGAGGGCATTGTACCAGGACGCAGAAGTGGTTTGGACGGAATTGTCGTAACCGAAGTTGCAATTGTTGCGCCCGCTCGGGATCTGCAAGGTAGGCCCGGAGGAGGGGATGACGGTGCAAATATGTCCCGATGGAAAGGCCAGGTTCGCGGATGGGCAGGCCACCGGCGTACCTCCGGGACCCTGAGTGTTCGCCCAGTTGGGGATTCCGTTGACGAAAGCCGTAGGGTTGCACCCATTGACGTCCCCTTGCCCCCACAGATGCAGGCCCTTGGTACCCACATACGACGCCGTCAGGGCGATGCTGCCGGGCAACTGTTGATCGACGGAGAAGTTCCACGACATCAGATATGGCTGGCGGATGTCGTGCTGGGTGAGACTGATCGGCGAGGGAGGGAAAAATCCCTGAAACGTATTGGTCGCTCCCGGAAAGGTGAAAGGAGGCTGAAAGGGTCCCGGGTTAGCCGAGATGAACCCCGGCGCGAAGGACGGCGGAGTAACGGCGTTCAAGGAACGATATGGAGGATCGCCCACCACATATCCGAACGTGGTCGAGCCGATGGTCGCGATATCGTAGTAAATCCCGTAGGCGCCGCGAAGGGCAGTTTTCCCTTTGCCTGTCGGGTCGTAAGCGAACCCGAAGCGAGGGCTGAAGTTCTTGAGCGACGGGTTTCGCAGATAGGGCTGCACGGTCAGCGGGGAAGTCCAGTTGGGGCCGCCCACGACGTCGACGCGAGCGCCAGGGTTCAGCAAGGTAGTGTTATAGCCCTGGGACTCAACTGGCACCGTGTTGAATTCGTACCGGAGGCCGAGGTTGAGCGTCAGCCGCGAAGTCGCGCGCCAGTCGTCCTGCCCGTAAAATCCATAGGTTTCGTACCGGAAATGCCGGCGCCCGATTCCCCCTGGGATGGCCGCAAATTCCTGCGACGGTTGATTCTGGAGAAAGGCAGGAAGTCCTCCTATAAAGTTCACCCTCCCGCGGCCCCACACTGTCTCGCCGGTGATCAACTGAATGCGGTTGCCCAAGAAGCCGAATTTTAGGGCGTGTTTTCCCTTCGTGTAGAACATGTCCTCGCCCAGACTCCAGTAATTCTGCAAGTGGAAGTTGGGGGCGGCAAAGTCCGGCCCCATGGTGGTGAATGACGGACTCCCGCTGCCGTTCGATCCGATGACAACCAAACCTACCGGCTGCCCATTGGCGAACGAGATATCCGGCCCAATGACTTGCTGCCCGGTCTGAGAAGGATTGGCAACCGGTTCTGCCAGGATGTTTGTCCGGCTGAATGAGATCCGCGCCGTATTCAGAAGCGTGGGCGAAAAAATGTGACTCTCGGAAAGGGTGATGTACTGGCTGCGGCTGGGCTCTTCGTTCTGAAACTCCTTGAAGCCGTACACGCTGGCGCCGAAACCCGGCCCCGGGACATTATCGAGCCCGTCCTCAATCGTGTAGCGCGCGAACAGACTGTCATCCTTGCCAAAATTTTGGTCGACCCGCATCTGCCCATAGTGCACCGTCTCATGGGAGAGCTGCGTGTAGTTGGTGTCCGCCGGGTCGTAGAGCGCCAGCAGCGGCCGTATGGCTGCGTTCGTTGTTATGGGAACAGAGATCAGTCCTCCGCAATCGGCGGGAGTCGCCATGTAGTTTTGGCCGTTGGGGTTGCCTTGGGCGACGGTGCGCGTCCCGTTGGCCACGCACGCGGCGGGAATTCCCTTGGCGATCACGGGGTTCCCCTTCACCTGCTTCAAACCTTCGTAAACACCCCAGAAAAACGTCTTGTCTTTCCGGATCGGTCCCCCGAAAGCGCCCCCAAAGTTATTCCGCTCATAGGGAGGGTTTCGCTTACAGTCGCCCGCATGGGAGGCCACGCACTGCCCGTAGGAGGCATCAAAGAAATTCCTGGCGTCCAGGACGCGGTTCCGCAAGTATTCGAACGCATCGCCGTGAAACTGATTGCCTCCGCCCTTGCTGACAATCGTCATTTGGCTGCCCATGTTCATGCCATACTCGGCGCTGAAAGCGTTGGTGATCACCTTGTATTCGCGGATGCCGTCCAAACCCAGCGTTGTGCCCACGGCCGAGGCGCCATTGTAGCCGAGAACGTTCTGCGTGGGCGTTCCGTCCAGCAGGAAGTTGTTCGAGATGATGGGCGCGCCGTTGCTGCTATAGGTGGTGCTGTTTCCGCCCCCGCCCAGGTGGACCACCACCGTGTCTTGGGAGACGCCCGGCTGGAGCAGGACCAGGTCCAGGTAGTTGCGGCCGTTCAGCGGCAGCTCCGCGAGTTTCTGTTCACTCACCAGGCCGCCCAGCGAGGCTGTGGTCGTGTTCACGAGCTGAGCTTCGCCGGTGACCACGACTTGTTCCGAAGCGGTCCCCACCTCGAGCGAAAAGTTCATGATCGCTTCCTGGTCAACGTTGAGAACCAGCCCTCTCTGCGTGGTTGGCTTGAAGCCGGGCGACTCAATTCTTAGGTCATAGTGGCCCGCAGGCAGTGCCGCCAGACGGTACGCGCCGGTCTCATCGGTCGAGATCGAGCGCGATGTGCCAGTCTCCGCGTTCTGGGCCGTGATGTTCGCACCTACGACCACTGCGCCCGAAGGGTCCTTCACGGTTCCCAGAATTGTCCCGGTCGGCAATTGCGCGAAAACGGGAGCCGCCACGAACAGGACCAGCCCCAAGACGAACACAGCCACGCGACAGCCCCAACGAACTCCTCTAGACTCTCTGCTCATCGGTTTCTCCCTCTCTGTTTTGAGTTTGCGGTCCCGGACAATCGGTTACGCCGAACTGCGCCATTATATCTTACTTCTTCACCGGCGGCTTGGCCGGGGGCGTATCGGGCTTGGCGGGCTCTTCCTTGGTCGCCTCGTCGGGAAGCGCCTCGATCGGATCGAAGGTGACCGAGGTTTCGGTGCCGAACTTGCGGTACAGGTGGAACTCGACGTCGTTCTTCACCAGGTACTTGCCCTCGCGGGAGCGCAGCTCGGCCTTGAGCGGCAGCACGAACTCCTGCTCGGCGATCTTGATGAAGTCGTAATTCAGGTCGAGCGACACGCTCTGGATCGGGAAGTCGACCGGAATCTCGTCGCAGTCGAACTTGATGCGCATCACCATGCCGGTGTCGCGGTCGGCGTAGATCAGGCCGTGATAGCCGGCGACGATCTGGCGCTTGGATTCGCCGTGGTAGATGCTGTACTTGGAGTGCGACTGCGGCACCCGGAAATTGAACACATACATGCGCCGGCCTCGCAGCGTGGCCCAGCGTTCCCAGTTGAACTCGGTATCCGACTCCGGTGAGAAAATCTCGTACAGCATGCTGCCGAATTCGCCCGACGACGTCGCTCCCCCGAGCTGCTCGTGCTTGATGTTGGTCACCATGCGGCTGTTGACCATGGTGACCTTGTAGTTCTCTTTTTGCTCGAAGTAGCTGAGCTGCTCCTGGATGGTGTCCATCAGCCGCCAGTTCTCCATGCCGCTCGGATCGGTGTTGCGCCGGGTCACCTGCGTGCAGATGAAGTTGGGCAGGTTCTTGGAGTAGTTGAGCGCGTTCTGGGTGATCTCCGCCAGAATCCTCTTCTGCTCGATCGAATCCGGCGGCGGGATCGTCACCACGGGCTTCGGAGGAGGCGGAGGCGGCGGAGCCGGCAACGTGGCCGAAATTTCGCTCAGCGCGCGAAGCGCGGCCACGGTTCTGGGACCCGCGCCCATCCCTTGCAGCTCTTCCACCGTGCGGTCGTCGAGCTTGTCGCTGAGCTTGATCTTCTTGACGTACTGGGCGACCTTGACGTCGTCGTGCTTCATCTGAATCGAGGAGCGGATGAACGCCCTCAGTTGCGCCACGCTCATCTGCAACTGAGCGCAGGCCGCCACGGCCATCGCCAGAAACGCGAACGCGCGAAGCGCTTTTGCCATATTCCCTATTTTGACGCTTTTCCCCGCTTCCGGGGTTTCTCCTGCTGCTCCAGAACCGGGACGCGCGAGCCTCCCATGGCCTTGTCGATAGCCGCGGCCGCCAGCGGCGCCATCACCCGGTATCCCTTGGCGTTGGGATGCAGACCGTCGTCGGAGAGGTCGGCTTGAAACTGGCCGGTGTTGTCGACGAGCGAACGGAAGTAGTTCAGGTAAACGTAGCCACGCTGGGAGCAGAAGCTCTCCAGCCATTCGTTCAGCGCCTGGATGAACCGCGGCGGACGCGCCCCCGTCCTTTGAAACGCCGGATCGCTGTCCTTGTGGTAATCGCTCACCGGCAGCACCGA
>JBGPLI010000274.1:0-5440 GCA_041486445.1 Bryobacteraceae bacterium
GGGCCGGTGGAGCGGGCGGCGTTGGCGCGATTGGCGGCGCGTTGTTTTTCGGAGATGGGCGATCGGGACACGAGTGGGGTCCTTTCGAATTCAGAGATCGCATGGGGAGGGCGGGCGAGTGTGCGATTGGGAGCGTCAAGTTGTGGGTGAGAAGGGATTAATCTTGTTGGAGGCGGGGTGATGGAGGTCGGGGTTGGGATGGCTCGGGAGGTTGGGGTTGGGGCGCGGATGGGGGAAGGCGACAAGACGGCCAAGTGGAACCACGGATTATCGGAAGTCGGTACCGGCCTTATATAATAAGGGGGTGGAAACGGAATTCGCGGGTGACATTCCTTTCGAGGTACTTCAGCAGGGCGGTTTTAGTGGCCCCAGGTTTACAGGCGTCTTCTTCTTTGAGGATGTTTTCTGGCGTGTTGCGATCCCGCTCGTCTACGGTAGACCGGCCGTCAACACCATGAACGCGCTTCGTGTCATGCCTACCGAGACGAAACAGCGTTTGTGCTCTTACCGAGACACCGTGCGCGAATATCTGTTGCTGTGGGCGGACTGCTTCGATTACGACACTGGGTTTCAAGACTCGCATGCGGTCTTCGCCGCCGGATCGTTTCTCGGCGAGATGATTGAAAGCACGGAACGGGAACTTACCTCCGCAATAACCGACTTGTGCCAACAGCGCCCGAACTCAAAGGCGATGCACAGCGCCCGTGATGCGACCGAAAAAGCCCTCAAGGCGCACCTGGCTCATCAGGCGAATCTCACACATGGCCGTGCAAAAAAACATTTCGGACACAAATTGGACCTGTTGATTCAGGAGGTGGGGCGTGAGACGCCACAGTCGCCGCTGATGGAGGTAGCGAACTGCTTAGATGCGTTTGCTCCTTACGAAACCCGCTACACTTCGACCATGTACACACGTCCTCAACTTTGGCAGGCCTACCGGATCGCTCAATTTACGGCGGCTGAAGTGCTCCGATCAATGACCGGAAGGAACCAACGGGCCGCTGTTCAGTGTCATCCGGTTTTCACGGCCGCTTAAGGAAGCCGTTCCTGACTCCCCCAAAGAACAGCCCCGCTTTTTCTTTGCAGCGTGTGATAACGAACGTTATGTCGGGGCAACCGGCGAATCGTCGAGGTGCCTATACGGCTCGGCTCGGCCAAGATGATTTTGGGCCTGCCCTTGCTCGATAATGTCAGCAACGAACCTTACCGCAGCCTTCCAGCGCTCTGCAGCTTTCGAGCGTGAGTTTGCACAACCGTGTAAGCGAAGGACAGACCCAAAACCGGGTGTTTCGATCAGATCTTCGTCTCGATACGGGTATGGAGCATCGGGAATGCGCAACAGAAAAAGCCTCACAGGCGTCGGTCCAACCGATATCATCCAACCGACTGAATTCGGGGTCCGCTGGGCAGCACTTTCAGAGATTAACCTCAACCACCATGAGTTGGTAGCCTCAGCGACGCGCTGATCCGTATGGGCTGTAGGATCTCGAGGCAGCAAAATAATTTGCGACGCCACCTGTGTTCGTGCCCAAGCGTATGGTGGCTTGAGATCCCGCGGGGCAACTTGCGTTTGAATCGTACATAGCGACGGCAGCGTATTGAAGAGCCATATAAGATGGTAAAAAGGCCGTACCGTTTCGGTGCCAAACTCTTGCTCAAGCGGGGCGCATTCATCGCCAATCGCACTCGGAACATCTTCAGGCTTCAAAATGTTTCGTAGTTGGGCATACGGGTACATCGCGGGGTGCTCTTCGAGCACTGAGACCATTAGCCATGAAGGTGGCGGCGCCACTCATCTCTCTCCAGGTACACGATACCGCACGGAGCGCTGCTGGTAGACCTTAAGCTGCAACCCCTTTTTTCTTGTTTGGAGCCGGCGGTCCTTGTTTTGCTCTAGCCGTGTTTTCAACCCGTTCGTTGCCGGTTGAAAACCGGCTGCAGCTTGAAGAGCCGCCCCACAAACCAGTTCATGAAATCTCTGAAACTGTTCATGGCTCGCCGGTACAACCGGTGATCGGTAAACTCGGCCTGGGCCGGCTGAAGCGGGAAGTTTCTCGAGTGCCGAATCAGAAGTTCGCTGAAAAAACTCGGCGGCTCTGCGGCCGTCCTAATTCCGAGCAATGCGCTCACGAACAGCAGATCCCTCGCGTGCGCTCGGGATGACAGGCACCCCGGCGAATCATGCCGTGAACGCGGCGTGCACCTGGCCGATCATCCAATCCAGATCTTCGCGCGAGACGATCAGAGGAGGCGCCAGGCGGATGACGTAATCGTGGGTCTCCTTACAGAGCAGGCCCAGATCCTTCAGGCGCTCGCAATACGCCCGCGCCGGAACCAGCAGCTCGATGCCGATCAGCAGGCCTCGCCCTCGGACTTCCTTGATGTGAGGGTGGCGCAGTTTGCGCAGCTCGTAGAGCAACCAGGCTCCGAGTTCAGCCGAGCGCTCGGGCAGCCGCTCCTCGCGGATCACTTCGAGCGCCGCCCGCGCCACCGCGCACGCCAGCGGATTGCCGCCATACGTGCTGCCATGGCTGCCGGGGCGAAACACGCCCAGCACTTTTTCGCCCGAAACGACGGCCGAGACAGGATACATTCCGCCGGAGAGAGCCTTGCCAAGAATGAAAACGTCGGGTTGGACGCCTTCGTTCTGGCACGCGAGCCAGCATCCGGTTCGTCCGAGCCCGGTCTGGATTTCGTCGGCCACCATCAGAACGCGCTCGCGGCGGCAGACGTCCGCCACGTCGCGCACGTATCCGTCGGGAGGGATGAGGATGCCGGCCTCGCACTGGATCGGCTCGAACAGGAAGGCGCAGGTGTTGGGCGTGATGGCATCGGCGAGCGCCTGGGCGTCGCCGAACGGGACGGTCACGAAGCCGGGCGTGAAGGGTCCGAATCCGTCGCGGTACAGCGGCTCGGAGGAAAAACCGGAGATCGTGGTAGTACGGCCGTGAAAATTGTTCTCACAGACGATCACCTCCGCGCGATCATGCGCGATGCCCTTGCGCGTGTATCCCCATCGGCGCGCGGCTTTGATCGCGGTTTCGACTGCCTCGGCGCCGGTATTCATGGGAAGGACCATCTCCATGCCGCACAACCGGGCCAGCTCGGCGACGAACATCGGCAGTTGATCGTTGCGGAAGGCGCGCGAGGTCAGCGTCAGCCGCGCCGCCTGCTCCTGGAGTGCGCGAAGGATGCGCGGATGGCAGTGGCCCTGATTGACGGCCGAGTAGGCGCTCAGGCAGTCCATGTAGCGCTTGCCTTCGACGTCGTAGACCCAGACGCCGGAGGCGCGCTCGATGACCACGTCCAGAGGGTGGTAGTTGTGCGCGCCCCAGCGATCTTCGATTTCGATGAGCGTACAGGACGCGGCGGCACCCGCGCTGTTATCGGAGGACGCTGCCGCCGCGTTCCGTTGTGCGCGATTACTCGACGGTTCGTCGGCCAGCCCGCGGGATTTCGCTTCAGGCATGACCGGCGCTGGTTCCGTGGTGCCTGGCGTGTTCCGAGATCTTGGATGTGGACGCCCCGAGCTGGGCCGAGGTCTTGGTGGCTTCCTCGACTGCTCGCGCCAGCACCGAGCGGATCCTGCCGTCCTCGAGCATGAGCAATCCGGCGATGGTGCAGCCCGCCGGCGTGGTGACGTCGTCGCGCAAAGCCGCGGGATGGCGGCCGGAGGTGAGCACCATGCGGGCGGCGCCGAGCGCCGTCTGCGCCACTAGCGTCAGAGCCAGTTGACGCGGCAGGCCCACGCGAACGCCCGCGTCGGCCAGCGCCTCCATAATCAGGAACTGATAGCCGGGCCCGCTGCCGCTCAGCGCCGTGATGGCGTTGAAATGGATTTCGTCGGCGGAGATGCACTTGCCCACCGCTTCGAAGATGTGCTCGGCCCGCTCCAGATCGGACTGGGAAGCGCAGGAGCCGCGGCATACTACGGTCATTCCTTCTCCGACGATCGCGGGCGTGTTGGGCATGGCGCGGACCACGGGATTATCGGTGCCGAGCAGAGTCTCGATCTGATCGGTAGAGACGCCGGCCAGAATCGAGATGAGCAGCGTCTCGCGCCGCAGACCTGCGTTGCGCAGCGTGCCCAGCACCACGGGAGCGTCGGCCGGCTTCACGCACATCAGGATCAGATCCGCGGTGGGAACGCGCGGCTGGAAATCCGACTCGACCGGGACTCCCAGCTCGCGGCCGGCGCTTTCGCAGATGGACGGGTTCTTGTCTCCCGCCCACAGCCGGGCGGCGGGAATCAGGCCGCTGGTCACCAGGCCACGCATCATGGTTTGACCCATGACGCCGGCCCCGACGATCCCCAGCGTCAATCCGTCGGCGATGACCGGGGTGTGCTTGGAGGAGTGTTCGTGCGACATCGAATGTACCTCAGGGATTTCGAAAAACCGGGATTCTTGAACATACCATAGGCGGTTGAGGTGCTGGCGGACGGCTGGTAGTGCCTGAAAGGTGCGTTGAAGGAGATGATAGACTCTTCTCTTGACGCGCGACGACATCATATTCGGGATCTTCGGAGCATCCTTTATTGCAGTTGGGGCAGGCTTTGTGATCGACGCGGACAGGACGTTGCGGCTTTTGCGCTGGCGAGACTTCGGATATAGTAAGCGTTGGATGCAGATTCTCGGCGCGATGTCCATCGCGTTTGGCGTGTGGTTTGAGTTTCAGACCTTTACTCGTTGGTGAGTTCCGCGAGATCCCAAACGTGATCCGTGATGATCTGCTCCGGAGCCATCGCAAAGAAGGTAAGATACTCGGCCTGCACCTCATCGGTAGTGACGATGGGAGAGTCTGCGCGTTCGGATGTAAGGGCCAAAGCACGTTGGTGGGCGCTATCGGTGAAATCGGCCAGGGCAATCCAATAGAAGGTATCGGCGAAAAGCGCGGTCATGCCTCTTTCTTGGGCCAACCGTAGATGTAATGGTCGTGCTGGCTCGCGCCATCCTCGGGCATGCGGGCCATGACTTCGGGCGGCACATCCTGCATGTTTTCGCGGATCACGTCGGCGATATGCCGGTGCGGACGGGTCTCTGCCGACTCTGCTTGAGCGAGTTTCTGAAGCCACTCCTCAAGGGAAAGACCATGCGCGGCGGCCTTTGCCTGAAGCGCCGCGGCTTGTTCGTCGGATAGTTTCACGATCACGTTCATAACTCTCTCCTAGGTTAACCCGCGCAGCGCCCTCTGTGCGGGACCTGCCGCCAACGGCCGAAAAGCGGTGACTCCAGACGGTGGCCATAACTGCATCCAGCGATAGGAGCGGCGGGCGGGTCTGCGTTACACTCATGAATTTGACAAACATATTTCTGGCGCATGCCGAAGCTGACCACGATTTTGCGGAGCAATTAGCGCGTTTCCTGGAGTTCGGATGCAACGTCACTTGCGACACCGGCGGTGTTGTCCTCAAGGGCGAAGACCTGATCGCCAAGGCCGA
>JBGPLI010000275.1:0-5367 GCA_041486445.1 Bryobacteraceae bacterium
AGGCGTCAGCCTGCATTCCTTGCGACACTCCCACGCCAGCCGCCTACTGAGCAATGGCGTGCCGATCGCGGTCGTCGCCCAGCGCCTGAAGCACACCGACCAGAACATCACCCTGTCGATCTATTCCCACGCGTTACCGGCCGACACGAAGGCCGCGGCGAAAATCTGGAACGACGCCATGGCGGACGTGATTGCGGAAGCGCGGAAACACGGCGCGGAGCGCAGGTTAGCAAATGTTTGCACGCGGAAGGCTGGTTCTGCGGAAGTGTTTGAAAGGAAAAAGAAGAGTTTGGCGGGGACGACGGGGTTCGAACCCGCGACCTCCGACGTGACAGGCCGGCGTTCTAACCAACTGAACTACGTCCCCGCTTGGGCGTCAAGCCGGTGAACTTCAGGATAGCACACGCGCCAACCGGCGCCGGACCGTCGCTGCGCTCTACGCGCGATCCAGCAGATGCCCGAGCTTGTCCCGCTTGGTCCGCAGATAATCTTCGGTGGACTCCGTGGGCGCCACCAGGCAGGGCACCCGCTCGGCGACGCGCACCCCGGCGCGCTCCAGAGCCTGGATTTTTTCCGGATTGTTGGACATCAGCCGCACCTCCCGGAGGCCGAAGAATCGCAGGATGGCGGCGGGCAACTGGTATCCGCGCAGGTCCGCCTCAAAACCGAGCTGTTCATTCGCCTGCACGGTATCGGCGCCCAGATCCTGAAGCTCGTAGGCGCGCAGCTTGTTGAGCAGGCCGATACCGCGCCCCTCCTGATGCTCGTAGATCAGCAGGCCGCGCCCCTGGCGGGCGATCGATTCCAGCGCCAGTTCGAGCTGCGCCCGGCAGTCGCAGCGCAGGCTGTGGAACACGTCGCCGGTCAGGCACTGCGAGTGGATGCGCACCAGCGGCGGCTCGCCGGCTGTGAGATCGCCCATAGTAAGCGCGACCGCCTCTTCCGCGTCCCCCTCGAATCCCCCTTCTTTGAAGCCATAGATGCGAAAATGTCCATATCGGCTGGGGAAATCGGCCTCGGCGATTTTGCGCAACTCGAATGTCTTGGACATGAACGGGGATTCGGGAGAGCTGATTTCATTATAATGATGCGAAGCGGACTTCGACGAGGGCTAAGCAGCGCATGGTAGAACAGCACCTGGTGATCCTGCTGGTGAAGCTGGCCGTGGCGGCTTCGCTCGCGAGTCTCCTGACCCGCAGCGGCGGCTTCCAGCGGATGCTGATGCGGGAAGAGCGCACGCTCACCCAGCGCGTGCTGATGGCGCTGGTTTGCGCCGCGATCTTCGGCGCCGGTGTCGCCGCGCGAGTGCTGACGCACGACCAATACCAGGCCGTCGACCTGGGTCTGGAAGGCAGCCTGGTGATGGGGATGCTCGGCGGCTACGTCACGGGATTGCTTGCCGGAGTGCTGATCTCGCTCCCCGCGATGCTCAACGGCGAGCTGATGTCGATGCCGCTGCTGGCCGCGGTCGGCGTGATGGGCGGGCTGCTGCGCGATCTCGCGCCGGATAAGGAATCCATCTGGAAATTCACCCCCTTCCCGGACCTGGCGCTGTTTCGTCTCCTGCGCAAGCGCGACTTGCGCCTGCCTCTGTTCAGCCTGGCCTGCGTCATGGTGATCCTTCTGGCGGAGCTGCTGCGCTCAGGCGTCGCGGCGCTGTTCCCGCACAAGGGCGTCTTCACGCTTCAGCAGAGGTGGCCCGGCGAGGAGAGCCCCTGGGTGGTGGCCGCCGTCTATGCCACCACGCTGTTCGCGACCGTGCTGCCGATCAAGATCTGGAACAGCAATCGGAACGAGAAGAAACTCGAGCAGCAGCAGTTGCGGCTCAATGAGGCTCGCCTGGCCGCGCTCAGCCGCCAGATCAACCCGCATTTCCTGTTCAACACGCTCAATTCGGTGGCCTCGCTGATCCGCGTTCATCCGGAGGAGGCGCGCCAGGTGGTGTACAAACTCTCGAAGATTCTCCGCCGCCTGCTGCGCCAGCAGGACAACCTGACCCCTTTGGGCGAGGAGCTGTCCTTCATCGAGGATTACCTCGCCATCGAGATGGTGCGTTTCGGCGACAAGCTCCGCTTCGAGAAGGACGTCGATCCGGCGACGTTGGACCTGTTGGTTCCGAGTATGCTGCTCCAGCCCCTGGTGGAGAACAGCGTCCGCCACGGGCTATCGAGCAAAGTGGGCGGAGGCACGGTGTGTGTGCGCAGCCGTCTTGCCGGCGAGCGCCTCCAGGTGGTTGTCGAAGACGACGGCGTCGGGATCCCCGAGGCCAAGCTGGCTACGCTGTTCGAGCAGGGCATTGGCGTTAGCAACGTCAACGAGCGTTTGAAAGTCCTCTTCGGCGGCGATTACAAGATGTGGATCGACAGCCGTCCCGGGGAAGGAACCAGCACCGGGATCGAAATTCCCGAGCAAGTCAGTGGTACCGTGGTGGGAGTCGAATCCTTTGTCCAGAGCCTATAGCCGGAGCGCACAGCGTTGTGCGCGAGTCAAAAATGAGCGATCTTAACTACTCTCTTCTTCTGGCCCGCCCGGACCGGATGCCCCGCACCATCGCCGACCGCACGCGCCGCATCTACGATACGGTGGCGTCGGTGTATCCGGTGAGCACGTTTTTCTTCCACTCCCGGGCCCACCAATGTGCGCTGCGTCACGCGGGCATTCAGGACGGCATGCGGGTGCTTGAGATCGCCACCGGCTCGGGCGAGATGTTCCGCCGCCTGGTGAAGGCGAACACCAACGGCAAGACCTTCGGGCTGGATCTTTCGCCGAACATGGCGGCGCGCACGCAGCATCGCGCCCGCCGCGAGTTCCCCGGCGCGGAATCGCATTGCGGCGCCGTCGACGCCCGGCACATGCCGTTTCGCAACGCGAGCTTCGATGCCGTGGTGTGCTGCTACCTGTTCGAGCTGTTGTCGCAGGACGATATCCGGCTGACGCTCCGCGAAATCCGGCGCGTTCTGCGCGCGGGTGGCACGTTCTCGCTGGTGGTGATCGGGCAGAACGCGAAGCTGTTCAACCGGCTTTACAGCGTTGCCGGGAAACTGGTCCCGGCCTTTTGGGGCCGCCAGGTCGAAGGGGCCGTGCCGGAACTGGTGGGCGAAGCGGGACTGCGCATCGTCACTAATCACTTCGTGAAACAGACGGGATACCCGTCGCGCGTCCTGGTGGCGCGGCGGTACTAAAAGCTTTCAGCCCTCAGCGATCAGCATTCAGCTTCTGCCGCAGGCGCTTAAGCTGATTGCTGAAAGCTGACTGCTGAACGCTAATAAAACAAATACTTCCGCCACTGATCGTCGCTCTTGCCGAGCAGCCGCATCAGGTGCCGGCTGGTGTGCAAGCTGAACGGCCGCGGCGCTCTCGTCAGGCGCATCCCCGCTTCCTCGGGCGTGCGATTCCCTTTGCGGTTGTTGCAAGGATGGCAGCAGGCGACCAGGTTCTCCCAGGTGGTCTCGCCGGCGCGCGACCGGGGAACCACGTGGTCCAGCGTCAGTTCGCCCGAGTTGAGCGTGCGCAGGCAGTACTGGCAGGTGTACCGGTCGCGCATCAGAATGTTCTTGCGCGACAGCGCCCGGGTCTGGTGCGGGATGCGGCGGTACTCCAGCAAACGGATCACACTCGGCACGCGCAGAGCCTGGCGCGCCGAGTGTACGTGCGCGCTGGCGTGTTCCTCGGTCGCCGCCACGCCCTTCAGCACCAGCACCAGCGCCCTCCGCGCCGCGCACACGTTGATCGGCTCATAACTGGAGTTCAGCACGAGCACGGGCCGGTGCAGGCGGTCCTGATAGGCGCCGATCATACGGCTCCTGCTCCGGCCGCTGCTGCGGCGTTCAAATCCTCGAGATACGGCAGCGTCCTCCTGCGATCGGCGCGCGCCAGCGTCAGCAACGTTACGTGAGCGGCGCCGGCGTGCTTCAAGACGCGGGCGCAAGCGCTGGCCGAGGCGCCTGTGGTCAGCACGTCGTCCACCAGCAGCACCCGCATTCCGTCCAGGCGGACCCCGCGCTTCGCCGAGAACGCGCCACGGACGTTGAGACGGCGCTGCGCGGGCGTGAGTCCGGCTTGGGGCGTGGTGGCGCGAATCCTTTGCGCGGCCATCTTTACCGGCGCATTCCAGCGCCGCGCGATCTCGCGCGCCAGCAACTCGGCTTGATTGAATCCGCGGCGCCAGCGCCGCCGCCAATGCAGCGGCATCGGTGTCACCAGATCGAAAGCCCGCTCCCGAGGCAGCGCCATCGCGAGATATTCTCCCAGCGGCCGCGCCAGGGGTTGAACGCCATCGTACTTCAGCAGATGAACCAGCTTCCGCAGCGTCCCTTCGTAGGAGCCGTATGTGTAGACGGCGTCGTAACCGGCCAGCCCCAGCCGGCACACGGCGCAGCGTCCGTTTTCATCCAAAGGCGAGCGATTGAGGAAGGGAGTCCGGCACGTGGCGCAGAAATATTCGGCGAAGAACGGCTCCGGCTCCCTCAGGCAGCGGCTGCACACTGGAATCCGTGAGATTTCGCGCAGGGGTTCGCCGCAGACGCGGCAATCATCGGGGAGAATCAACTGGAACAGGCCGCACACTGCCCTCTCCACGGCGCGAAGCGCGCCGCCCGGCAACGCGGCCTTAGTGTGACTGGGGAGCAGGCAACTCGAGAAGACCCACCTCCACCGACGCTCTTAGTGTACAACACCTGCGCTGGAGAATGAGAGTGGTGGAGGCGGCGGGCTATAGCTGCAGACCGGCCAACTTCATGAGGTGACGCTGAAGGCCAACCTTGAGCGATTCATTGCCATGGATCGGAACGGAAACACGGACCGTACTGCCAGGCTTGGTGTAGATGTGATGGCTGCCGTTGATGCGCTGGAGGGACCATCCGTGCGCCTCCAGCATGCGGGCGAACTCCCTGCCGGAGAGCGCCTTCACAGCGCCAGTTCAATCACCTGATCATCGGCGTGCATGGACGGAGTCTCCACCGGAACCGACAGACATCCTTCTATGGCTTCACGCAGATTGAAACGAAGCTCCTCCATTGTCTCGCCCTGCGTGGCACAACCAGGGATGGAGGGCACTTCAGCCCAGAAGCCGCCCTCTTCGGCTTTATGCACGATGGCGTGAATCTTCATGAGAAATAGTGGTGGAGGCGGCGGGAGTTGAACCCGCGTCCGAGAAAGTCCACCGCAAAAAGGCTACGTGCGTTTCCGGCTCGTTAGTTTTCGTCCGCCTCTTGCGGAGCCGGCAAGAGAGAAGCGGCTTAGCCCGATTGATCTCGGCTTTCAGCTCCAGGCGGAAGCTTTGGACCTATCCTGCAAAGATGACGCCCTCAAGACCAGTGCAGGCCCACAGCCCTGAAGACGGCTACCTAATTAATTAGGCAGCGTAAG
>JBGPLI010000276.1:0-5247 GCA_041486445.1 Bryobacteraceae bacterium
CACCACATCGCTGGTGGCGATCCACAACTCCTCCTGTTGCTCTCGCTTCCGGGTTCCCATTGCCATAACAGTACAGACGTACAAAACATTCCTGAGGTCACATGTTTTGGCTCAGAAACTGACTACTACCACGGGCTGCTAAGGCAACTTGGCGACGCACGCGGTAACTGCGCTGAATTCTGGGAAGCGGGGACGTTCCTTAGGAGAAATCGCCGCCGCCAGGTAGGTTCAGCCTATCTTTCGTATAGAAACGATTGTTTCCGTCGGGACGGGTGATACAATCTTCCTCGATTGCGGGCAATGTTCCCCTCCGAGACTTGCCCTGGATCAACCGGGGATTTTTTGCGGCGGTCCTCACGGATCGCCGTTCCCGGTGTGCCTAAGAATCCAACCTGCCCCACTACCGAACATCGAGACAACCGGGCGCTGGTCATACTGATGCGATTGCCTCGAAGCCAATCCACACCACCTTCTCGGTCTCCCCGACGGTTGTGAGTCGAGCGCCCCATTGACACGCGGCATCATCGGGAGCATAATCCTTGCCGGAACAAGTAGGCGAAGAGCACCGGCCAATCGGGCCGGGGAGTTTCGTCCCAGGAGGTGTCCAAATAGAACCGGACAAAATAGGGGGCGGCGAAGCTGGAGCCGACCAACGGAGGTTGGGATCTCGCACGACCGGATGTATGGCACCTGAAATGTGCCGCGCTGTTATGCGCAACTCGATGGCGTGAACGCAGACCCCAAGCGGAATTGCTCCAGTGGATGCCGCCCCTGATTCAGCGCGTTGGGAGGTGTTCATGTTCGACAGCCTCGAAGAGCAAATGAGGAAGGACGAGGACAGGGTCAGCACCAGCACGAGACGGATGATGCGATATGGTCTCTATGTGGTGGCTGCCCTGGCCGTGTTCGGCGGAGTGATCTACGCCATCCATCTGATGGGCTAGCCCGCCGCGCCAAGCCGCCCTAAGCGGCGTTGGCCCGCCGCCATCTGCGATCCTCGGACTTGATGGAATCTTCGCGCCGGCCACGGTGGTGGCTGATCGGAGTTGCGGCTCTGCTTGCGGGCATATTTCTGTTCGATAGCCTCGGCTCCTGGGCTGCGGTAGGCTTGGTCGTAGTGTGCATCGCAGCGCTCGCTCGCTACCACTGGTCGCGGACCCGGAAACCGGCTCCCCGCTGTCTGAATTGCGGCGAAACGCTGAACCCGAATGCCAGGGAGTGCGCGTCCTGCGGCAGCGCAAGCTGGACCTACAAGAACTGAGCGTCGAGGCGGGGGGCGCGTCGGCGGTGCCGGAATGCGGCGATAGCGTGGCGTTGAGTCACTGCTCTGCGGCTATCGCTCCCGCGCCGGCGGACGTGCAGGCCACGCTCGACGCCCTGACCAGCATCGGGACAGACGCCTTCGACGTGACCTGGACCGACCTCCAGGGCCGCTCTTTGCGACGGCGATTCCGTTCGAATTTCAAAATTGCTGACGTCCTCCTTCTTGGGAGTGCACGCAGCTTGCCAAGCTGACCCACGCCTTGTAAATCACGGTTGGGAATCGAGCTGGTGGGCGTGAAGGCTCACCAAAGCTCCACCTTCACCAGCTTTGAAGGCGGCCGGTAAGCGGGAATCCAGACAGTGGGTCGCGAGGCGGTCCTGTCTACTGTCAGATCCCGCACTTCATACGGCGCCGGCATGAAGAATTCCGTCGGTTTGCCGGTCTTCATATCCAGGCGGTAGATACGGCTGTTATTGAAGTCGCTGACCCACACAATCTGATTCTTGTCGTCGACGGCTGTCGTGTAGGGTGCGGGAAAGGGTGGCCCGTACGGTTTGGAATCGGGCACCAGCGGATACTCCTGGACCTCGCCGGTACTGGGGTCGAACATGCCGACGCGGCCGGCCCAATAAAGCCCCACCCACGCCCGATCGTGTGCATCCAGATGTCCGCGCCGAGGTCCCGAGCCGGGCGTTGGCGTGGGGTATTCCCTATATTTATCGGTCTTGGGATCATACAGCCCGAATTTACCCCCGGCAAAGACATTCAGGATCGACCGGCCCTGGGAATCCGTATCCATGTCGTAAATACCGTCGCGCTGAGAAATCGGGTAATCCTTCATGTCTCCGTTCTTGGGATCGACGCTTTGCAAGTCACCGGGCCCGTGGAGGAACCACACCGTGCCGGCCGGGTCCATGCCAAACTGGGCGTTGCCATGCGGCCAGACGGTGAATTGTTCCGTGGCGGGATCAAATCTGGCAGTAGCTCCGCCCGCGCCGAAGACGATTTTCTTTTCGGGATCGAAAACGATCTTGTGGGCGCCACCCCCGGGATTGCCTGCGCGGCCGTCTCCCTCTCCCCCTTCTCTTCCGGCGCCCGGCGGGACCGTATATGGAAATTCCTTTGCTTCGCCAGTCCGCCTGTCGAGCCGGCCAAGCCGGTAAGAGAAATGGTCCGTGTACCAGGCGTAATTGGAATCCATCATCACGTCGTGCGGCCAGACAAAACGCCGGTCCCCGCGAATCATATACGGTTCGTAGCTCCCGCCTCTCGGCAGGTCATACTCGGTCACAACCAGGCGAGCGGACTCTCCTCCCGCTGGCCGAGGTCGCACCTTAAACGGGATTTGATCGGAAGAGCCCGGCCCTCGAATGGTCGCCAGGTAATCTGCCAGCGGCTCGATGTACTGCTTTTGGCCAAACGCTCTGGTTCCCGGGGTATCCCTCGAGGCCTGCCGTTCCCCCGCCATTCGCCGCACGATTTTCACCCATTCTTCCTTCGTGTGCGGCTTCCGGAGCGCCCACTGCAACGAGTGGCAGTTGTCGCACTGCGTGAGCAAGAATCGTTGGTCATCCGTACCGGGTTCCCCCATGGCGATTTCAGCGCCAGTCGCATCGACAATGGAAGGCTGCCGGGGTCGCAAGGTCAGATCCAGCCGAACCGTTTTCCCGGCTGTCAGCGTGACGCTCTCCCGGTTTACCGGCTCAAAATCAGGAAGCACGATGGCCACCGAATAAGAACCGGGAGACAGGTCAGACCACGCCGGAAAGGAATACTCGCCCCGGCCGTTGGTGTAGACGCTCACCGCGATGTTGGTATCGCTACGGTGGGCTCGGATCGGAATTCCAGACACAGCAAGCTTTTCCGAAGTGCTAACCCGGCCTCCCAGGAGAGAGTTGTCCGCAGCAAGGGAGCGTGCCGGTGACCACCAGAGAAAGGCGCCTGCCAGAATGACGGCCAGGGCCGCCGCCAAACCAGACCTATACCAATAAGATCTTGCCGAGTTCATGGATTTTGTTGCGTTCATGATTCTCCTGACCTTTCTTTCGATCGCGTTCCGCCGGAATTGGATTTCCATCCGTATGACTCAGGATTATAGGCCCGGTTTGCGGGCAAAGCAAGCAATGCGCGCATCCGCAAAGAGTGATAGACTGAGCCGGACCCACCAAAGGGTTGGCCTTCGTGGGCTAAAAGGAGGGCATGATGAAGCTTCGGACCGGGAAGACCGTCGGGGCCGGTGTGCTGGTGGCGGTGGCGGGCGCCATCTCAATTCTTCATGCTCAGCAGGCAGCGGCGGACCTGATCTTCTCGAACGGGAAAATCATCACTGTCGACGACCGTTTTACGATCGCTCAAGCAGTCGCAATCAGGGGCGACCGATTCGTGGCCGCCGGCACCAATCAGGACATCGCACGGCTTGCCGGGCCCAACACGCGGAGAATCGATCTCCGCGGCAAAGCGGTCATTCCCGGGCTCATCGACGCGCATGCCCAGTTGATGCGCGCCGCCGAAACGTGGGCCATCGAAGCGCGGTTCGACGGCATCGAGTCGCGGAAGCAGGCGCTCGATATCGTCCGCGCGAAGGCCGGGGCGCGGGGGCCGGGGCAGTGGGTGTTCAATCTGGGCGGCTGGTCGTACGACCAGTTCGCCGACGGTCCCACGCCGCTCACCCGGGAAGAACTGGATCAGGCTGCACCCAACAATCCGGTGTATCTGCAGTTCTCACGGTGCTGCGCCTTCCTCAACACTCGCGGAATCGAGGCAATGGGCCTGGCCGGCGTCAACCAGCCGTGGATCGAGCGCGACGCGTCCGGAAAGCCCACGGGGCGAATCAACGATCCCGGTCTGGCGCAGATGGCCAACAAGATTCCGCGTCCGCCCAAGGACACGTTCGCCACCAACGCCACGGCGCTGATCAGAGATCTGAATCGAGCAGGGGTGACGACCGCAGGCGTTGCCGGCTGCCCGCAAGAGGCCACGGAGTTCTTTGAGCAGCAGAAACGCAATGGTGAGCTGACGTTCCGCTTCATGTGCATGGTATCCGCCGGCGGCGGTGGCGGCGGGGCCGACGCGTTGCAGCGCGCCGCCGCGCAGGTCGGGCAGCTCAAGCTGTTTCAGGGCGACAACTACATCGACAATGTGATGTACGGTGAGACTATCGCGTTCAGCGACAACATGCTGCAACCCCACACCAGTTACACCCGCGAACAATTGGCGGACTGGCGCCTCGTGGCGACGGAAATTGCCAAGCACGGGATGCCGTTGCAGCAGCACGCAACCATATCCGAGACATTCCCGGCGTTCCTCGACCAAATCGAGCTGGTCAACAGAGAGTACCCGATCCGGAACCTGCGCTGGGCATTTGCGCACATGGACCAGGTGTCGGCACAGGACCTCGATCGGATGAAGAAGCTGGGGATGTGGGCAGCCGTTCGCGCCATCCCACCTGTCATGGGCGCGATTTTCAACCGGGTGCACGGGGATCGCTCCTACGAGATGCCGCCGCTCAGAATGATTCAGGACAGCGGCATCAAATGGGGATTCCATACGGACACCACGGAAGTGAATCAATACAAGCCGTTCACGACGCTGTGGTTCGCGGTGACGGGCAAGATGCTGGGCGGCCGTGTCGTGAACCGCCAGACGATCACGCGCGAGGAGGCGTTGATCGCGCACACCCGCAGCAACTCGTATTTCGTGATGCGCGAAAACGATCTGGGATCGATCCAACCCGGTAAGCTGGCGGACCTGGCAGTGATGGATCGGGACTATCTCACCATTCCGGCAGACCAGATCAAAAACATTAAGGTGGTGATGACGATCGTGGGCGGCAAGACTGTCTACGACGCCGGGACTGAGGCATCATCGCTGACAACACGATAGGTCACAAATCCCAGATGGCGGATGATCGTAGGGGCCGAGACGCGTTCCAAGAGTGGCCTCGTCACCTCGCCGTGTCACGCACGACGTTAAGAACGTGCGGG
>JBGPLI010000277.1:0-5205 GCA_041486445.1 Bryobacteraceae bacterium
ATGGCGGCGATCCCGTCTCGATCCACTTTTGCCATCGCATCGCAATCGACTACGTGTCCTGCTCCGGTCCGCGCGTGCCGATCGCGCGCCTGGCGGCGGCGCAGGCAGCCATCGCCGGCGATCAATCGGAGATGATGCGCACAGCGTAGATCTATTCGTGGTGCAGCTTTTTCGCCGCCTCCGCGTACCGCCGCGCCCCCGCGATTGAATCGTTCCACTTTGGCGGCGGAGCGTTGGAAGCCAATTGCAGCAGCGCCAGCGCCACGGCGCGATCCACTGTCGCCATGTTGGTGTAGTCGATCTTCTCCCAGTGGTCGCTGACCTTGTGATAATCGGGAAAGTCGAACGCCACGCACAGCGTGTGGGCGGGGATGCCCGTGTCGGCCAGCGGCTGATTGTCGCTGCGGGCGAAGAACGCGTCGCTGGCCTCGCTGTCTTTGTAGACTCTCACGCCCACCAGTTTTCCCGCCTCGCTGACGATCCGCGGCAGATCGGAGAAATCGTAGCCGGTCAGCGACGCAGTGCCAACCTGGCGCCCGTTGGTGGCGTCCGTGCGGCCCATGTGCTCGAGATTCAAATCGGCGATCGTCTTGTCGAGCGGCTCAAGCGGATGGCGCGTGTAGTAGTGCGACCCGAGTTGCCCGCTCTCCTCGCCGAAAAAGGTCACGAACAGGATACTGCGCTTCGGCCTCGGCTCGGCCGCCGCCAACGCGCCCGCGATCTCGATCACGGACACCGTGCCGCTGCCGTCGTCGTTGGCGCCATTGTAGATGCGATCCTCGCCCGTGGCCCGCATGCCTACGTGGTCGTAGTGCGCGGTGAGCATCACGTATGTATCGCGCAGCGCCGGATCGGATCCGCGAAGCAATCCCGCGACGTTGCGCACTTTCACGGGACGTTCATGCGCCGTTGCCATGTGCAGCGTCAGGCGGGGATCGCTGGCGTTCGTCATCAGGCCGGCGAGCTCGGGCTTCATGACGGCCCCTCGCGTCACACGCCTTCCGTTCTCCGGGTCCCGCACCTGCGGGCCGGACGGTAGCTCCGGCATCAGAACCAGCACGAGCGCGGGACGCGCTTCCTCCAAACCCCGTACGCGGCGTCGATCGGTCACCATCACGACCTTGCCCTCGACCATCTCGCGCGTGATCCTGGTGCGTTCGTTCACCGCCACCACGGGAACGCTATCGAGGTTGAGCTCCGAATCCGGCACCAGATAGAGTTCGCTCTTGTCGATCTGGACGGTCTTGCCGCCCACGCTCACGGTCATCCGAAAGCCGTCCCAGTCCGGCTCCCGCATCACAAGTGTCGCGGTCTGAAAGTATCCGTCATCGCCCGCCGGTTCGAGACCGGCGCGGCGGAACTGCGCCGCGATGTACTCGGCCGCCAGATCGAGCCCGGGCGACGGAGTGGCTCGCCCTTCAAGCAGATCCGACGCGATAAACGAGAGATGCCCGCGCATCGAGTCGGCCGAAATGTGATCGGCGACGCTCTGCATCTGCGGGTCGAGACCGGCGCAGAGCAGCAGCGCGAGCAGCAGGTGCATATCTACCGATTATCCTTGTATTCCTCGAGCCATGCCATTTGGATCGCCTCGAGCTTGGCTTCGTTCGATTTCAGCGGATCGTCGTCGAAATCCTCCAGCTCTGTGATCCACTTGTGGAGGTCCGTGAAGCGGATGTGGGTGGGATCGAGGTCGGGGAACTTGTCGTGCAGCGCGAGCGCGATATCGTCGAGCGTGCTCCAGGTCAGCTTAGGCATCGATCCTGGTTCCTCTGAGGATGCTTTCCGCAAGCGGAAGCGTGGCCTGGTCGAGCTGGTCGAGTTTGGAACGGATCAGCAGATAATTGTCGTGGTGATACACCACTAGCAGCTCGTTAACGGCTCTGCTGATCGCCGCCCGCTCAGCATCCGTCAACTCAAAATAAGCGTCGCTCCGCCGGGCCTTGTCGGTTGCCGCCATGATCGCATCGGCCTCGATGCGGGCCTCGCGCACCTGCCGCTCCCGGAGATCCTCCTCGGCCTTGCTGAAGGATTCGAGGATCATCGCCTCCACCTGATCGTCGGTCAGCCCATAGGACGGCTTCACGTCCATGCTGTGCTCCTTGGCCGTGCGCAGGTCGCGCGCGGTGACGTTCAGGATGCCGTTGGCGTCGATCAGGAACCGCACCTCGATGCGCGCCATTCCCGCGGGCATCGGATCGATGTCCTTCAGGTCGAAACGGGCCAGGCTCCGGCAGTCCTTGACCAGCTCGCGCTCGCCCTGCACCACGTGAATCAGGACGTTGCACTGGCCGTCCACCCCGGTGGTGAACAGCTCGGTGGCCGAGGCCGGGATGGTTGAATTGCGGTGGATGAGCTTCGAGACCAGACCTCCCATCGTCTCGATGCCAAGCGAGAGAGGAGTCACGTCCAGCAGTAGCTTGTCGGCGACATCGCCGGCCAGAATCCCCGCCTGCACAGCCGCTCCCAAAGCCACCACTTCGTCGGGGTTCAGCTCGGTGTGCGGCCGCGCCCGGAACAGCTTCTCGACAGCCGAACGAACCAGCGGAATGCGAGTGGAGCCGCCCACCAGGACCACTTCGTCGAGTTGTTCCACCGTGACGCCGGCGTCCGCGATGCACCGCCGGCAGGGGCCGAGTGTGCGATCCACGATAGGTTGGATGAGCTTATCGAACACTTCGAGCGTGATCTCGCGCTGATAGCGGCGGCCACCGTATTCCATGTCGATGATCGCCTTTGGAACGAACGAGAGTTTCTCCTTCGCCTCGATCACGCGCCGGCGCAGAAGCTGCACCGCGCCGGGATCGCCAGACAGATCCTCGCCCCACTCGGATTGAATGTCCTCGAGCGCGATGTGCAGCAGCAGGTTGTCGATGTCGTCGCCGCCCAGGTGCGTGTCGCCGCTGGTGGCCAGAACCTCGAAGATCCCCTCGTGCAGCCGCAGGATGGAAATATCGAAGGTCCCGCCGCCCAGATCGTAAACCGCGACGATTCCGTCCTTGCGCTTGTCCAGACCGTAGGCCAGGGCCGCGGCGGTGGGCTCGTTCACCAGCCGCAGCACTTCCAGTCCGGCGATGCGGCCGGCGTCCTTGGTGGCCTGGCGTTGCGCGTCGTTGAAGTACGCTGGAACGGTGATCACGGCTTGAGTCACGGGTTCGCACAGCACGGCCTCGGCATCCCGCTTCAGCTTCCGCAGCACGTGCGCGGAAATCTCCGGCGGCGTGAAGACTTTTTCGCCGAGCTGCAACTTCAGCACCGACTCGCTCGATGGCGCTATGTGAAACGGAAACAGCTTCAGCTCTTCCTGAATATCGGCCAGGCCGCGGCCCATCAGCCGCTTCACCGAGTAGACGGTCCGCTCGGGATGCGTCAGCAGCATGTCGCGGGCTTGCGAGCCGGCGACCACCTCGCCGTCAGGCGCCACCGACACGACGCTCGGCACGATGCCGGACAGAATGCGGGGCCCGGTCAGTTCCATCACGGCCACCAGGCTGTTGGTGGTGCCGAGATCGATGCCTACGATCCTCGATTTGGAACTCCCGAAATCAATCTGCAACGTGGACATTCAGTTCCTTCTCGACTTCCTTCACCAGGTTGGAGATGTAACGCCGGCGATTCAGCGCGCGGCGAATTTCTTCGAGCGCCGTGGCATCGCGCGTGGCGTCGTATCTCACAAACAGGTCCGCGAGTGCGCGATCGATTTCCGCACGCATTCCCGAGAACCGCTCCTGGGCCTCTGCGAGCGGCGCCCGGGCCGAATCGTCGCCTCCGCGCAGCTCCTCCAGAGCCATGTTTAACTCGAACACTTCCTCCAGCAACTCCGGTGGAGCGTCCTTCGCCAGTTCCATGCCGTTCTGCTTCAGGAAATATTCCGCGCGGGCAACCGGATCGCGCAGCGTGCGAAAAGCGTCGTTCAGGGCGGATGTCATATCCAGGGCTCGCTGCTGCTCCTCCGCGCCGGCCCGGCTGAAGCGGTCCGGATGCCACTGCCGGCTGCGCTCGTAAAAACGCCGTTTCAAGTCTTCGGGATCGAGCGAGAGCGCCGGGGAAAGACCCAACGATTGGTAGAACTCCATCAAGCCGAAAACGACGTTCCGCAGCCGCAGCTCTTCTTGGCGTGCGGATTGTCGAACACGAAACCGGAGTGAATCAGCGAGTCCCGCCAGTCGAGCGTCATGCCGTCCAGGAACACCATGCTCTTGGGATCGATATACACCTGGACGTCTTCGAAGTTCAGGATATTGTCGGTGGCCCGCGGCTTGGGATCGAACTTGAACATGTAACTCAACCCCGAGCAGCCTCCGCCGAGCACGCCCAGGCGCAGCCCTCCCGTCACGCCTTGGCGGGTAAACGCCTCGCGGATCTTCTCGACCGCCTTGGGGGTCACGGTAACCATAGACGCTGTCGCCGGCATTACGCGGTCTGCGCTTCCACGGTCTTCGCCGACGCCTTTTTCTGATAGTCGCTGATGGCGGCTTTGATGGCGTCCTCGGCCAGCACGGAGCAGTGAATCTTCACCGGCGGAAGGCTCAGCTCGTTGACGATATCGGTGTTCTTGATGGCCAGAGCTTCGTCGACGGTGCGCCCGCGCAGCCATTCGGTGGCGAGCGACGAGCTGGCGATGGCGCTGCCGCAGCCGAAGGTCTTGAACTTCGCGTCCTCGATGACGCCGTCGTCGTTCACCCGGATCTGCAACTTCATCACGTCGCCGCAGGCGGGCGCACCGACCAGCCCCGTGCCCACGTGCGGGTCGCTCTTGTCCAGGCTGCCCACGTTGCGCGGGTTCTCGTAGTGCTCCAGGACCTTGTCGCCGTATGCCATGGGGTCTCCCTGTGAATGCTGTGGCTAATGAGCGGCCCACTCGATCTTCGAGAGGTCGATCCCTTCACGGGCCATTTCGTAGAGCGGGCTCATCTCGCGCAGTCGCTGCACCTGCTCGACCACGTACTTGCCCACGTAATCCACTTCGTCTTCGGTGTTGAACCTTCCGATGCCGAAGCGGATGGAAGTGTGCGCCAGCTCCTCGCTCACGCCGCAGGCGCGGAGCACGTAGGAAGGCTCCAGGCTGGCGCTCGTGCAGGCGGACCCCGAGGAGACGGCGACGTTCTTGATCGCCATCATCAGCGCCTCGCCTTCGACGTAGGCAAAGCTGACGTTCAGGTTGCCGGGCAGCCGCTCGGTCGGGTGCCCGTTCACCTCGAGGTG
>JBGPLI010000278.1:0-4990 GCA_041486445.1 Bryobacteraceae bacterium
CGCCTTCGCCGGCACCTCAGGATCAGCCGAACTGGCTAGAAAAGGAACTGCAATCTTGGTTTCGCTCACGATGATTCTCCCGGCCGCCCTGCTCTGTAATTATGGCCGCGAACTCTGTCTCATCGATGTTGGCACGGAGGGGTCCGCGGCAAGCTGGGCCTTCCCGCCGAACGCGACCTGTGGTTCGAGGCGGACAAACCCCTCTCGGCATACGCCAAAGAAGCCGCCCGGCTCGAACGCATCAACGCCTGATGCACAGACACGCCAGTCTGGAAGTCGCTCACCATCTCTTCAATACGAGGGTTCCGTTGATGGCCGGGACGGATACATTCGGATACCCTTCGATGGCCCCGGGCATCTCCCTTCAGAAGGAGTTGGAGTTGCTGCACGAAGGCGGGCTTGCGGCCGTACGATGTGTTGAGGTCTGCTACCCTCAACCCCTCGGCCTTTTTAGAAAAGGGCGAGGAATTCGGCCAGGCCGTCGCGGGTCAAAGAGCCGACTTGCTCCTGGTCAATGGGAATCCACTGAAAGATTTGAGTGTTCTGAGGAATCCGGAGGGTGTAATTGTCCGAGGACGGTGGCTGAGTGCGTTGGAGCTCCAGAAAATGCTGAAACGCCAACTTAAGTTAATTCCTCACAGATGCAGCCCGCAAAGTCGCGCAGTGTTGACCTATCCGGTGGTGGCGAGCCCCAAGTCCGGTTGGGGGAAGTTGCGGTCACGGCCGGGCCTCATGCCCTGATATGGCACATTATCGACGTCTATTCTGGAGCCGCTTCGGAGCCTGGTCTTGGGCGTTCGTCACGACGCGCGAACGACTCTTTGATGTGTTGCTTCACTTCTTCCACGGTCGGCCGAGGCTCGGGCGGCCGATTTCCGCCGGCTCTCATTCGTTCTGCCACGCCGTTCAGCTTCTCCATCAGTAACGCCCGCGCATCTACGCTCCGTGCTGCCATCTGGGTTTGGCGTGCGTGTTCCAGATGTTCAAGCCGTTTGATGATCGTCTTCATGTTGTCGACCGAGTAACGTCGCGACGAATCTGACGACCTATCGTCATTGCATCAACTACCTCAAGGGAATACATCCAGGCGTGCCTGGCTCCTTGCCACTCATGATTGCATCTGCCTTCCCGAACCAGTGGTCCAGCCATTCTGCCGAATGCGCTATGAGGCCGCTGCAGTCAGTCAGCCTGCAAAGCTCAAGCTTGCGAAGCCGCCTACCGATCGCCTTCATCGTCTTGCCAAGTCTTCGCGCTCGAATTGCGGAATGAAATAACGAAGGGTACAGTATTCAAGGTCGACCATCTTCCGAAACGCTCTCGCGTCCTGCTGCCAGATTGCCCGGCACAGTTCTTCCAGCGTGTACTGGCCATCATCATGCTTCGGACAGAACAGCTCTTCAACCTTCGCAAGTCGTCTCCACATCTGGCGAGCGCTCATTTTCGGACCTTGCGCCGTCTGCGTACCGCGTCTATTTCCAGTGGGAGGGAGCCCGGACCGGACCTATGACGCGAACGATCATTTCTTCCACGCCGGTTTCGATTCCCCTGCCGCCCGCTCCAGTTCGGTCACGCGCACCTCGATGTCTTCCAATTCGATCCCTTTGACTGCTAGGCCAAAGACGCAATCGGCAGCCCTGAGTCTGACCGCCGCCGGCACATTCGGGTCCGTCATGAGCCTCAGGATGGTGGCTCCAGCGGCGCCCGTGGCCTGCTGAATCCGCGCGATTGACTGTCGGACCGATTCCCTGCGCGCTCGCAAATATCGCGCGTTGAATTGTGGCTCCTGCATCCATCTCCGAATCGTCTTTTCGCCCACGCCCGCAACGCGGGCGGCGTCTTCGATGCTCGGGCGCGTTAACAGCGCAGCAATCGCCTGTTCCATCTTGCGTGCGAATTTCGCTCCGTGTCCGGTCATCTGCGGTCACCTGCGGTCATCTGGACGCCGATGCCGGCCCCATCGCCGTTCCATCGCCTTCTCCGCTTCCGCGCAGATTTGACTTGCATTTCTTGTGAACCAGAGTGATCCATGTCGTGACCGCGGTAATCACCGCAGAAGGAGAACGTGATATGACCACTTCGACTACCGAAGAAACCGGCACCGCCCAAGCTACGGCTACGGGCGCGCAGCCGAAAGCCACCAAAAAGGCCAGCGTCGCGAAACGTGCGCGCCACGTCGCGCCCGCCAAGGCCAAGTCGGCCAAGAAGGCCACTCCGGCGAAGAAGGGCGCCAAGGCCCCCAAAGGCGCGAAGAAAGCCGGTAGCGCCAAAGCAGGGAAGACCCGCGAGGGCAGCAAGACGGCCCAGATCCTGGATCTGCTGAAACGGCCCGGCGGCGCCACACGCGCCGAGATCATGAAGGCTACCGGCTGGCAGGCCCACAGCGTCCGTGGTTTCATCAGCGGCACGGTCGGCAAAAAGATGGGGCTCACGGTCGCGTCTACCAAGGGCGAGAACGGCGCGCGCACCTATTCCGTGAAGTCCTGAGCCGCCGCAGTTCTGCTCGCATCGCGCCGCCGGGTTCGCCCCCGGCGGCGTTTTTCGTCTGAGCTTCCTCACTCGGCCTCCTTTCGGTTCTGCTCTGGTACCTCCCCGTCAATCCACTCGCGTTTGCCGTTCGGACCCAACAAGAGCGTGCTGGTCACTCTGCCCCCCGAGTCGACGTACCGGATCTTAAATCGAAGGGACGGGGCGCGGTCAGACAGGCCCAACGCCTGTTCCAATTTCTCGATCCTCCGGTGAACTCTCAGCACGCCGCGACCAACCCGAACCAGGCTGGCATACCTCGCGTAGGAGGATGCGCAATTCTGCGGCCTAATCCGACAGCGCCAGGCACAACCCCGCCACGTCGGGATGGCCAGCGAAGAGTTCCGTCTCGATCGCCACGATCTCGCGGCGGCAGCATTCGATTCATGCCGACTCCCTGCGCCGCTCGCCGGCGATCTCCTCGAACGTGCGGCCACCGCCGTCGAGTGTTGGCTGCTTTGACGTCAGTTGGGCCCAGCGTTGGCATGTCACGTCAACGTACTTCGGATCGAGCTCCAGCCCATAGCAGACACGTTCGGTGAGTTCCGCAGCCGCGAGCGTCGTGCCGCTGCCGAGAAACGGGTCATAGACCAGTTCGCCCCGCCGGAGGTGGTTCAGGATTGGGCGTCGCATCAACTCGACCGGCTTCTGCGTGGGGTGATCGAACTTGTCTTCGTCAGCGCCACCCATGATGAATTTCGGTGAGGGCGAGTCCCAGATCGTCGAGTTCTCGCCCGCCTTGCCGTACCATGGAGCGTTCTTCTTGCGCACAAACCAGCACGGTTCGTGCTGGAACCAGTACAACGTCCTGGTAAGGACTGTCCTGCCCTTATTCCAGATAATTTGCTGGTGATGGAGGAACCCGACTCGCAGCAAGCCGTCGAGGACTTCGCGCGTGAATTTACTGGCGTGCCAGACGTAAGCTACCTCGAGGCTCGGAACAAGCGCGAACGCGTCGGACCAGTCGGCGCGAGTATCACCTGAAATCGACGTTTCCATGTGCCCCACCGTGCGCTTCTTCATATAGCTCGGCTCGGCCGGTCCGCAACCGTTCAGCCCGGCTCGATCACGCCATTCGGAGTCGAGCTCAATCCCGTAGGGTGGATCAGTCACCATCAGCCGCGGCTTGCGCTCGCCGAGAAGCCGGGCGACAGCTTCGGAAGACGTCGCATCCGCGCAGAGTACCCGGTGCGGCCCAAGCTGCCACAGATCGCCCATCCGGGACACCGGAGATTCGGGCAGCGAAGGAGCGGCGTTCGCCCTCTCCTCGTCGTCGGCCGCCAGCAGCGTATCGAGTTCGTGTGGATCAAAGCCAATCACAACCAAATCGAAGTCCTCAGCCTGGAGAGCCGCGAGTTCCTCCCTCAACAGGTCGTCGTCCCAGCCTGCGTTGAGTGCAAGCGCATTGTCGGCGATGATGTAGGCTCGTTTCTGCGCCTCGCTGAGGTGATCTAACACGAGGACGGGAACCTCTGTAAGCCCGAGCTTCCGTGCGGCCAAGAGCCTACCGTGCCCGGCCAAAATTCCTGCCTTGGTGTCCACCAAGATCGGGTTGTTGAAGCCGAACTCAGCGATGCTGGCGGCGATCTGTGCAATCTGCGGGTCCGAGTGGGTCCTGGGATTCCGGGCCCAAGGGATGAGCCTCTCCACCAGCCATAGCTCGATGTGCTTCGCCATCGCTTGCAAGGTCATTTCAACCTCCGATTGACGTTTTCATCGCCGTTCCCCTTGCACCCGACGCCCACGAGAGCGGGACGTATTCGGGATAATCATTCTGCGCCACGGCTCGCGACACCCGGCCATTCGGCTCCGAAAGTTCAAGTTCATCGTCGGCGCGTTCCTGGCTGAACCAAGTGGCGCCCATCGGGACCACGCGCTGCCCCCTTCGCTCTTTCGCTGGAGATAAGCGGGCAACTGGGATTTCAGCCGACCCAGGTAGAAGGCGCGTTTTTCGGGTGTGATCGCCTTCGCATTCGCGGCCTTGAGCGCCGGCTGTTTCCCTTCATGCCGGGGATAGATCGGCCAGAACTCCGCGTCGAACCATTCCCGAACAGCGGGATCGATTCCCAACCGATCACTCGAAGTGGTGGGCTTCAGCTTCGGCGGATGGTTCGCGGCGTTAGGGTCCAACTCGCCAGAGTTGGACTTATATTTCTTATCTGAATTCTTTACTTCTTTAGACAGTGTCGCGGCGCGTGGTGTTCGGTGTGGTGTCTCGCGTGTTGCGTCTTCAGTTTCGCTGTGGTGTTCAGCGTGGTGTTCGGTGTGGTGCGCATCGTCGTCCGACTGCTGATAAGCCGCCCAATTAACAACGGTTATCATCGTCCTGGAGTGGACCCCGATTTTGAGACAACCAGTTAACCCTTAAATTTCATCGAAAGGGGAAACTGGAAATGATGTCTCGAAGGAAATTTTCAAAGGAGTTCAAAGTGGCCGCGATTCGGCGGCTGCAAGGCGGGCAGACGGC
>JBGPLI010000279.1:0-4969 GCA_041486445.1 Bryobacteraceae bacterium
AGCCCACCTGGTTTATGCGGGCCCTGAGCTTCAATTCCATCACGGTGAAAGCTCGTGCCGTGGCCGGCCTCGGCAACACCGGCAACGGCTGCGTGTACGCGCTGGATCCAGACACGAGCAACTCCAACAACGGTTTTTTCGTGAACGGCACCACGAATTCCAACTTCTCATGCGGGGTGTATACCAACGCGAATTTTCGCGCGGTGGGAGGCGGCTGCGTCGTGACCCCCAGCGTGAACTACGTCGGCGACTACACTAACCAAGATCTTACCGGGAACTGTGGCCCGACGGGGATAGTGCGGGGCGTGCCCGTCGTCGATCCGCTCCGGAACAAATTCTCCATCCCGTCCTACAGCTCATGTGATCACAATAACTTCAAGGTCACCAACGGAACCACCGTTACCATTTCACCGGGCGCGTACTGTGGAGGCATCAGCATCACCGGCAGCGTCCAAAACGTAGTGTTCACTGCAGGATCGTACATTCTAGTGGGCGGCGGTCTCCAGGTTAACGGAGCAGTAACCATAACCGGAAGCGCTGTGACATTCTTCAATACCTATCCGGGCACTCAGTCTAACAAATACGACCCCATCGGCATCAATGGCAGCGGCACGGTTTCGTTCTCGGCCCCCACGAGCGGGACCTACAAGGGACTCTTGTTTTACCAGGATCCGCGCGTGTCCTGGAGCGCCAGCAACGGCAGCATCATAGCGGGTAGCGCCAACTCGGTCTACGACGGGATTTTGTATTTTCCAACGACGGATCTGACGTACACCGGCAACAGCAGCAGCCAGTCCAATGGCACGGACGGTTATACCATGCTAGTCGGCTACAACGTCAAAGTTGCTGGAACTGCTAACATCAACGCGGACTATTCCACGCTGGGCGGAAGCGGTCCCCTACAGGATGCTCTATTCGCTGAGTGACTTCAGCGTTGAATCGCGAGACTCACGTGCATGAGCATCGCTACGCTCATAGACCCACACCGTGAGCACCCTCTAGGCCAGCAGTCCCCTGCCAGAAGACCGAAGCCCCTCGCGGTCAGGAGAAGCGGCAGGGAGAGCGCTCCGGAGTACGTGCCGCTTGCCAAGACGACGTTCCCAAGGATCTACCACGCTCCCCACACGACGCACACGATGAGCCCGGTCGTCAGGACGCCGTAGCGCAGCCCGAGCTCTTCGAAAAAGCCGGCCTCCAGTCCCGCCGTGATGCCGAACAGCAGCTCGATTTCGCGCTCTTCACGCGAGCGATGCCGGCGGCCAACTCGGGCGCCAGCAAGCCGTTGTCGGCCGCTTCGGCGGCCAGCTTACGAATCGCCGCCATGTTGACCATTCCGACTACAGCCCTGGAAGTGGTCCGAAGTCCGGCGGCGGGATGCGATGTTGTGTTGCCGCCTCGTATGCCGAAGCAATTCGAAAGAGCGTCGGCTCGGAAAAAGGCCTTCCAAAAAACATGATCCCGACCGGAAGTTTTGCCGGAACGGGCCCCACGAGGCGCGTACCATCACGAGCTGTGGCATCGCGGACCCGGTCAAACACGTGAGTGGTGAAGCCCGCCGGGACGGACAGCGTAGGAATACCGTGTTGTCCCAGCAGGCCCCAGACAGAATTAGTCCTGCCTGCTAACGGTGGCTCCGTGGGCGCACCCAGGATATAAGCGGGAATGTTCCCCGCCGGAGAAACCAGGGCGTCGAGGTTCTCTTGCGCCATACATTGCAGAACGACCTGCTGATAGGCGAACCTGTCTTGAAAGACGTTCGCCATATCGAGCGTTACGCTGCTGTTCATGTCCTCGAGCGCCGCCTTTCTATCCACAAAACCCGCCTCTGGACGAATATCCCGATAGAAATTCGATTTGTCGATCAAATCTTTGATGGATTTGATATTCGCATCGCCACGCTCCCTGAGGTAACGATTCAGCATGTATTTGCTAAGTCCGGCATTGGTCGCCGGTCCGATGTTCCGGATTGTGGACCCGGCCGGGACGAGGGATGGCTCGAAAAACATATCCACCAGCAGAGAGATGCGGTCTGATGCCGGCTTCCCGTTGGTATCCACCGGGAAGAGATTCGGAAACTGTTCCATGAATACCCGGTTGCGATAGAGCGGAACATACTTGTCGATGCAAGTCTGAAACAGCGCTCCGCCCGCTCCCGGATCGACGATCGTGGCCCCCAGCCGGCGCAGATCGCCGATGGCCCGCTCCGTGATATCGATGGTTTCAACATCGGCCTCATTGAACACTTTCTTATCCATGTGCTCCCGAATGACGCCGATCCGTATTCCGTTCAACGTACGCTCGTTCGCAAAGCTGCGATAGGGCTGTGAGGGCAGCCGGCCCACGCTGAAAGCCGTCAGCTCATCCCTTGGATCGTAGCCAGCGATGACCTCGAGCACGCGGGCGGCATCCTTGACGGTACGGCACAGCGGTCCCACTCGGGTATTCAGCGCCGCGCCCAGCATGCCAGCGCGGCTGACGAGTTCTTGCGTCGGCGCGAGTCCCACAAGACTGTTGTTCCTGGCCGGATGATGTATGGATCCTCCGGTTTCCTCTCCGATGGAGCACGTCACCAGGTTTGCGCCCACCGACGCTCCGGAGCCGCCGCTGGAGGTGCCAGGACTCCGTTGCGTATCGTAAGGGTTACAGAAGGGCCCGCCGAAGGAACTTCGCGAGTTCGGTGTTCCCATCTCTCCCAGGTTCGCCTTGGCCAGGATGATCGCGCCCGCATCCCGCAGGCGCTTGACGAAGGTTGCGTCGCGCGTCGGCCGGTCGTTGGCATAAGCGGCATCCATGCCCGCGGTGGTGCGCATATCGAAGGTGTCGTACTGGTCCTTGATGGAGAACACCACGCCGTGGAGAGGGCCGATCAGCCTGCCCGTGGATGCAAAGTAGGCGTCCTGCTGCGCCGCCGCTTCCAGTGCATCGGGCATGGCCGGATCGTTATCCACGGCATCGGTCATGCTTCGTGCTTTTCGACGATCGAACCCCAGCCTTTCTCTTTTGGCTGGTCTTAAATTCAAAGTCATCAAGGCATTGAGTTGATGTGCATTCTGGATGGGTGTGATCGCTCCCCGCCCGAGTACCCCATCCGGCTGATTGACACACGTGCCGCCGTACGACTTGATACGGTTCAGGTAGAGTTCCACTACCCGCGTCGATGTCAATTCGCCCCGCAGGATCGCCGCTTGAATATCCTCAATGGTCGCTTCCTCGATCCGGAATTTTGCAGTCTGCGCCGAGGCCAGCGGTGGCGTGAGTAAGATGAATGATGCTAATGCCAGTTGACGAAGCACAGGACTTCCTCCTTTTCTTTGCATCACCGCCGCGCCAGTACACAGACGTCGGCCAGGATGTGCTTTAGTTCTTCGCTCGAGCCGTTTCCTATTGTCCGACAGTTCGAAGGCCGGCGGGTCTCCACCGGGCAAGCACCATTGGCATGCAAGCTCTGCCACACATTCCTAGCCCTCTCGCCCGCCTCTTGTTCGTAAAATGCGACGAGAGCTGTCTTGACACTCAGGTCTGGGTGACGACGGAAACGCTGCACGAGGGACCCTACTCACTGCAGGGCAATTAATTGGCTGGGGTCGATCCGGATCACGAGGTAGGCAAGCGATCCGTCGATTTTGCTAAACCAATGTGGCGTTCCCGCGGGAATCACTATGACGTCGCCCTCTTTGATCTGACGGGTCGTACCGCCCTGTATAGCCGTGCCGCTTACGCCGGGACCGTCTTCCCGCGTGACCTCCACGCTATCCGCCGCCCTGGTCTTGGCATTGACCAACGCACCGCCGGTCACGAGCGTCCCCGCGCCCTTCATCACGTGGTAAACTTCGGACACCTTGTAGTGCACGGCGGCGGTTTGGGTCTGGCCCTGAGCCCGGTAGAGCACGCCGACGGCGACATTATGCCCTCCTGCGTCGACCACTCGAAGATTTGGAAGAGTGTTGGGCTTTCGTGGCCCTATCAGGGCCTGAATCTCTGCGGCCGATATATCAGTGGCGGACAGCACTTTGGTCTGGGCATCGGCAATCACCGGCGTTACTACAAATACTGCGGACAGGAAGGCAACGATACTCATTTCTCTCATCACGGTCTCCTTTCAAATTCGCCGTATGGTAGCACAAATTAAGTCGCAGGTTGCGAATGCGCATCGCGCGTGAACCCGCGAACGAATCGAATCACGCTGTGCGAGGGTTCCTCCTCCGGTGGCGCGGATCATCCGGTTGAAGGGCGCGTTATCCTTTCATTCGGCGCCTATCCCTGTTACCGGCCGCCGAAGGATCATCCGACTCGTCTGGCTTTCTCGAACGCCGTATCTCCAAGCCGGCGGCGACTCTAGTCCGCCTCCCGGCAATTGGCGAAGAAGCGATGGCCAGCAGCAATGTTGCGCCGCCTGGCAACGGACTCTCTACGGTGCGCGCCGTCATGGACTGCACCTCTGGTTCGGAAGTAGTATCAGGAGAGGAAGTCTTATGCCTTTCTTGCTTGGAACGTTGGTCTTGGCAGCGGGGCTTTCGGCCCAGACGGTGAACGCGCCTTCAGACCCGGTACGCGCCGTTGTCGGCCGACTTCAACTGGAACGATACAAGGCGCACATCAAAGGACTGACACAGTTCGGGGATCGGATGCAGGGAACGCGACGCAACCGCGATACCATCGACTGGCTTGAGAAACAACTGCGAAGCTTCGGGTACTCCAACGTCGAGCGGCATCGGTTCATGTCAGGCACCGGGTTCCTTGAAAACATCTACGCCACAAAGATCGGGACGACCATACCCGGAGAGATGTACATCGTCTCGGCGCACATGGACGGCCGTGGCGGCGGTGAGGCAGCGGACGACGATGCATCCGGCTGTGCGGTTGTGCTCGAATTGGCTCGCGTCTTGGGAATGCCCGACGTCCGAACGAATCGCTCGGTGAGGTTTATTTTTTGGAACAACGAGGAATTCGGAATGGACGGCAGCGGGAC
>JBGPLI010000280.1:0-4923 GCA_041486445.1 Bryobacteraceae bacterium
CACCGGCGGTGTTGTCCTCAAGGGCGAAGACCTGATCGCCAAGGCCGAGGAGGGTCTCGCCGCCGATGTCCTGGTCGTGTTGCTTTCCCAAGCTTCCTGCCCGGCGCGGTGGCGGCGTGAGCGATGGGAACCCATCTTGTTCGACGAAACCCGCCACGCCGGCGTGGACCTGGTTACGATTCTGCTCGGAGCCTGTCCTTTCCCGGAATTGCTGCGCCGGCGGAATTTCTTCGACGCCACTACCAGTCCACTGGCCGCCAAGCGCCTGCTCAAACGCTGGCTTTGGCGGAGAGAGCGCGAGCCGGGCGCCAAGCTGAATTCAGTTTTTTCCAGCGATCTTGAATACCTGTACTCAGACCTCGCCGATCAAGCAGGCGAGCTCCAAGCGGCCGGAGCCGTTGCATCACGCTTCGCTGAAGAGGCCAATCAGGACTTTGAAGCCGTCCTGCGGGTTCCCGCCCATCGTCGAAGTTTGGCCCAAATCGCGGGTGAGCTTGGATCCCAGCTCGGCCTTACTTTGGAAGGAACGGCGGAACAAAACTGCCGGCGAATACGAAACCTGCTTTTCAGCCGGCGCTGTTTGCTTGTGCTTGACGCCACGCCCTCGGAGTTTGTGACGGCTCTGGTTCCCGAGGGGCGCACGTCGACTCTGCGGACGCTCGACCCGGTATCGGTCCTGGAGACGCCGGAGTCGTTTGCCTACGCACGAACTCTCGTTTCCTCGCGGCGGTACGCCGAAGCGTACGAGCTGCTCTACCGTCTGCTCGATGCCGGCTCGGAGTCCGAGGCGTGTGCCCGCGAGCTCGCTTGGATATGCGAACACTGGGACCGTCCCGAGGAAGCCACCTCGCTGCGCCGGCGCTACGGACCGATCCATGAGCAACTGACGCTGTTCTGAGCGCCTCGATCACTCTGGCAGCGCGAACACGTAGAGAGCATTCCCCGTCGAGGGATGGTGGATGTCCGGCGCGATGATGCTGGGGACGTTGCGCGGGCTGCCACCACCCAATCCCGTCGAGACGCCGATGTACTGCTTTCCGCCGGCGCTGAACGTGAACGGGAATCCCTGCACCGACGTTCCGAGGCGCGCCTTCCACAGCACCGCGCCGGTCTTCACATCGACGGCCTTGAACGTGCGATCCAGATCGCCCACGAACGCGAGTCCGCCGGCGGTGGACAGCACCGCCGTCAGGAACGGCGCGCGCTGCTCGAGCTTCCACATCTCGCGCATGGTCCGGACGTCGTAGGCCGCAAGCTTACCGATGTTCCCGTTGGACCCGGGAGTCTCAAAGAAGCGCCGGGCCGCCCCGCTCCCGCTGCCGCCGCCCTCCTTCTGCTCGATCTTCTGCCCGTTCATCTCCAGGCAGCTTTGGCTGAGCGGGATGATGAGCTGGCCCGATCCGGCGTGGTAGCTCATGGCCTGCCAGTTGTGGCCGCCTTCGGTGCTGGGGCATCCCGGCACCCATTCGCCGGTCTGCGCCTCGACGATGTCGTTGCGGTAGTGCGGTTCGCCGGTCTTGGGATCGATCGATTCGAACACGTTCTGATAGACGGTTTCCTTGTGGCCGAGATACTTGCCGGTTTTGCGGTCGAGCTTCCACAAAATGCCCGGCTTACCGACGGTGAACAGCAGGTTCTGGCCGCCCGCATCTACCAGAACGCGCTCGAAGACTTCATCGAGATCGAGCGATTCGCCCGGGGCGTGCTGGAAATACCAGGCGAGCTTGCCCGTGTCGGGATTGAGGGCCAGCGTCGAGCTGGAGTAGAGCACCGCGCCGTTGCCTGATCCGCGGCTGGCGCGCATCCAAGGTTTGGCTTGGGCTACGCCCCAATACGTCAGATTCAGATTCGGATCGTAGCTGCCGGTGATCCAGGTTTCGCCGCCCGCGCGGAACAGATTCGGAAGCCTGCCCCAGGTGTCGCCGCCGGGCTCGCCTTCACGTGCGATGGTGTTGAACTTCCAGAGCTGCATGCCCGTGGCCGCATCGTAGGCGCTTATGAAGCATTTCTCTTCCTGATAGCGGGCGCAGCCGCCGAGCCCCTGCACGATCTTCCCGTTGATCACGATGGGGCCGCTGCTGGTGCTGTAGTTGCCATGAGCGCGGTCGCCGATGACGGTTTCCCAGATCAGTTTGCCGGTCCGCGCGTCGAGCGCGATCAGGTGCGCCTCGCTGGTGGCCAGAAACACTTTGTCCTCGAAAATCGCCAAACCGCGCATGGAGGCCGCCGCAGCGCTTCCGCCGTAGCGATTCTCCCAGATGAGATCGCCGGTGCGGCCGTTGATCGCCTGCATGAGGTTGCCGGGGTTGTTGAGATAGACGACGCCGTTGTGAACGATCGGCGCGGGCTCATTCGTTCCGCCTTCGTTCATCGACCACATCCACTGAAGACGAAGCTCCTTCACGTTCTGCGTGGTGATCTGGCTGAGCGGGCTGTAATTCGACGCCTGATAGTTGCGGCGGATCATGAGCCAGTCCGCCGGGTCGGGATTGCGCAGCATCGCGGCGGTGACCGGCACGTAGTTCTTCACTTCTCCGGCGACGGTGATGCCCCGGGGCGCGACCCGCGTCGCTTGCGGCTTGGCTGCAGCGACGGGCGGCGTCACAGCCGGACGAACCCCGGTCGCCACCGAGCGGATCTGGACGGTGGTGGCCGCCGTCAGCGCCTGAGTTCCCGCGCGGGCGCCGTTGAACTCCAGCAAAAAGGCGGCGAGGTTGATGTAGGCCTGCTCACCCAGGCTGCCTGCGTTGCCCGGTGGCATGGCGGCTTGAAGGAAGGTAATCAATTCGGCCGCGGTCCGATCGCCCCACTGGTTCATGAACTCGGAACCGGTCAGCGGCGGAGTGTCGCCGAGGCCGCTGAGAGCGGGCCCGTGGCAACTCGCGCAATTGGCCTGATACGCGGCTCGTCCGGCGGCGGCTTGCGCGGCGGTGTACGGCGCCACCGAGGCAGGCTGTTGAGCCGTGACAATCGCGACGCCCAAAGCGGCGATGAGGATCGGCCAAAGCGTGGTTCTCATGATGGGCCAGTATACACCCGCGGGTACAATGGAGTTACTATGCGCCTCTTGCGCGCCGCGTTCTGCGCCGCCTATTTGTTGGGAGGTGTTGCCGTCTGGATCTCGTTTGCCAGGACTAACCCAGACGGTCTGGCCAATGTGGGTCTGCTGCTTTACGTTTTTCCGGTAACCGTTCTCGGTCTCGCCGCGGGTCGATTGAGCGGGCACACCGAATTTCTACTAATTCCAGATCGCTTCGGCTATCTGGCGGACCATGCGCTGTTTTTCTTCCCCAGTCTCCTGTTCGTGACGGCCTTGATCGGATGGGGACCGCCTGCGGTCCTGCGAATCTGGCGGGGCTTGAGGCCCGCTACCAGGGCTGCACGACGTTAGTCACGTGATCGCGGTCCGGCGACGTCAGGCAGACGCCGATGCAGAGATAGGGAATCTCCGGATGAGGATTGTGGCCGCGATGGAACTTCGCGATCGGTTCCGAGTATACATCACCGGCCTTGGCCTTGATCAGAACGCCATCTTCAAACTGCGCTTCAAAAATGCCCTGGAGCGCGATGAAGAAGGTCGCGCCGTTGTGGCAGTGCCAGTTGGTGTATCCGCCGGGCGCGATTTCGGCATTGTAGATCTGAACCTTCACCGCCGGATCGCGGGGGATCGAGGAGCAGAGCTGATCGAAGAGAATATTGCGAAACAGCTCCTGGCCCGGTTTCGTATAACCGCTCAGTTTGAGTTTCATGATTTCATTCCTTCATCGGTATCGCGGACCTCGGTATTCATGCGCAGGTCTTTTCTCCGGCGCCTGCCGAGTTCCTTGCCGGTCTCGAAGTAATCGCCCTGGGCCGCGAGTTCGGCCGCGCGGTCGAGATGCTCCGGCCACTCGCCCAGCGAATAGCCGAACCAGGGCGACTCCGGTTTCAGCTTCGGCAGGCCCAGCTCCTCCCAGATCGCTTTGGCGCGCTCCATGTATTCGCGTTTGGGCAGGCTGATGGGCGGGAAATTTTCCTTGAGCGTTGCGTCGATCAGCACCGAGGCGTCCTCGCCACCGTTGCGCTTGCTGCGCGGCCCGTGCCCCTGGTCGCGATGCGGCAGAATGTGAAGGTCGAGTGCCGGGTTGGCGCGGTAGGACATCGCCCAGAACAGCGCGTCGGCGTTGTCGGGATCGATGTCGTCATTCACCGCGATCACGTACTTGCCCGCCGCGCGGTTAAGCGCCGTGGCGCCGTAAAGCGCGCGCCAGATTTCCGTGGTGGGAGCGCTGCGATCCATGATGAGCACGATCACCTTGCGAAGATTCGTGAGCGGCTCGTGCATCGAGACGCGCTTCACGCCGCGGATGCCCAGGTCCGTGCGCAGGTGATGGAGAAACAACGGCTCCATGGCGAGCCGCTTGATGAGGCTCGATTCGCTGGGAGTGACCTGCGAAATGATCGACGTCAGGATCGCGTCGCGGCGGCGCGTGATGCAGGTCACCTCCATGAACGCGTTGAATTCCTGCAAATTCACGTGGCCGTGCGACTCGCCGAACGGCGCTTCGGGCTCCAGATATTCGGTATCGATGAGCCCTTCGATCACGATCTCCGCTTCGGCCGGGACCAGCAGATCGACGGTCTTGGCCTTCACCACGTTGATCGGCGAGCCGGCCAGCGCGCCGGCGACGTGCAATTCGTCGATCGCCTCGGGCAGCTTCTGCACGGAAGCGAAGGTGACGCAGGGCGGCGCGCCGAGAATCACGGCCGCGGGAAGTTTTTCGCCGCGAGCCTTCCGCTTTTCCCAGTGCACGTAGATGCCGGGCCTCAGCTCGAGCGAAGGGTTCATGCCCAGCCTGCGCGGCGCCTTCACGTGGCCGCGATAAATGCCCATGTTCTGGATGCCCGTGTCGGGGTCCTTGGTGATGTAAGCCGAGAGCGTGG
>JBGPLI010000281.1:0-4847 GCA_041486445.1 Bryobacteraceae bacterium
GCCGGCGCCGTTCCTGGAATCGTCTCGCGGCGCGCCATGCGGCGATGGATGCGTCCCACCGAATAGATGCAGACCGCGAAGACGGCGGGGCACACCGCCAGAACCGCGAAGATGTTCCGCACCGGAAGGCTGGTGGAGAGAATCAGGCCGCCCGCAAAGGGGCCGAGCACCGAACCGATCTTGGCCACGCTGCTGGCCCAGCCTGCTCCGTTGGCCCGGAAGGCGCTCGGATAAAAGATGCCGCACACGCTGATGACGCCGAAATGTCCGCCCACGACCGCGAAGCCGATCAACGCGTTGAGAATCATGAACCCCCTTTGGGGAAACTCCGCGAAGGTGGCGAGCAGCAGCAGGACGATGGCGAGAGCGGGCATGACGGTGACCGCACCGGCGCCCCGCCGGTCGGTAAAGCGCATCAGGAGCAGGCCGCCGGCCGCGCCCATGATGGAGGTGAGCGAGGCCGCCGTGGCCGCTTCGGTGCGCGAAAAGCTGAGCGACTCAAACACCAGCGGCGTCCAGTTCACCAGGAAGTAGACCGCGAATGAGCTGGCGATGTAAGCCAGCCAGATCAGCGGCGTGATTTTGCGCAGCTCGCCGGCAAACAACACCGCGGGTTTGAAATCCCTGGTGAAGGTCGGCTCGTCGGCCACCACGAAGCTCGCATCGGCGGAGAAACGCTGCCCGGGCGCAATGCGCGCCAGGATGGAGGCGATCCGCTGGGGCTGTCGCCCGGTGCTGGCCAGGAATCGAATCGATTCCGGCAGGAGGAACACCAGCAGCCCGGCCGACAGCAGCGACGCGCCGCCGCCCAGGGCAAACACCGCTTTCCACCCCAGCTTCGGGATCAGCCACACCGCGATGGGTCCGCCAAAGGCCGTGCCGAGCGAAAACCCCATCATGATGACGGTCACGATGGTGGAGCGATAGCGCTTGGGCGCGTATTCCATGTTGAGCGCCCAGGCCAGCGGCAGCATGCCCCCCAGCGGAATGCCGCAAATCAGACGCAGAGTGAACAACGATGCGTAGCCGCCCGCTATCGCGAAGCACATCGTGAGCGCGCCGAAGGCCGCGGTGGCCAGGATCACGGCGGGGCGGCGGCCAATCTTGTCTCCCAGGTAACCCAGCGCGAAGCCGCCGATCAGCGTGCCTATCAGGCCCACCGCGAACAGGTTGCCGAGCTCGACCCTGCTCAAGTGATACTCGGAAACCAAATACGGCGCGGCGAAGCTGATGAGATTGGCGTCGAAGCCGTCGAAAAACGTGATCATCCAGGAGACCGCTACGAGCCCGATCAGAAACCGGCTCAGTTTCTGGCGTTCGATGATTCCGGCAACGTCGACGGTATGCACGCTCGACTCATTGTACCGGTAGCGTGCCTTACTTCCTCGCCATCACGCTCCGCGCCCGCAGGCGCCACATGGTTGGAGCGCTAATTCGCTTTAGTCCGCGCAGTTGTGAAAAAATGCGTCCATGGTTGTGCGAGTTCAACGAGCGGTATGGCTGGTCCTCTCAGCGCTGCTGGCGGCACGCCTGTTCGTGGGACCATTCCGCGAAGGATGGTCTCGCATGCACACCGATTTTCCCAACCATTACGTGGCGGCGATTCTGGCCCTGCGCCATGAACCCCTCCGCCAGTTCTACGACTGGGAATGGTTCCAGCGGCAGATTCAATACGCCGGGATCGATCGCCAACTGGGCGGCTACACTCCCTACCCGCCGCTCACCATGATTCCTCTTCTGCCGCTCGCAAAACTCCCGCCGCAGCGCGCGAAACACGTATGGCTCGTTTTGCAACTCCTCTTTCTGGCGGCAAGCATTGGGCTGCTTTCACGATTGTCGCAAGTGGGTCTGCTGGAAACGCTGCTGCTGGCGTTGGTGGCGTACGTCTCGCTGGCAACGAACTTCGCGCTCGGCCAGTATTACGTTTTCCTGGCCTTCCTTCTATCGGCTGCGGTCTTCTGTCTGCTGCGCGGCCGCGAATGGACCGGCGGCGCACTGCTCGGTCTGATCTTCTCCTTGAAGCTGTATGCCGCGCCGTTTTTGCTGTTCTTCGCGGTCCGGCGCCAGTGGCGGGCGCTGTCGGGAATGGCCGTCTCCGCAGCCGCGCTCGGACTTGCCGCGGTCGCCTGGTTTGGCTGGCACGACGTGTGGTTCTATGTTACCTCCGTGATGTCGCGGGGAATCGACGGATCCATCGTGGATCCCTATGACCCTGGGTTGGGATCGATGGCCGTTCTGCTGCGGCGGCTGTTCGTGCCCGAGCCCGAGCTGAATCCGCACCCGCCGGTGAACGCGCCCGCCTTGTTTTTCTTCCTGCAGACGTTCTATAGCCTCGGCCTGCTGGCCGTGGCGCTCCTGTTCTTGCCTGGCCGGTCAAAAGACGACGCGCCGGCGGTTGCGTATTTTATCGTTGTGCTGTTCGCGTTGTCGCCGGTTACCGCGTCCTCTCATTTCATCCTGCTGCTGGTTCCAGTGGTTGTGTTGCTTGGCGGCGCAACGCCGGCGCGGAAAATGGGACTGACCGCGCTATACATACTCGTCCAGCTTCCGGTGCGTCCGCCCGCCGCCTGGCTGTTCCCGAAGCTGTGGTTCTCGCTTGCGCTGGCGGCGTATGCGGGTTGGCCATTCCGCTCTAACATCCGGCGACGGCCGGCGATTGCCGCACTCGCGATCGTCGCCGCAGTGTCGGCGCTGGCTTCCTGGCGCCGGTCTGCTTCTTATCGCAGCGAGCCGCCGCAGACGGCCGAACTGGTGGCGCCGCGCTTGGGCGCGCTGCTCTCCTCTGCTCCCGCGATCGGGCCTGGCGGACCCGTCTACGAATCGATGGAAGACGAGTTTTTCGGACTGCGCACCGGCGCTCAGAAACTCATTTTCGATGGCGAAGCGTTCCATCCGGCTGTTCCGCGGAGGGGATCGCCCATTTACTTCGAGCTTGTCTCTCACGGCCATTCCCAGATTGTCTCCACCACCGGAGACGTGCTGGTCGGTCACGAGATGGAGCCGTCAGAGCCTGCCGTCTCTCCGGACGGCGCCAGGCTGGCATTCATCTCGCACGGTTCCCTGTTCGTTTCAGGGAGGATGCTGATTCAGGAAGAGGTCTCGGATCCGGCATTCTTTCCCGACGGCCAGCGCATCGCGTTCGCCCAGGGATTTCCGGGCCGCCGCTCGATTCGCGCGGTGGCAGCGTCGGGTGGAGTTTCCGAAACGCTGGTCGAGGGCGGCGACAATTTCGAGCCGGCTGTTTCCGCCAGTGGCGAGCTTCTGGCTTACGTGCATCAGGAGTTGGGAGCACGGCAGGTGTGGATTCGGAACCTTGCGTCGGGGGTCAGCAGTCGCCTGACCAGCGGCGCGTGCAATAACGATTGGCCGGCCTGGGACTCCCGCGCTGTCGTATTCGCGAGCGATTGCAGCCGCGGCTATGGATTGACGGCGCTGTATCGGCTTCCGGCGCGGTGATAAGCCTGTGCCACACTACTTCCTCGCCATCACGCTCCGCGCCGGCAGCGACCACAGCAGCCCCCACGGCGACAGCCGGACGTCCTCGGCCCCGCACTCGCGCAGCACCTCGGCATAGCGGCCCGTATGGATCAGGTCGAAGATCGCCAGCCTGCCGCCGGGTTTGAGGACGCGCCACATCTCTCTCACCGCCTGGTCGCGGCCGTCGCGGTCGCCGAGGTTGTGGAGGCACAGGGTCGAGACCACCACGTCGTAGTGATTGTCCGGATACACCAGCTTGCGCGCATCGCAATTCTCGATGCGCACGCGGTCCGCCACGCCCTCGAGTTTCGCGTTTTCCTTGGCCGCCTCGGCCGAATTGCCGGAAAGATCATGCGCGTTCCACACGTCCACGCCGGTGGCCTTGCCCGATTTCAGACGCTTGGCCGCGCCGATCACCATCAGCCCGCGCCCGCAGCCGACGTCCAGGACGCGGTCGTCGGCCGCGATCTCGACGGCGTCGAGCAGCCGGTCCCGCACCTGCAGCTTCGCCACGCGGCTCGACCACACGTGAATGCCGGCGATCAGGAAGAAGATGCCCGCGATGGCGCCCAGCACGCCGAGCAACGCTCCCGCCGTCCCCGGATATTGGTTGCGGTTGACGAAGAATACGGCCGCGCCGGCGACCAGTGTCCAGATGCCCCTGCCGACCATCCGCTTGACGATGTGGGGCGCGTCCAGACCGTAATCGGGCTTGGCGGCCGCGGCCTGGGCCATCAGACCACGGCCTCAACCGGCGCGGCATCCAGGGGCTTCTTGAACTTGCATTCATTGTTGGGGCACTGCGCCACTGGCCCGGCCTTGAGGAATTTCTCGATCAGGTAGCCGGAGCCGCACTCCGGGCACTTCTCCGGGATCGGCTTGCCCCAGGCCACGAAGTCGCAATCCGGATAACGGTTGCATCCATAGAAAGTCTTGCCGCGCTTGCTCCGCCGCTCCACCACTTCCCCTTCCGAACAATTCGGGCATTTCACGCCGATGGTTTTCTGCTTCACGTATTTGCATTTGGGGTAGTTGCTGCAGGCGACGAATTCGCCGTAGCGGCCGTATTTCTTCACCAGTTGATTGCCGCATTGCGGGCAGGCTTCCTCGAGCGGAACGTCCTTCGGTTTCTGGGCCTCTCCCAATTGCTTGGTGGTCTTGCAATCCGGATATCCCGAGCAGGCCAGGAACTGGCCGAACCGGCCCTTCTTGAGCACCATGGGACGCCCGCAGTTATCGCAGTACACCTGCTCGTCCTGCTCGGAGGCGCCCTCTTCGGCGACTTCGCGCGTGTTGGTGCAATCCGGATAGCCCGTGCAGGCGATGAAGCTGCCGTGCTTGCCCCACTTGATCACCAGCGGCTTGCCGCA
>JBGPLI010000282.1:0-4705 GCA_041486445.1 Bryobacteraceae bacterium
AGTTACCTGTCATGCCGCTTGCCCCCGGAACTCGCCTGGGCCACTACGAGATTCTCGGCGAGGGCGTCGGCGATCTGGCGCGCGATGGCAAGCGCTTCCTCGAGCGGAATCGCACGTTCCTGAATGCGCTCGGCGAGCGTCGGTCCTTCCACCAGCTCCATCACCAGGTAATTCGGCCCGACGTCGAACAGCGTGCAGATATTGGGATGGTTGAGCGAAGCGATCACTCGCGCTTCGCGCTCGAATCGTTCGGTGAACTGCTCGGCGGAAACCTTGACGGCTACGTCGCGGCCCAGGCGCGTGTCGCGCGCGGTAGACCTCGCCCATGCCGCTCTCGAAGAGGCGCACGAAAAGGGAGTCGTGCATCGCGATCTGAAGCCGGGCAACGTCAAGATCAAGCCCGGCGGCGCGGTCAAAGTGCTGGACTTCGGACTGGCGAAAATGGGCGGCCCTTCTACCGCCCCTTCGGAAAACTCGCCGACTCTCGAGATGGGCATGACGCAGGCCGGCGTGATCCTGGGTACGGCCGCTTACATGAGCCCCGAGCCGGCCAAGGGGAAGCCGGTCGACAAGCGCGCCGATATCTGGGCCTTCGGCGTGGTGCTCTCCGAGATGCTCACCGGCCGGCAGTTGTTTCAAGGCGAGACGCTATCTGAGACGCTCGCGTCGGTGATGAAAGAGGAGCCGGCGTGGGATCGGGTCCCCGCAAAAACGCGGCGGCTCTTGCGCGCCTGTTTGCAAAAGGATTCAAGGCAACGCCTGCACGACATCGCCGACGCGCGGTTCTTGTTGGAAGAACCGCCCGTAGGGGTCGGGCATGCCCGACCCCTACCGTGGGTGGCCATCGCGGATGTCCTCCTGCTCGCTTTGGGTATCCTCTCCTTCTTTCACTTCCGCGAAAGGCCGCCGGTCGCCCGCGTGATGCGCTTCCAGGTCCCTCTGCCGGAGAACGCGGTGTTCGGCGGGCGCATAGCGCTCTCGCCCGACGGCCGCCGGCTCGCTTTCCAGGGAGGAGGCTTGTGGGTTCGCGACTTGGATTCGCTCGAGACACGGACGGCAAGCGGTTCTTGGTCGCGATGCCTTTGCAAGCGCAGACCGCCAGCACGCCTATCACTGTGGTGCTGAACTGGGAAGCGGGTTTGAAGTAACGATCCGCACTGTGTAGAAAGGCTTCACGCCGAACGGATCCGGCTCGAACCACCCTCCGCCCTCGCGCTCGAGGATTTCGAAATAGTAGATCAGCTCACCCTCGGCCGCGATGTCGGAAGCCGGGATCGTGAACGTGACCGCTGCCGCCGCGGGCTTGTCGATGGTCTTGAAGTCGGCGAGCGTGCGATAGTGAATCCGCACAGAGCGCACATCCTTGGGCGTTGTGATGTGCAACGTCAGATCGAGCAGTTGGTTGGGCGGCGCGGTGGCCCCTGGGCGGTGCTCGAACTGTGGGCGCGGGAGCGGCGTAGCCAGCGGCGGAACCTCTCCACCCGCGCCCTTGAGGGACAGCTCATCGTCATAGGCCGCGCGCAGCTTCATCGCCTGTTCGCGCGCCTCGGAGCCAATTAACTGGAAATCCGCGATCGCGGACCTCTCGAGACGAGCTGCAGACGCCTCTAGCAGGTCCGCCGTCTGGAGGGGAGTCTGCTTGGCCGAGGCGATGCGCTCCAGGCGGTTGTGCACCGCCTCGGCGATCGTCGCGACGAATCCCCAATCGCCCGGCGTAACGTCCAGCCGCGCGATCGCGAGCTGATTCCGCGCGTCGATGGCGGCGCGGTATTCCTCGGGATCGGCGCCCTTGGGAAGCTTGGTCTTCGGATCGTAGCCGAAGCGGCCCCATAGCCAGTAGAGCAGCGGATACCGCGCGGGCTCCCAGCGTCCGCCGTCGAGCGGCGGATCGATCTCGAAACCCGGAGGCCAGGGCAGCGGAGAACGGAGCAGCGCGACGCCGGCGTCCTGCGCCGCCTTGAGCACCGTGGGTTGAAGGATCTCGCCGCGCGGATCGAGCGTGACGCGCCGGCCGGCTTCATGCAGCGCTTTGAAAACATCGGAGGAGATCGCCGAATCCGAGCTCGCGCGAAGCTGGACGCTGCGAATCATCGGGCAGGCGGCGATCAGCTGAGTCAGCGCCTCGTGGCTGTCCGGGCCGAGAACCTGCTCGTCCCAAATTCCCAAAGCGAAGTCGACGCCGTAATCCGCCGCGGTCTGCGAGATCGACCGCAGCGTGTTGTAGGGCGGCGAGAGCTCCGGCGCCGCCGCCGTGAAAATGAAGTTGACACGGTTCAAACGGTCGCGCGCCATCATCTGGAACGCGCCGCGCCAGAAACTCGTCGAGTCCACCCACGCGCGCTCGGCATCGGTTCCGTGAAAGAAAATGCGGATGGCGCGCACGGGCGCGGTGGGCACGCCGCGCGACAGGCTGAGCCGGCCGGTGGCGCGGATCTGCTCGGCAGCCTCGAGCAGAGCGTACATCAACCCGCGCAGATCGCCGCCGGAGATGCGCGCGCCGCCCGCCTTCAAAGGCTCGATGCGATAGGTTTCCGGAGGGTCGAGGCTCAGCTCGGGCTTGAGCCTCCACTTGAGGTTGCGCGCGGCCAGGGCGGCGTTGAACTCGGTCATGCCGAAATCCACCGGACCCGCGCGGGCGAGCGTCGCGGCCACCAGCAACAGTTTAATCGACCACCGCACTCCAACCCCTCCTTGAAAGGTCCCAATAAATGACCGCGCCGCCGGCCACGCCGCCGGCGAGCAACGCGAGTCCCGGACCGGTCTCGTGCAGTAACAATTTTCCCACGCCGAACAGGACTCCGTAGATCAGGGCGCACCCGGCGATCCAATCGAGCAGGTTCAGAAGGCCGTCGCGCGAGGGTTTCGCGTCGGGCGCCAGGCGTCACACCTACAACATCTCACCCCTATGGCAACTTTCTCCCCAGACGCGTTCGGCATCCGGCATGTCGGGATGTTGCTCAAGATACCGGTGAATAAGCGCCCGCGCACTCGAGGTTTTCAGATGGCCTAAACCGTGCAAGGCACACACTTCGCAGGCCTTATCGTCTAATTCCAGAATCCTTCCCAACGTCTCCGCGCATTTGTCCAGAATCGCGTCGAAGCCGGCTGGGGGGCGGCCGCGGTATTCGCTCTCGTAGTACATCTCCCTCAAAAGCAGATCCCACAGCATGAAAAACACGGAGTCTGTCTCCCCGATGTCCCCTGTCCAACCTTTCACAGCCTGAAGATACAGCGGTTCAAGAGACGCGATGGCATCCAATCGCAGATCGAGGGGGACATTCTCGGATATGAAATGGCTACCCGTGTGGATGGCGGGGCCATAGAGCACCCACAGGCCCTGATCAAGCTGCTCAATCGAAAACCTCTTCTGGAGCAGAGCGAACTCGATATTGAAACGCTGGAGGTAGGTAAGCAGCGTCACCTCGTTGTCAACCTGGAACGAGCCCTCAGCGTACCATTCGCTAAACTCCATGATAGGCCGATCGAAGAAGTAGCGCAGCCACTCTTCGTAACTGAGACCTGAAGGGTCAAATACCGGGATCATCAGACTGCTCCAAATGCGGGAAGGTTCTCGCGTCCGGACCCGCGCGGGCGAGCGTCGCGGCCACCAGCAGCAGTTTAATCGACCACCGCACTCCAACCCCTCCTCGAAAGGTCCCAATAAATGACCGCGCCGCCAGCCACGCCGCCAGCGAGCAGCGCGAGTCCCGGCCCGGTCTCATGCAGTAACAATTTTCCCACGCCGAACAGGACCCCGTAGATCAGCGCGCATCCGGCGACCCAATCGAGCAGGTTCCGAAGGCCGTCGCGCGAAGGTTTCGCGTCCGGCGCCAGGCGTGCGATGCGCGCCCAGCCCGCGACCGAGGGATGCGTCCGCTGGTAGAAGGCGACCAGCACATCGTCGGGCTCGGGTCTGGTCAGCAGCGTCGTCGCGAGCCAAGCCACCGTGGTGATGCCGACGGTGACGATCATGACCCAGGCGAAGTCGCGCGGCTGGTCCGTGTCGAGCCGGAAGCCGAGCTGGAGCGTCACCGAAACGACGAACGCCGAGATCATCGCCGAGACTTCGCTCCAGGCGTTGATGCGCCACCAGTACCAGCGCAGCAGCAGCACGCTGCCGGTACCCGCGCCGGTGACCAGCAGAAGTTTCCAGGCTCCGGCGATCGAGTCGAGATAAAACGTCACCACCGCCGAAATCAGCGTCAGCAGCACCGTTGCGAGCTGGGATGCCCTGACGTAGTGGCGATCCGAAGCCTTGGGTTTCAGGAAGCGGCGATAGAAATCGTTCACCAGGTAGCTGGCGCCCCAGTTGAGCTGCGTCGCGATGGTGGACATGTAGGCGGCGGCGAAGGCCGCGATCATCAGGCCGCGCAGCGAGGGCGGCAGATACGCGATCATCACGCGGACGTATCCGGTTTCCGGATCCTGCAAGCCGGGGAACAGAATGAGCGAGGCCAGCGCGACCAGAATCCAGGGCCACGGCCGCACCGCGTAATGCGCGACGTTGAACCACAGCGTGGCCAGCAGCGAGTGCTTCTCGTCGCGCGCGCTGAACATGCGCTGGGCGATGTAGCCTCCGCCGCCGGGCTCGGCGCCGGGATACCAGGTGGCCCACCAGTTGAGCGAAATGTAGACGAAGAACGTCAGCATCGGCATCCAGGCCGAGTTGAGGTCGGGCACAAAGCTCAAGACTGAGCCCTGCCCG
>JBGPLI010000283.1:0-4621 GCA_041486445.1 Bryobacteraceae bacterium
AGGTTCTCCTCAATGCGCCCGGTCTGATGCGGTGGGCGAGAGCTGCCTGGCGTTATGCAGCCGCTGCTGTCTGGTTCGCAGCGAAACCAAGATCGGCCAGCCCTGGACAGGGTGACAGCCAAAGGGGATCCCCGAAATGAAAGATCGGTTCACGAAGGCAGCCTTCGGAAATACGCTTGCGCCCGCTCGACGTCCCGCAGGATCTGGGCCTTCAGCGCCTCCGGACTCTCGAATTTTCGCTCTTCGCGAACCCGGCGCAGGAACTCGACGCGAATCCGCTCCGGCGGCGCTTCGAGCTTGTCGAGAAGGAACGTCTCGATCGACAGCTCGTCGTCCCCGAACGTCGGCCGGTAGCCGATGTTGGAAATCGAGTTCCAGAACCGGCCGCTGTAAAGATCGTAGGTTCGGGTGATATAAACGCCCGTCGCGGGAAGCACCTCCGCTTGCGTCCGGAGATTGAGAGTCGGCACGGTCTGCTTCGATCCGACGCCGTGTCCATGAACAACGTCTCCCGAAAGCGCGTACGGGCGCTCCAGCAGCCGGCAAGCCAGCGCGACTCGCCCCGCCTCGATCAGCCGCCGCACCTCGCCCGAGGAGACAATTCGCCCGCGCCGCTTTACCACGCTGACGATCCGCGTCTGGTACCCGTACCGCTCTCCAAGGTCCTCGAGCGCCCGCGTATCGCCCGCATGCTTGTGGCCGAAGCGGAAATTATCGCCCACCAGCACGACGCGCGCGCCCAGGCCGTTCGCCACGATGTGGGAAACGAACTCCTCGGGACTCATGCGCGCGACATCCGCCGTGAACGGGAGAATCAGCACCTGCTCGATGCCCTCCTCGGCCATCAGCGCGCACCGTTCCTCCGGAGTTGTGAGAAGCCGCGGCGCGCGCTCAGGCGCCACCAGGAACGCCGGGTGCGGATCGAACGTGAGTGCCGTCGGCCGCAGACCCCGCTCCCGCGCCGCTTCCACCACCTGCCGGAACAAGTGCCGGTGTCCGGCATGGGCGCCGTCGAAATTCCCGATGGTGAGCGCCGAAGGGCCGAAATCCGCCGCTTCCTCGAGACTGCGCGCGACGCGCACACCGGCCGGCCGTACATCGATCTCCAGCGCGTCGTAGGCCAGCCGCACGTGCGGCGGCAGCGCGGCTTCCGTGCGCGCGTGGCCCAGATCATGGCACATGTGGGTGAAGAACGCGCGGCGCGGTTTCAGTTCCTTCACCCACTCCAGGGCTCGCTCGACAGTGGAGTGCGTCGGATGCGGCCGGTGGCGCAAAGCGTCCAGGAACAAGACGTCCAGCCCTCGCAGCTTGGCCTTCGCCTCCTCGGGGATGTCGCTGTGGTCGGTGAGATACGCCGCGGCGCCGAAGCGGAAGCCCAGCACCGTGGATTTTCCGTGCAGCAGCCGGATGGGCGTGAACTCGAGTCCGAACAGTTCGAACGGCTCTCCGTCCAAGGCGTGCAGGTCGAGGTGAGGCACGCTCGACTCGGCCGGATCGAAGGCGTAGCGGAACACGCGGCGGATGGCGTCGAGCGTCTCCTCCATGGCGTAAACCGGGATCGACGAGCGCTGGCGGTAGTTGAACGGCCGCACGTCGTCCAGGCCCAGGATGTGATCCGCGTGCGAATGCGTGAACAGGATGGCGTCGATCCGGTCCAGACGCGCGCGCAGGGCCTGGGTACGGAAGTCCGGGGTCGTGTCGACCACCACCGCGCGCCCGTTGTAACGGATGAGAATCGACGGGCGCAGCCGGTTGTCGCGCGGGTCCGGCGACGAGCATACTTCACACGAGCAGCCGACCGTGGGAACGCCGGAGCTGGTGCCCGATCCCAGTACCGTGATGTGGATACCCTGCCCGCCCATCACGAGGCCGTCGTCGAGTCCGCCGGTTTCTTCTGCGCGTCCTCGCTCACCTGGACGAACCGGAATCGCAGCTCGGTGAGCGAATTCTCGATGAAGCGCTGCTCTTCGAGCGAGAGATTGCCGCGTGTCTTCTCGGCGATCATCGCCAGCAGGTCAATCGCGTGGCGCGCGGCCGGGAGATCGGGCTTGGCGTCTTCCTCTTCTCCGAACGCCAGCAGGCCCAGCCGCATCTCCGCCTGTGTCTTCAGCGAAAACACCAGGAATTCAAAGGTGGGCGGGGGCAGGGGAATTTCCGATTCGTTCATTGCTTTTAGTGAGCCGCACAGAGGCGGAGGCTACCTCCTTCCATTCTTAAGACTAACCGCCGCCCGCTTCGTTGTGCCGCGGTTGATAGAAGTGTAGTGTATTAGGGGATGGATTCGCCTGAGCAAGAGCGATGGGACGCCATATCCAGACGCCAGGATGAACTGGACGTCCGGCTCTCCCGGATCGAGGAGGCGCTGCGAATTGGCAGCTCGCCCAGACGCATTGAGCCCTTGCCGCCTCCTCCGTCCCCGCCACGCCCACACGTTCCTGAAACCCGGCCCTCCTCTGCTCCACCCCCAGCGGAGCCAGCGCTCGAGACCCAAGTCGGCCTCAACTGGATCAACCGTGTCGCGGTCGTGACGCTCATCTTCGGGGTAGCATTCTTCTTCAAATACGCTGTCGACAACGATTGGATCGGGCCGGGCGTGCGTGTGGCGCTGGGTGTGGTGGCCGCGGCGATTTCGCTCGCCTTCGGCGATCGGATGTGGAATCGCGGGCAGAAGGTCTTTGGCCAAGGGCTCACAGGCCTCGGCCTGGCGCTGCTCTATCTCTCGTTCTATGCGACCTTCGGCTTCTACCATCTGCTGCCCCAGGCTGTGGCGTTCGTGCTGATGGCGCTCACGACGGTTGTGGCCGTGATCCTCGCCTCGCGCTACGAGTCGCAGGCGATCGCGCTTCTCGGCCTCGGAGGCGGATATCTGACGCCGGTCGTGCTTTCCACCGGGGAAGATCGTCCGTGGGTGTTATTCAGCTACATATTTCTGTTGAACCTCGGGGGCCTGGCTCTCGGCCGCGCGAGGCGCTGGCGCGGCGTGGAATCCGTCGGCTTCGCCGCCACCGTGCTCCTGTTCTTCGCGTGGGCCGCCGAACACTTCGGTGACGCCAACCGCCCCGTGGCGACGGTGTTCACGATCGCATTCTACGCCCAATTTGCGGCCTCCGAATCGCGGGCCATCTGGTGGTTCGCGCAGCTTCTGGCCGCGACTGGAGCGGCGGCTCTATGGTATCCGCCTGAGCGTTTCCTCCCGCTCTCGTTCCTATTTGCGGCGGGCGGTTTGGTCGTCGCCGAGATCCGCCAGTGGAAGGAGACCCCGCCCTGGACCCTGTTCTGCTACTGGCTCGCCTATTGGGCGTGGACCGCGATGCCGGGAGGCAAGCGCGACGCTGTCGCCACGTTCGGACTCATCACCCCGTTGTTCGGAATCTTTTTCCTGTGGATCGTGTGGTGGGCGCTGGCCAGGAGACGGGCGCTCCGCGATGCAGACCTTCTCGTGTTGACGGTAAACGCCGCGGCCTACTTTGGCGCGTCTTATTTCCTGCTCAATCCCTCCTACCACCGCTACATCGGGTTGTTCGCAGACGCCCTCGGCGCGGTGCATCTGCTGACGGCAAAACTGTTGTGGAAACCGCAAGCAGCCGAGGAGCGCGAGCGGTGGCCTTCCCTGGTGGCGGTTGCCGTGACGCTCAGTCTTGTGACGCTGGCCGTCCCGATCCAATTCACCGGGTTTCGGATCACCATCGCCTGGGCGCTCGAAGGCGCGGCGTTGGCGTGGCTCGCGGCGCGGTTTGGCAGCGTCGAGCTTCACGCCGGAGCGTGGCTGGTCCTCACGCTCGTGCTATTCAGGCTGTATGCGTTGGACGCCTGGATCTACACCGGTCCGGAGCAATTCACGACGCTCGTCAACCTGCGGTTCCTCACCTTCGCCGTCTCCGCGGTAAGTCTCTGGCTCGCTGCGGGATTCGCGCGCACGGGTCTCCCCGCCGGCGCGCCATACGTCGCGGGACACCTCGTCATGCTGTGGATCCTGAGCATGGAAGTGATCGGATGGGCCGGGCGAACGGCGTCGCCGGAGGACCAGTTCAGCGTGGAGACTACCGGCATTTCCATCCTCATGGCGCTCTATGCGCTGATGCTGGTCGGGATCGGTGTGGCTACCCGTACCGCCTTCCATCGGGTGCTGGGCCTCGGCCTGATGGGGATGGTGGTGTTGAAACTCTACTTGAGCGATGTATGGTCGCTGAGTCGCGTCTTCCGGATCACCGCGTTCCTGGCTCTGGGCGGGCTCTTGCTGCTGGTGTCCTATCTCTATTCGCGATTCAAACCGATGATAGAGAAACTTTGGAAAGAACCCGCAAACTAGCATGGCCCGATACTTCACCGTGGCGCAAGCCGAACGCATGCTGCCGGAGGTGGAGCGCGCCTTGGGCGACGCGCTGTTCCGTAAAGCCGAATATCAGAAAGCCGATCGGGAGCTGGGCCAGCAGATGCAGCGCATTCGCATGGCGGGCGGTTCTCGCGTCGATCCCGGACCGCTCCTGGCTCTGCGCGCCCGCCGCGATACCAGCGCCGCCGCCCTCCAGAAGATTTTCGATCGCATCGAACAAATGGGCGTGCTGGTCAAGGATCTGGACATTGGCCTGATGGATTTTCTAACCCTCTATCATGGCCGCGA
>JBGPLI010000284.1:0-4612 GCA_041486445.1 Bryobacteraceae bacterium
GGCACCTTGGTCACGGGCAAAACACCATTCAATACCCAATAGGCTCGCCCGGCTCAGTTCAATGAATTCTATCGGCAGTGCTCACGCCGACCGAGCCTGTGCCACACCAGTTTTCACTCGTGAGCACTCCCGATAGAATGCTTTTCATTTCGGCGTCTATTCTGGAGATTCGCGGGGCCGCCCATCCTTCGCCGGCACGAATCGCACGACGAGGACGCTCGTATTCTCATCGATGTCTTCTTCCTTTGGCTGTGCGAACCCCTCGCTACCGGGTCCCTCATATCTGATCACTAACCGGTTCTGCCCCTTGGGCGCAAACCTCTCCTCAAGTCTGCGAAGTCGTCTGCTGAGCGTCTTCATCTTGCTGTGCGCTCCCGCAGGCCACGCAGCCATTCCTCGACCCGCTGCCGCGCGGCTGCAACGGCCGGTCCATTCTCAGGCTCCAAATCCGCGCTGCCTATGCGCGCCGCTTTCTGCCCAAGCGCCTCAACAACCCCTCCTTCGGGCTCCACCCATCTGCGGGAATGAGGAAGCGGCCGTCCCTGCTGACGTCGTACGAGCGTCCCCCGAAGCGCGCTTCGAAGAGCGCCTTCCGCACGCCAGCCTCGAACTTGGCGCTGCTCTTCACCTCCACCGCCCGGTCGCCGAAGAGCTGCAACACCCACACGTCCGCCTTCGTTTTCGGATCAATGACCACCGCAAGGATGTACCTCCCGTGGCCCTACCTGTCGCATTGGGGTCTCCGGCCGATGTTGACAGCCGCAAGAGGCGGTCGTATATTTCAACTGAAGGAGAACCGGAGTGCGGTTAAAAATTGTGGTCTTGGCCTTGGCACTGTCGGGCAGCCTGGTCTTGCGATTGGACGCCCATCATGCATTTGCCGCAGAATTTGACAGGGAACAGCCCCTGACGGTCACGGGCACCGTTACGAAGGTCGAGTGGACGAACCCTCACATTTGGGTGTATGTCGACGTCAAGGGATCGGATGGCACGCTAACCAACTGGGGCTTTCAAGGAGGGCCGCCCTCGTATCTAACACGCGTCGGCTGGAGTAAGAACGACCTCAAAGTCGGCGACACGATCCACCTCGAAGGCTTTCGGGCCAAGGACGGCTCCCACCATGCCGCCGGCCGCCAAATTACTTTACCAGACGGTCGAAAGGTCTTTGCGCTACAGATCGAGGGTCCGTCACCGAGCTCTGAAAGCAAGAAATGACTCAAGACGTCAACATGCGAAATCATCTCATGCGTTCATCGGGCGCGATTCCCACGGCGGGGTTGATCGCCGTATTCCTGCTGGGTTCGATGCCTGCTGCGGGCCAGGCATCACGCCCCGGATCTCAGACCATACCCCGCGCCGCCAACGGCAAACCGGACCTCTCCGGAGTATGGGCGGGCGTCGGTTTCAAGCACATCGAAGGGGCCAAGTACTCCGATGTTCCGGATGTAACCAGATACGTTTTTACGCCGCCGAACGATGCTTTTCTACCGGGCGGAAAAGAGCTATGGAATTTGAAGCTGAACGGCGATCCTCGCCATGACGACCCGACTCTGTTTTGCTTGCCGCTCGGCTTTCCCTACATCGACTTGCCTGGCCGCGCGCAACAGATTTTTCAGCCCCCCGGCTATCTGGTGATCGCCTACGAAGACGACCATATCACTCGGATCATCCCGATCGGGGCTTCGCATCCCAAGGACCCGGAGCCCACTTGGTACGGCCACTCGGTCGCGCACTGGGAGGGAGACACGATGGTCGTCGATACGATCGGCGTGAAACCCTGGAACAGCGACGCCCAACATCACATGCATACCGAGGCCGCGCACTACATCGAACGCTACCGGCGCACCGGACCGAAGACCATGTCTCTGGAAATTACGACGGACGATCCCAAAATCTTCAACAGACCGTGGTCCCAGACTGGGGAGATGCACCTGCATCCGGAATGGACCCTTTTAGAAGATATCTGCGAGGAGAACAATAAGGACCCGGGGCTTTTGGAATACCTCAACAAGCCACAAAAGTGATGTTTCATTCGTTATACGCTTATTCTATGCACCTGCACAGCTACCTCGACCGCCGCAGTTTTTTGGGCAGCCTCGGGCTGCTGTTCGCCTCTCCGCGTCTTCGCGCGCAGCGAAAAATTTCTGCCGATCCGCAACCCGATGCATCCATCGCCGAAGCCGCCAAAGGTTTCCTTGCCGTCCTTCGCCCCGAGCTGCGCCGCCAAGCCTCGCTCCCCTTCGACGATCCCAAGCGCAAGGACTGGAGCAACCTGCCGCACTTCGTTCACCCGCGCAAAGGTCTGCGACTAGGCGATCTCACACCTTCCGAGCACGCAGCCGCGCACCGCTTGCTTCAGGCGATTCTATCGAGCCAGGGTTACTACAAGGCCCTCGATATTATGAGCGTCGATGAATTCCTCGGTTCAGCCTCGGAGGACGCAAGCAAGCGTTTCGGCCCCGAGTATTACTTCCTCGATGTTTTCGGCGAGCCCGGCGGCGACGCGCCGTGGGGCGTGCAGCTAGACGGCCACCATCTCGCGGTGAACGTCAACGTCATCGATCACAACGTCACCATGACCCCCGCGCATTTCGGCGCCGACCCCGTCGTGATTCCCTCGGGCCGCCACGCAGGTTGGCACGTTCTGGGCGGCGAAACCGCCAAGGCCTTCGCGCTCCGGAACGCGCTGACGCAGGAGCAGGCGCGCCGCGCCGTGCTCGCCGATACGCCGCCGCCCGACGTATTCACATCTCCGGGCCGCGACGAAGCTTTGAAGACTCCCGCCGGCGTTTCGTCGCTCACGGGCCGGCAGCGCGAGCTCCTCGAATCGCTGGTGGACGAGTATTTCGGCAACCTGCGCCCGGAGGTGGCACGCACCTATCGCAATGCGCTTCAGAGCGCGGGCTTTGACAAGGTCCATTTCGCGTGGATGGGGCCGGCCGAGGTTGGCAAGGCGATGTACTATCGCATCCACGGTCCCACGGTTCTGATCGAGTACGATTCGATCGTCCCGCCCAATACCCGGTTCCCCGCCGATCTCAACCACATCCACACCGTGCTGCGCGTCCCCGGCAACGATTTCGGCGAGGACTGGCTGCGCCGCCATCATCAGGAACATCATCAGAAGGCCTGATTATCGCCGGAACTTCGTCAGGTCCTTCACCGCCTCGGGCGTCCCGCTCTCCGTGAGTGTATAGTAGCTGCTGGAGGTATTTGGGCCGAGTGAAGATCTTCACGACCACGTTCATGTTGGTTGCGCTGATATCCCCGCTCGCGGCGCAGTGGGCGAACTACTCCACGCCCCGCATCCCCCGCACAGCGGACGGCAAGCCGGATCTCACGGCGCCCGCGCCGCGCACACCCGACGGCAAACCCGACCTATCGGGCTTGTGGAACAAGATTTCCCCCAAGTATGATCGCAACATCGTAGCGGACCTGAAGCCCGGAGAAGTTCAGCCTTGGGCGGAAGCTTTGGTTCAGCAACGGATGGAAGATCTCAGCAAAGACCACATGAGCGCGCAGTGTCTGCCCTTGGGTCCGGGGTACACCACCGCCGAGACGGGGAGCAACGACGCGGGGATGATAAAGATTGTCCAGACTCCCGCCCTCATTGTCTTCCTCAATCCGGATATGACTTATCGCCAGATCTACCTGGACGGCCGCAAATTGGAGAGCGACCCCAATCCGAGTTGGATGGGATACTCGGTCGGTCGCTGGGAGGGAGACACGCTGGTGGTAGAAAGCAACGGATACAATGACCGCACCTGGCTGGATCGCAATGGCCATCCCCACACGGAGGCGCTGCGCACCACCGAACGCTACCGGCGCAAGGATTTCGGACATATGGAAGTCGTAATGACCCTCCAAGACCCCGCGATTTACGCCAAGCCTTGGACGGTAGCCATTGAGCAAGAATTGGCCACGGATACCGAACTGATCGAATACGTTTGCAACGAGAAGGCCAAAAACATTCTCAGCCATTGGGTCGGCAAGGCCTCGGACGATCAGAAAGCCCGAGTACAGGTCGCCCCGGAAATCCTGGCGAAATACGCCGGTACCTACCGGGAGCTGGACATCTGGATCAAGGGATCCGTCCCCAGGATTATCGAAATCACGGTCTCTGACGGTGCACTGTTCGCCGACCTGAAGGGAAGGGGAAAGGTGCAGCTTGTGGCGCAGTCGGAAACGACGTTTTCCGGCTTCTTTGGCTGGGGGATCAGGTTCCTGCTGGACAGTCAAGGCGTGGTGACACATCTCATGGAAATGCACGTGTCAGGCGATTACAGGTTCACACGCTTAAGGTAGTACGGACGGCTCGGGGCGGATCACGGCGCATCCTGCTGGAATGAGACGATCCTCGGGAGCAAACGAGTGTTCCAAGTGCGCCGCTACCGCTGAAGCGTCGGGCAAGTGACCAAAACTGGCGAACGGCGTGATGGACTTCCCCGGTACTCAGCAGATCACCGATCCGTCCATCGCTGCTGTCATCTCAGCCAACGGACTCAATGGCAATTTCACCAACAAGGCGATCACCGATGCCAAAGGCAACCTCCTTTTGGTGAATCCCGCTCCGGGATAGAATGCAGTCTGGCCGGAAATGGATCGAGGGACC
>JBGPLI010000285.1:0-4547 GCA_041486445.1 Bryobacteraceae bacterium
ATCGACTTCCACTGGATCAGGCATCGGCGCCTAATCGACTACATGAGGAAGGATGACCCGGCACTCTTCGCGCAACTCCAACAGAAGGACGTCGACGATATCGACACGGAATACGCGAAGGTGGCTCCGAGATTTACGGACCTGCAAGGCAAAGTCCGCAAAGACTGGTGCGCCAAAAACCTTCGCCAGAGAGCCGAGGCGGTCGGAATGGGGAATCTCTACCCGACCTTCTATGCCTTTGCATCATCCATCCACCACGGTGATATCGGGGGACTCAGTACCCAGATTTCAGTTCCCAAGTTCCAAGCGGAGATCGCGCCCTCTTTTCAGATGATCCGTGATGCTCTCTTAATGGGCCATAACGCCGTTCTGGTTGTCATCAGCAACTTCAATGAGGTCGGCGCTCTCGGCCACGATGCGGAAATCAAGACCGCCGTCGATGGGTTTATGACGGCCTGGGACACCTGACGATACGTGCGGTGCCGAAGTGTAGGTGATGGAGTGCGGTTGCGCCGGCAGAATGGCGATGTCAAGTCTAGCTCCTCGGCTCTGCTTGGCGTTGAGTCAGGCGAGTGTTATCAGCTCCTTGAATAGGGGCTCACCTCACCGACTGTCCTGACCATCAGCTCTCTGATGGGCTGTCGGTCGAAAACAAGTTCACACGGACGAAAACGTCGCCAAACCGGAGAAGTGGCGCTGTCGGGTTGTCCGTCGATTGCAACGACATCGGAACACGTGAGCGTACTTCTGAAACCCTCCACTAAGTTATAGCTTCAATCCCGCCAGATCCTCCGCGCTCATTCGCCAATTCGCAGCCTTCGCGTTTGCCATCACCTGCTCCGGCGTTTTCGCTCCCGCGATCACCGACGCAATCACCGGCCGCGCTGCGAGCCAGGACACCGCCAGCTCCAGCAGCGTGTGTCCCCGCGACTGCGCGAACTGACTCAGCGACTCGGCCTGCTCCACGTTCTGATCAGTGAAAATTTTCGGACCCCATCCGTCGCGCCCCCGGCTTCCCTCCGGCAACGGCTGCCCCGGACGATATTTCCCCGTGAGCAACCCGTTGGCCAGCGGAAAAAACGGAAGGAACGCGAGACCCGCCCGTTCGCACTCCGGCAGCACGCCGGCCTCCGGCTCGCGATGCACCAGGCTGTACTGATTTTGCACGCTCACGAATCGCGCCGCGCCTTGTCGCACCGCCGCCTCCGCCTCGCGGATCTGGTCGACGGAAAAATTCGAGCAGCCGATCTCGCGCACTTTGCCCGCGCGCACCAGTTCGTCCAGCGCTGCCAGCGTATCTCCGATCGGAGTCTTCGCGTCGGGGTGATGAAGCTGGTAGAGATCGATGCGATCGGTCCCCAGCCGGCGCAGGCTGTCCTCCACCGCCTGCCGCACGTAGGCGGGTTTGGCGCCCTGCCGCTGCTCGTCCATTTTCAAGCCGAACTTGGTGGCGACGACCACTTGATTCCGCCGCAGCCCCAGCGCGCGGCCGAGAAACTCTTCGCTCTGGCCCGTTCCGTAAATGTCGGCCGTGTCGAAGAAGTTGATGCCGGCTTCGAGCGCGGCATCGACCACGGCTTTCGTGGCGGCGGCGTCGATGCGCCATCCGAAGTTGTTGCACCCCAGCCCGACCAGCGACACTTCCAGCGAGCCGATCCGCCGTTTTTCCATGTGACTACGATTTTGCTGTTGCTGCTCCGTCCGCTCCTTTACAGTCGCGGTTCTGAGGTTTTCTCTTATTTCACGTCAATTGTGTACGGCATCAACCGCAAAATGCCGCCGTGCATCAGCGACCGGATCGGCAGCCTGCCGAGGAACGCCCTCACCTTCAACTCGAGCGCCGCGGTGTCGTCGTTGCGGTTGAGGAGAAGGTCGAACACCGACCGCCGCGGCGGATAGGTCACCAGCGTGATTCTCTCGGAAGCGGCGATCTTGGCGCGCTGCCGGATCATCTCCACGGCCTTGTCCAGGCCGCCCAGCTCGTCGATCAACCCGTTCTGCTTGGCCTGCGCTCCCAGCCACACGCGGCCCTGGGCCAGCGGTTCGACGTCGTCATACTTGCGCTTGCGCCCGTCCGCCACCTTCTGCACGAAGCCGCGATAGAAGACTTCGATCTCGGTGCGGAGCTTGGCGCGCTCGGTCTCGGTGAGCGGGGCGTAATCGGTGTCGATTCCGGCGAACCGCCCGCGTTGCATGATCTCCTTCTTGAGGCCGATCTTGTCGTAAAACCCCCGCAGATTCGCCTTTCCGAAAAACACGCCGATCGATCCGGTGAGCGTGTTCGGGTAGGCCACGATGGGGTCGCCCGTCATGGCGATGAAATAGCCGCCCGAGGCCGCCAGGTCCGACATGGAAATCACCACGGGCTTTTTTTGGCTGAGCACCTTGGCCTCGTGCAGGATGTCGTCGGAGGCGATGCCGTCGCCGCCCGGCGAGTCGATCCGCAGGATCACTCCCTTGAGCGTCGAGTCGTTCTCCACCTGCCGCATCAGCTTGACCATGCCGCTGACGGTGATGCCGCTATCGGAGGGGCCTTCGGTGGTGCCCCCGCGCGTGATATCGCCCTGCCCCACCAGCAGCGCGACGCGCGTGCCCCGGTCCTGGCCGGGCACCGAAGCCCTGGCGTAATCGCGCTCGCCGACTCTCTTGATGTCGCCGAGCTTGGCCTGTTCCTTCAGCCGCGTGAACATCTCGTCTTCAAACAGCAGCGCGTCCACCAGACCGCCGTCGAGCGCCTCCTTACCGACGAACGGTCCCCGATCGATCAGGGCGCGCACATCCGCCGGCGTCTTCTTTCGTCCGGCGGAGATGGTATCGACGAAATTGCCGAAATACTGGTCCAGGAGCTGGTTCATCACCTCGCGCGTTTCCGGGCTCGAGCCCGTCTTGGTGAACATGTCGGGCGCGTCCTTGTATTTTCCGACGTGCTCGAACTCCGCCTCGACGCCGAGCTTGTCGAGCGTGCCCTTCACGAACATCAGCTCCAGGCGCAGGCCCTTGACGTCGAGCTCGTCCTCCTGCGCCATGAAGACGCGGTCGGCGGCCGCGGCGACGTAGTATTCCTTGGTGCCGGCGCCGCGAAGATAGGCGTAGACCGGCTTGCCTGATTTCTTGAATGCGACGATGCTGTCGCGCAGCTCCTGGAGCTTGGCCCAGCCGACGCTGAGGCCGCGCGGCTCGAGAACCAGCGCCTTGATGCGCGCATCGGCGGCGCCCTTGTGCAGAAGCTGCCAGGTTTCGACCAGCGTCAGCTGCTGCTGCTGTTCCAGAAACGGCAGCGGCAGTTCCATGGGAGGCTGCTCGGGAAAATCGCCTTCCAGATGCAGCACCAGCGTGGACCCGTCGGCGACCGTCACCTTGCGCTCGCCGAAACGCATCGCGGCGAAACCGACAATCACGGCGGCCAGGCCGGCGAACAGCAGGCCGATCACGAATCCGAGCAGGAATTTCTTCATGGGGCACAGGCCTTCTAGCCTGTGTGATTTATGGTAGCAGCCGGGTGTGGGCTACGCCAGGTTCGGGATCTTGATGATCTTCTTCTGAATCGCGTACTGGACCAGTTGCGCCTTGTTGTGAATGTCGAGCTTGCGCATCAGGTTGAACTTGTGCGCCTCGACGGTCTTCACGCTGAGGTTCAGGTCGCAGGCAATTTCTTTCACCGAGTTGCCTTCGGCCAGCATCTTCAGCACTTCCCGCTCGCGGTTGGTGAGCGTGGCGAAGCGTGGCAGGCGGTTGGCCGACTTTATGCGGCTACGGAAATCGTCCACCAGTTGAGAGAGCATGCGCGGACTCAGATAACTGCCGCCGCGGCACACGTCGCGAACCGCGGCCACCAGTTGCTGGCTAGGGCTGTCCTTGAGGACGTAACCGCTGGCTCCGACCTCCATGCCCTCGACGAGATAGTCTTCGTCGTCGTACATGGTGAGGAACAGCACCTTGGTTTCCGGGCGGTCCTTGCGAATCTGCCGGGTGGCCTCGAAGCTGCTGAGCCCGGACATGCCGACATCCATGAGGACGACATCCGGGCGCAACTCCGGCGCATTGGCAATGGCGTCGGTTGCGCTGGGGGATTCCCCCACAACCTCCATATCGGGCTCCGAATCGATGAGGGTTTTCACGCCTTGGCGGAACAGAGTGTGATCGTCGGTGAGATATATGCGAATTTTGGCCATACTTACGTTCCCAATCGTTTAGGCGTGGCTCCCTTGCCTTGTTCAGGCGCGGCTCCCCATGGCGCAACTGGCAGATCCACCCGGATGGTTGTTCCGTGATGGAGCCGGCTCTGAATCAGCAACCGGCCGCCCAGCAAAGCAACCCGTTCTTTCATGCCGGCCAAACCGAACGAGGTGCGCCGGGGCCTGATTCCCGGGTCGAAACCCACACCGTTATCGGTCACGCAGAGCCTCAATAGTGCATCGGTGGAGCGCAGGGAAATGTTTACGGTACTCGCCTTAGAATGTTTGACGACATTGTGATAGCACTCCTGAACCAGGCGATAGGCGGTGGTTTCGGTCTCGCGCGAAAGGCGCGGCAGCCCGGCCGCAATC
>JBGPLI010000286.1:0-4517 GCA_041486445.1 Bryobacteraceae bacterium
CGCAAGAAAACCGGAGCCCATGTTGGATCTCCCTGTAACAGTCGTCGTATATAATCCTCCATTTGCCCTGGTGGGCCCCACTTCAGCCATAGAGCTAAGGCTTCGAAAAGATCGTCAGGAAACGTATCTACAATCGATGCAACTGTGGTGGACTCGTGAATTCGCCCCGCGACGTGTTGGCCCAATGCCCGTTCATCCTCCGGCATAAGAGTCCGCTCTAAGTCTTCGGTGCGAACTGCGCACAGCCAACTAAAAATCTTCATAACAAAACGAATCGGCGTTCCCGTGCGCAAGACCGCGTATGCAAGTTCAAATCGCCCATCGTTCCTCGGCACCTTGCGGACCAACTGCCTGATGAGGATGGCGGCTTGAGACGGCGGAGTCAGCCAAGGAATCGGATTGGGCAGCTCGGGTATCTCGGTACCACAAATCGCCAGCAGGTTGGCGAGCTTCTTTGACAACGGCACGTCGAGTTCATCGGCCCGCCGGCGAAGCTTTGAGATTAACGTCGGTACCGCGCTCGCATCCGCCGTTACCGCTTGAAATTTGACGGCAGAATCGGCAACTTCGTGACCGCGAACATGCTCCAGAAGCTCGCGGACCGTTTGGTCAGCCACATCATCCTTTGGGACCGACTGCGTGAGATACCGTTTAAGATACTGGGGAGACGCCACCCTTTGTTCGCGACTCCACATGTCCTCAAAGTACGGGCCGTAGCGGTTATTGCGCAGCAGATTGGTCACAGGCGGGAACACGTGTTCCATCAGTTGATTTCGGTATTCTAATTCGGCCCAGTTCGGCATTTTGTTTTGGCCCACCCAGCGACGAACGGGTACTCTGATTCGGGCGAAGCCCGAACGGAGGAAACTCGTTGGACTGGAGAGCCAAGGTGGAGTTGTTCGAACAGATCCGTCGAGAGTACGAGTTTGGGATCGGCACGATTGCGGGTGTGGCCAAGAAGCTGGGTGTGCATCGGCGCATGGTGCGCGAGGCGATCGGCAGTGCGCTGCCGCAGCCGCGGAAGAAGACCGAACGGCCGCGATGGAAGCTGCAGGCAGCGGTGGATTTTGTGGATGCAGTTCTGGAAGCCGACCGAAAGGCTGTGTTCAGTTCCCTTGTTTGCAATGGTCCGGGAGCCAAGGAACTGAACACCCCCTAACCGGCTGTCACGAATTAAGTATTTGATTAATAAGGCTTTACTTGATTATCCGGCTTCGCAGAATCGGTCAAAACCGGTCAAAATTGGTCAGATTCTGGTGGCGGCCAGCCCGTGAAGCGAGCGCGGGTCCGGAAGGCGACATCAGTGAACGTCTCAATCGGGACTTCCTTTCCACGTGCGGCTGCGAGCATTAACTCCTGAGAAGGCTCACACCGCGCCACGACTTCGCCCAGGAAACCAAACAGTCGGCCCCGCAGCCTTCAGGGTCGGTCTGCCACCGGATCGGTTGTGTTCTCCGCACGACCTTACATCAAACAGGGTACAGTTGAGCTATGGCAGACAAGCGAAAGACCAAAGACAGTGTCTTGGTCAAGGCAGCAAAGGCAATAGGTACCACAGCGGGAAAAGTAGTCTCGCTGGCAGGCGCAGCCCCAGATCGAACACCGTCATCTGCGAAGTCCGTGAAAAAAGGGAAATTGCTCAAAAAAGACAAGCCCCAGGCCAGGCGCCGTGAAGCGATTCGAGTTTTGTGAAATTACCGTTGAGGAGCGCTTAGGGATAGAGCCGGGCTTTGAGCGGTTCCTGAAAGACAAGTCCCTCAGCGGTGACGCGGCCGAAGAGGAAATCGAGTTTCTCAGGATGCTGAGGTTCACGGGAAGGCGGCCGTCCCCGCTCTACTACTACCGGGAGCTGCAAAGCCTGAGGGATCCCCTTCATTTCCCGGCGGTGGGGCCGCCGGGAAGATCCGATTGATCCAACCGGGCCCGTGCGTCCAGGCCCAATGGAATGCGCATGAAAGAAAATTCTAAACTACGCAAGATCGCTTTCGTAGGCAACCACTTGCCGCGTAAATGCGGGATCGCCACGTTTACCTCCGACTTGCTGGCCGCCGTCTCGAATGCCCATCCCCAGAGCCAGTGTCTTTGTGTTTCCGTCAACGACATCAAAGGCGGCTATGAATACCCTGAGGTGGTCCGGTTCGAGATCGAAGAGCAGGATTTGTCATCGTACGTGCGCGCGGCGGACTTCCTCAATATCAGCAATGTAGACATCGTCTGCCTGCAACACGAGTTCGGCATTTTCGGCGGACCGGCAGGCGCTCACATTCTGGCCTTCCTGCGCGAATTAAGGATGCCCGTTGTTACGACGCTCCACACCGTTCTGCGTGAGCCCAGGAGTGACCAACGCCGCGTTATGCGTGAGTTGATCTCGCTTTCCACCCGTGTGGTGGTCATGGCCGAGCGCGGACGGCGGATGCTGCATGACATTTACCAGGCTCCGCCGGCCAAGATCGATCTGATCGCGCATGGAATTCCCGATGTGGGGTTCGTCGACCCCACCTACTTCAAGGATCAATTCGGTGTGGAAGGAAAAATCGTCCTGCTGACATTCGGCCTGCTTTCCCCCAACAAGGGAATCGAATGCGTGCTCAATGCCCTGCCCGGGATTCTGGCGGATTTTCCCAATGTGGTCTACATTGTTCTGGGCGCGACCCATCCCAACGAACTGCGCGAGCACGGGGAAGCCTACCGGCTGAGCCTGGAGCTCCTCGCCAAAAAGAACAGGATAGAGAAGAATGTCATCTTCTACAATCGATTCGTCGATCTGGAAAATCTGAAGGAGTTCATTGGCGCCGCCGATCTTTACATTACGCCCTATCTCAACGAAGCGCAGATTACGTCGGGAACGCTGGCTTACACGTTCGGCGCCGGTAAAGCCGTGGTCTCCACGCCGTACTGGCACGCAGCAGAACTCCTGGCTGACGACCGTGGCGTGCTGGTGCCTTTTGGCGATGCCCCGGCCATCGCGCGTGAAGTGACCGGCTTGCTGAGGGATGACACCAGGCGTCACGCGATTCGCAAGAATGCCTACAAGATGGGGCGGGAGATGATCTGGAGCCACGTCGCGAAGCTCTATATGCGTTCGTTTGAGCGATCGCGCCTGGAGGGGGCTGCGCTTTCCAGAAAATCCATGATCACGAAGACACTCGACCAGAGGCCCCGGGAACTACCGGAGTTGAAGCTGAACCACCTCTCCCGGATGACCGATTCCACCGGGGTCTTCCAACACGCGGTTTTCAGCGTGCCGAATTTCATCGAGGGTTATTGTACCGACGACAATGCGCGTGCATTCATCCTGGCTGTCCTGCTCGGGGAATTGGGAGAGGAGTCGGAACAGGTGCGAACCATAGCCACCACCTCCGCCGCCTTTCTCCGATACGCGTTCGACGCAAGCGCCAAGCGCTTTCACAATCACATGAGTTTCGACCGCCGCTGGCTCGATGTCCACGGATCGGAGGACTGCCAGGGGCGAGCCCTCTGGGCCCTCGGCGTGGGCGTGGGACGTTCGCCATTCCGCGAGTTCCAGATGCTGGCCGGGCAACTCTTTGCCCTCGCGTTGCCGGCGTTGACGGATTTTACCTCTCCCCGTGCCTGGGCATTCGGCCTGATCGGCATCCACGAGTACCTGCGCCGCCTGAGCGGGGACAGCCTGGTCACCCAGACGCGCGAGACCCTGACCTCCAGGCTCATGGACCTCTTTGCACGAAGCGCCAAGCCGGACTGGTGCTGGTTTGAGGAAGAACTGTCCTACGACAACGCGAAACTCGCCCATGCTTTGATCCTGAGCGGACAGGCGACCGGCCAGCCGGCGGTCCTGGAGCGAGGCCTGGAGGCATTACGTTGGCTGACCGAGCTGCAAGTCTCTGAAAAGGGCCATTTCCGGCCGATTGGCAGCCACGGGTTTTACCGATACGGCGGGGTGCGCGCCCAGTTTGATCAGCAGCCGATCGAGGCACACGCCACGGTAACTGCCTGTCTGGAAGCCTATCGTGCCACTTCGGACTTCTGGTGGTACGAGCAGGCACAACGAGCCTTTGACTGGTTTATTGGCTGGAACGACCTCGGCCTGGAACTCTATTCTCCCGAGAGCGGCGCATGCGGCGATGGATTGCATGTGGATCGAGTGAATGCCAACCAGGGGGCAGGGTCCACGCTGGCCTTCCTGCTTTCGTTAGCGGAGATGCGCGCCGCCCAGGACATGGTGACGAGTTTCAAGGAGCCGATCGCTGTTGGGGCCTACTCTGCGTGAAGGCCAACTCGATTCCGGTCCGGCGCACGGGCACGGTTCTCAGACCCGACTCGTCGCGCGTCCTCTTGCGGCCATTCAATCCGGGAGATGCCCACTGCGTGGGCGCGATCATCAGCCGGATTCTGTCCATTCCGGAAGAATGTCTCGGTAGCCTTCTGGAAGAAATCTCCGGGGTGCCGCTTTCAGCAGGAGAAGAGCTCGGCCCTACGAAATCCTTGCGCCCATCGGCGAAGGGGGAATGCGCTCCGAGAACTGCGCGGCGGAAGCC
>JBGPLI010000287.1:0-4435 GCA_041486445.1 Bryobacteraceae bacterium
CTAGTTACTTTCCGTCGCAAAATAGCCCAGCCTAAGCCCGGCAGGTGAGGAATCGGTCGGGCGATTCGGTTCCAGAACATTCACTATTGATCCTGTTTCAATGTGGCCGCACACTAGGGCATGACACGACGCAAACAAGGACAACGGGCGCTGTGGGAGCCCGGGATGGTCCAGGCGGACCGGTTGCTGGACGACGAAGAACTGATCGACCGGGTGTATGCGGCGCAAGGCCAGCGGCACGAGCACAGCGCGACGAAGGGCCGCTCGCAGACGCCCGCCGAGATGGTGCTGCGCCTGCTGTTGCTCAAGCACGTCCGCAACTGGAGCTTCGACACCCTGGAGCGCGAGGTGCGGATGAGTCTGGCCTACCGCGACTTCGCGCGGATCGGAATGGGCAAGGTGCCGGACGCGAAGACGCTGGCGCGCATCGCGCAGGCGCTGGGCGGCGATGTGATCGCGGAACTGCACCGACGCCGGGTGGAGATCGCGCAGGAAGAAGGCGTGATCCAGGGGCGCAAGCTGCGCGTGGATACGACGGTGGTGGAAACCAACATTCATTACCCCACCGATTCGAGCCTGCGGGGAGATGGCGCGCGTGTGCTGACGCGCACCATGAAGAACATCGAAACACAGGCGGGCCAACTGAAGCGCAAGGTGCGCAACCGCACGCGGAGCATCAGCAAGCGCGTGATTGCGATCGCGACGGCGAGCCGCCCCAAGGGTCCGGAAGGGGAAGCCAAGCGCAAGAAGCAATACCAGGAGTTGTTGCGTTACTCGCGGCAGATTCTCAACGACGCCAAGCGGGTGATCGCGGAAGTGGAAGAGATGTCCGGGAAAAAGAAGAAGGGACTAGGCGGGCTGTGCGAACACTTGTCGGAGATGGCGGGCCGCGTGCGGCAGGTGGTCAAGCAGGCCAAGATCCGCATCTTCTACGGAATCACGCAGATGCCCGGCAAGATCGTGAGTTTGTTTGAGCCGCACAGCGAGATCATTCGTAAGGGCAAGGCCAGCAAGCCGACGGAGTTCGGCAAGCTGGCGCAGGTGCAGGAGACCGAGAATCAGATCATCACGCACTACGATGTATCCGATCAGCGGCCGAGTGATCGCGACCTATTATTAGGAGCGGTGGAGACCCACGAGCGCGTGTTGGGTCGCGTGCCTCGACTGGCGACAGCGGACGCGGGTTATTATTCGCGTGCGCAGGAACAGGCCGTTGCAGAGAAGGGCGTGAAGTGGGTGGCGGTGCCGAATCGCAACACGAAAAGCTCGGAACGGAAAAAGAAGGAACACAGCCGCTGGTTCAAGAAAGCGCAGCGCTGGCGCACGGGTTGTGAGGGCCGCATCAGCGTCCTAAAACGGCGTCACGGCCTGACTCGTTGCCGCTATCGCGGAGCGGAAGGGATGAAACGTTGGGTGGGGTTGGGAGTGATGGCGGATACGCTGATCAGCATGGGAAATGTCCTGGCGGCCCGTACATAGATCCGGGGTGCCGGGCCTCGCTCCTGCGGGAGCGACAGCCCGAAAGCACCACCGGCGCATCGCTACCAAAGCTCTGGGAAACCGCGGAGGCTGCTCAGAAACGCCTATTTTGCGACGGAAAGTAGTTAGTGGAAATACTTGCCCGCCAGAGCCGGGTCGGCCGCCACCGCCCTGCTCCACGCCTGCTTGGCTTCCTCTTCCTTGCCGACGGCCTTGAGCGCGTGGCCCAGGTTGAGCAGCGCATCCGAGAAATCGGGCTTCTTTTCGACCGCGATACGATAGCATTCGACGGCCGGCTGGTTTTCTCCCGCCGATTGCAGCAGCAAACCCAGGTTGTAAGACAACTCCACCGACCGCTCGCCCAGCCCGATCAGTTTCTGCTGAAGCTCCCAGGCGCGCTTGTGGTCCTTGCGCTCGATGGCGATCGCGGTCACCGCGCGCAAGGCGTCGATGTTGCTCGGCTGGAGCGCCAGCGCGCGGCCGAACGTCTCGGAGGCGGCGTCCAGATCCTCGAACTTCCAGAACGCCAGGCCGAGGTTGAGCAGCGCTTCCACCCAGTCCTTGCGCTTCTTGAGACAGGTTTCGAAACTGTCCACGGCGGCGGCGTACTCGGCGCGCTGCAGTTGCAGGAAGCCCAGACGGAAGGCCGCATCCTCCCAATCAGGCTTCACCTTCACCAGCTTTTCGAAAAACGTTTCCGCGTCCTTGGCTTTGCCCTCGCGCTCGGCCACCAGGGCCAGATTCCACAGGGCGCCCGGCAATTCGGGCGATCCAGCTAGCGCGCGCTCGTAAGCACGCCGGGCTCCGGCGAGGTCGCCGCGCTCCTGCAGCACCACGCCCAGGTTCGCATTGGCTTCCACGGCATCCGGCCGGAGGCGCGCTGCCTCGCGATAGGCATTCACGGCTTGCTCCAGCCGTCCCGTCTTCTGATACGCGACGCCGAGGTTGAACCAGCCCTCGTAGGAATTCGCCGCTACTTTGATCAACTGAGAGCAATGCTGGACGACCGCGCTATAATCGCCCCGAGCGAGCGACACCGCCGCCAGTCCCTCCAGCGCGTGCCGGGACTGCGGATGGAGCCGGAACAGCCGGTCGGCGAACTCTTTCACTTTCGCGTCTTCCTTTCGCGCGGCGGCGAGCGCGATCAGGTTCGCCAGCAATTCGCTGGAATTCGGGTTGGCCGGAAGCAGCTTCCGGTAGATCTCGCCGGCTTCGTCCAGCCGGCCGAGCCGGTGCAGCGCCACGGCCTTGCCGAACAGCGCCCGGTCGTCGTTGGGCATTTCCTTGAGGCTGGCCTCAAAGCACGGGATCGCCTGGTCGAACCGCCCGAGCTGCAACAGGCACAGGCCGCGGCCGAGTTGGGCTTGCCAGCGCTTCTCCTCCACCGACAACGCGGTCTCGAAGGCCTTGGCCGCTTCCTCGAACTGGTCCTGACGTTCCAGGCACAACCCGAGGTTGTAGTGCGCCGTGGGATGCCGCGGTTCCGCTTCTGCCACTTTGCCGTAACAACGCGCCGCTTCTTCCCATTTCTTCTGTTCGAAGCGGAGGTGCCCGAGGGCGGCATAGACTTCGGCGGGGCTCTCGCCGCGCTCGGCCGCGCCCTCCAGCTCGCGGACCGCGTCGTCCAGGCGGCCGCCGGAAGCGTGCGCCACCGCCCGGGCCAGGGCGCTGGAGGCGGCCGGGCGCTTCTTCCTGGCCGGGTCCTCGAGCGTGTCCCCGCGCATCAGCCTTTCCACCAGCTCGTCGTCGACGAAGAAAACCCGCTGCTGATTGTTGGCTGGCATTGGCTTGTCCGGCATCGCTTCTTTCTCCCGTTTCTACTTCCGTATCAGGGGCGCCACGCTCACGCCGCCCTTCACCGACCCGCGCTCTCCACGCTCGTTGTACAGGCCGGCTCCACCCGCTCGAATATGGCCGTCGGTCCACTCCTCGACCTTCTGATCCTGGACCCAGGTTGTAAAGCGATCGCCTAGGGCCTCCACGCGAATCTTATAGAGGGTGTTGGGACGCACCAGCATCGGCAGCGGGGTCCGCCGGCGGGGTTGTTCCTCACCGTCGATCACGGCGAAGCTGATCAGCGCGGCCGCCGGATTGGGCTCCGGTCTTTCGATCTCCATTTTGGTGACGTAGAAATTCCTGGCGTCCTTGGCCCGGAACACCCATCCGATGGCCTTGTTCTCAATCTGCCCCTGAAATTCCATCCGGTAGTCGGTCAAGGGGAGCGACGATCGCAGCATGGAGACTTGCCGCTGCCGCTCCCGCGAGAGATCCGGCGCAAAGTCCTTGATCCAGTCCGTCTCGCCGGCCGGCAGGGGAGCGCCGATCTCGATCTTCGAAGAGGCGGCGTGAGCCGTCTTACCGCCGCCGCTTTTCGCGGTAAAGAAGATCGCGCCTCCCACGAGAACCAGCAGCGTCGCGGCCAGAGAGGCCCTGACACCGGCCGGTATTCCGGTCCAGAAATTTTCCGATGGCGGCAGGCTCAGTGCCGCCAAGCCGAGATCGGGACCGGAATGCGGCGCGGCCGGGGGCGTGGGCGCCGGTACTGCGGCAACCACGGAAGCCGGTGTCGCCGTTTTCTTCGGTTCGGTCTTGTCCGTCTTGATCGTCTCTGATTTCCGCGCTTTGCCATTGGCGGAGCGCGGGTCGATCGGGGGCTGCTTCGGTGGAACCGCTTTGGCGGGGATTCCCACGGTACCGCGCCGCTCGGTGGTTGCCTGCGACGCAGCGGGCGCCTGGTCGAAGATCATCGCCGGGCGTAGCGGGAGCGCGCCGGACCGGGGAATCAAGACCGCGGCGCCGCTCAACAGCGCCGATGGGAACACGTGCACAGGTTTCGCCCGGCCTGGCGCCAGGCCATGCAACGTGAGCGGAGCCGGCCTGGTCACCACTTCCGGAAGCGGCTCCAGCTTGCTGCCCGGCAGAGTCACCGGCGGCTTGTCCACGAGCGCCGCCGCCA
>JBGPLI010000288.1:0-4412 GCA_041486445.1 Bryobacteraceae bacterium
CGAGGTGCTCGCGGCTGATCTAGTCGGCGCCGATACCGAAAATTCGGAGCTCACGACGTTGGACACCGTCCACTGGCAAGATCCGACGAACGAGCTCGCGGTCTCGATCGATGTCCGGCGTGTCCTGCGACAGCTGCCTAGAAACCTTCAGCGAGTGGCCCACCTTTTGGCCGGGTTGCCTGTGCAAGAAGTCTGCCTCGCAACTGGCAAGTCGCGTTCGAGAATTTACCAAATGATACGCCAAATCCGGGTGGCATTCGTTCACGCCGGGCTGGAGCCTGGCGGAATGAATTCGGCGGGGGGCTGCGGGTGAATGTCTCGATCGATGAACTCCGTCGACACCTGCCACCGGCAAAGCAGATCGTCGCGGAACTATACGGTGTACAGTGGCGAGGGGACCGGGCACAGTGTCCGCTGGCAGCGAACCACGCCCATGGAGACCGCGATCCGTCGTTTGCGTACCTGAACAAAGAGGACCGCTTTCACTGTTTCTCTCAACGCTGTTTTGGCGACAAGCCGGTCGATCTGTTCGATCTCGTGGGCCAGATGGATCACTGTACATTCCCGGCCGTCGCCCGGCGTTTGGCTCAACGGTACGCTCCCGGCCTGGCCAGCAATGGACACTACCAACGCAATGACCAACGACTGCGGCGCAATTCTTCATCGCGTGACAAGCTCACGGGCGAAGGGTGGTCTGTGGTGGCTGAATATCAGATGGGAGACGACGTTCGCAAACTGCGGCTTGAGCATCCACAACGCTTTCAGCCCGGCAAGAACCGCCCCGAGAAGACCTTTCTCTGGGAGCACCGCCGCGATGACGGAACCTGGAAACCTGGGCGCGGAGGCAAGCCTCATCACGCGTACATCAACGCGCCGTTCCGAGAGCGGGACCAAGTTGAGTCAGCTCTCGGCGTCGAGTCCGAGCGTAGCGCCGACGCGGTGGGGAAATTCGGAATGCCGGCGTTCTCATTCAAAGAACTCACGGCCGGGAATGCAGCTGCATTCGGCGGTCTGGACCTGCATTTACTTCCCGACAAGGATGATGCGGGCAGGAAGCTGGTAATCCGCGTGGCCGAATTGCTGCGGCCTCACGCGCGCAGCATGGCCCTAATCGAACCACCCGCTGATTGGCCGGAGGCGGGCGATCTTTACGACGCCATCGCCGAGATGGGTTGGGGGCAAGATCATATTGACGCGCTTCGGGCCACAGCAAAGCCGATCGGACCGCGGAATCCGCAACCAGAAAAGAAAGCCACATCCCGAGTGCAGCTCTGGACACTCGCTTCACTGCGCACGGCAACGTTTAAGCCTCCCGAACCCATCGTCGAGGACGTCATATCCGAAGGGGAAACCATCGGCTTGGTAGGTAAGCCCAAGGCGGGCAAGAGCAGACTGGCGCAGCAGATGGCGTTGGCCGTGAGCCGCGGCGAGAGTTTCGTTGGACACAGTGTCCCAAAGGCCCGGCGAGTGCTTGTCCTCGATCTCGAAAACCGCGCCGCAGGCCTGCGTGCGCGCTTCCAAAAAATGTCCCACGCATCGTCCGGAGATGACCGGTTATTCATCTACGCCCCGGAGACCCTAGCCGACTTGGGCGTCACGCTCACGACTAGCAAGGGAATCAAGGCACTTCAGCAGCTCGTAGCGGAAGTGAAGCCGGACCTCCTGATCATCGACACTTGGCGGCTGCTATTGGGCGGTGACGAGAACAAGACTGAGGTCGTCGTGCGCGGGCTGCGCGCGCTATCGTCATTGCGCCAGATGGTCCCAACGCTGGCGATCCTGGTGGTTCACCACACCCGCAAGACACAAGGGCAGGACCCTCCAGTGCTGCGGATCGACCCAAGCGCGTGGATCGAGAACGCCTCAGGTCATTACTCACTCATCGCCCATCTGGATGCCTGCTTCGGACTTGACCGGGAAATCGACCGCAAGACCGGCGACGAGCTGATTGTCTTTGGTGGCGTGTCGCGTTCGGCGGCACCGAGGACGCTGTTGCTAGAAGAGGATCTGGACACGCTCGCCTTCAGGACAGCGGCCAGCGGCGACGTCGTTCAGAAGCTCCTCACGGAAAAGGAGCGGGCCGCGTGGACGGCCGTAGAGAACCTGCCCGAGTTCACCTTCAGTGACGTGGTCGAGCGTGCTCGCACCAAGAACCGCAAGCTGGTCGCGTCCATGCTCCGAAAGCTGGCTTCGATGAACGTGATCGAGCGGGGAGCTGATGCAGTGTACCGCCGGCCAGCCGATGAGAGGAACTGACGGAACTATTCCTTAGAATCAATCACCTGCGACGGAACTACCAACGGAACCCCTACGGAACTCCCGGCAGCGGGACGGAACTGCGCGGAGGGGACAAGTTCCGGTCCAGTTCCGTGCCAGTTCCGTTTCGAGTTCCGCTCTAAGTAATAGAAAATAAATAGTAGTTCCCTTTAGTTCCTATTCCTGGACATCCGGAGCAAGACGGATCAGCCGCAATGCACAAGCCGTCGCGAATTGCAATGCACAGTCGAACCACTTGGCGAGTATTGGTTGATTGGAAGCCGGGAGCGCGTCCGGTGGACAGTCCCAGGGCGGTCAACGTGCAATAGTTGAGACATGTGTTTTGGAGAGATGACGTGCCCGACAACGCGAAGAACATCCTTTTCGAAGACCCCGCGCTACTAAAGCGGTTGGCAAAGTACGCGGTACAGCAGTGCTTCCGGAACACGGTGTTGAACAGCCCTATCTCTCCCGCGATCTCGGTTCGGTCCGGGTCGAGCTGCACGGCGACATCGCGATCACCTATGGAATGTACCACGCGCGAAACAGAACCCCGGCCGATCCCAAACAGGCCGAATTCACCGTGTGGTTCGAGCGGGTTTATGCGCGGCGCAACGGGCAGTGGCAATATCTGTCCCATCGCACCGTGCACGGCCCGACCTACGGGGCTGGGAGTTGAAGTCGAATTTCGTCACCGGAAAGCATAGCGGTAAGCCGACGACGAAATTCGTGATGTGACCGTCCGGTCACATCACGGTCCCGGCTGGCCGTCGGGGAGGTTCTGGGGGGCCCGTTCTTGGCTGGTTGGGGGCGGCACGTCGCGCCACGTCGCGTCCGGGGCGGGAGCTTGGCTATTCCCCCGCCCGGTTCCCGGCGGGCACCCGTCAGGCCAATTTCGCGCGCCCGGTGACGGCTCCGTGCTGCTTGACCACGCGGGCCACCGACTCCAGCCGCCACTGGGAACCGCGACGGGTACAATGCCCGCCCTGGTTCAACTCTGCCGCAATCCGCCGTAGCGAAGCGCCACGGCCGCGCAGCCGCCGGATTGCATCGAGCGCCGCCTGTTCGGCCGGGTCCGCTTCTAGATGCAAACCGTCAGCAGCTAACCGGTAACCGTACTCGATGTTGCCCACGCGCTCGCCATTGCCGCGCTTGTGGCGCAGCGCGTCGCGAGTCCGCTCCCCAATCGCCTCGCGCTCCCACTGGCTCACGGCGGCCATGATGGTAATCACCAGCCTCCCTGCCGCCGAGCCGGTATCCAGCGACTCCGCGACCGAGACTAACGCCACCTTGCGCTTCTCAAACAGTTCCAGCAGGCCACAAAGGTCTTTGACACTGCGCGTCAGCCTGTCCAGCTTGGCCACGATGACAGCTTGCACTTTGCCGGCGTTGATCAGCGCGAGGAGACGCTGTAGACCGGGTCGGTTAAGAGATTTGGCGGACTCGCCGCCGTCGACGATGACGTCGAGCAGTTCTGCGCTTTGGACGGTGGCCATGGCGCGGATCTTCGCCTCTTGCGCTTCGAGCGAAACTCCCTGCTCTGCTTGCCGATCCGTTGACACCCGAACATAACCGATAGCTTTCATGTGACACAGCATGGATCGAACTGCCGCAACATGCAAGTCCCAAAACGCTTGAAACATGGGCGAAAGAGTATGGTTGGGCGGCCCCTGTACAATCGCGTCGAAATCGCGTATAAAGGAGGCAAGGGCCCGGTTCGACAGGCCAGCGCACAGCGCACCTTCCGAAAGAACCCTTCCAGATTCTAAGGAAGCAGGTTTTATGAACGACCTCCAGGTGCGCTGGTACCCCGTTGATCAACTGGTTGCCTACCCTAAGAACGCCCGCACTCACTCCGACGCACAAGTCCAGCAGATCGCGGCCTCCATCCGGGAATGGGGATGGACGAATCCAATTCTCATCGGCTCCGACAACGTCATCATCGCGGGGCACGCCCGCGCGCTCGCGGCGAAAAAGCTTCGCATGAGCGAGGTGCCGGTCATCGTGCTCGGGCACTGGAGTGGACCCTTCGGCTGAGACAGCCAGTTAACCCACTGTTCGCCGTTCGCTGGAAATCCGTTGAACGGCCAGACTCTTTATAGCAAAATAGCCTCACCCGGCGAAGCGGAGGCAGGCTCTGCGGGAGCGCAACCTGC
>JBGPLI010000289.1:0-4350 GCA_041486445.1 Bryobacteraceae bacterium
GAGAACAAATACGCCAAGGGCGTGAAAATCTCCGATGCCAAACTTGCCGCCATCAATCTGGCGCGTCACCCTTTCCATGGGGACTGGAACTACACGATCGCGCCTCGGCGAACATGAAGCAGTTATTTATGCACAATGCCTTAGCCCGGTATTCGGGCTAAGTGCAGCATCGTCTGGCCAGAGAATTCTGCAACTCGCGGCCAAGATTACCATCTAACGATGTAGCGTGTTTCGGTTACAATCGAGGTGTACCTCCCCTATGGCGCCCGTCGCACCCAAGCCCGGCGTGAAACATGCAACCTCGCTTCTCGCGCAAATCGGCAACACTCCGTTGCTCCGGCTGGCGAAGCTGGACAAGGAGCTCGCCGGCGTCGAGATCTACGCCAAAGCGGAGTTTTTGAATCCGGGCGGCTCGGTGAAGGATCGCGCTGGGCTGAACATGATCCTGGACGGCGAGCGGACGGGCCGTCTGACGCCGGATCGCACGCTGCTCGACGCCACCAGCGGCAACACCGGCATCGCGTATGCGATGGTCGGCGCGCTCAAGGGATACAAGGTGAAGCTGTGCCTGCCCGCGAACGCCTCGCACGAGCGCAAGCAGATCCTGACCGGCTATGGAGCGGAGATGGTGTTCTCCGACGCCGGGGAGGGTTCCGACGGCGCCATCCGGATGTGCCGGCAGATTTACGAGGCCGATCCGGCGCGCTATTTTTATCCGGACCAATACAACAATCCGGCCAACTGGAAGGCGCACTACGACGGCACCGCTCTCGAAATCCTGGAGCAGACCGACGGGACCGTCACACACTTCGTGGCGTCCATGGGCACCAGCGGCACGTTCATGGGCACGTCGCGGCGTCTGAAGCATGAGCTCGCCGGCGCGATCCGGTGCCTCTCGGCGCAGCCCTCCTCCGGGTTCCATGGGTTGGAAGGACTGAAGCACATGCCGACGGCGATCGTGCCGGGCATCTACGATGCCGCCGTGGCCGACGACAACCTGTGGATTGAAACCGAGGACGCCTATCGGATGACGCGCTGGCTGGGCCGGAACGAAGGTCTGCTGGTCGGCATGTCTTCCGGCGCCAACGTGCACGCGGCGCGCGAGGTGGGCCGGAAACTCGCGGCCGAGGGCCGCCGCGGCGTGATCGTCACGGTACTCTGCGACGGCGCCACCAAGTACCTGAGCGAGCCGTTCTGGAATGATCAAGATTGACAAGGAGGCCTGGGACGCCATGGTGGCCCACGCCGAAGCCAAATTTCCCAACGAATGCTGCGGCGCGATGATCGGCAACGCATCTAATGAGCAGAAGCGCGTGACCGCGGCGGTGCCGCTGGAGAACGCCTACGCTGGCGCGCAGGGCTCGCGCTACGAGCTGCGGCCCGAGGACCTGCTGGCGGCCGACCGGAGCGCGCGGGCGGCGGGCCTGGACCTGATCGGCATCTTCCACTCACATCCGGACTGCGATGCATACTTTTCCAAGACCGATCTGGAGAACTCCTGCCCCTGGTATTCGTTCGTCGTACTATCTGTGAAGGGCGGCAAGTTCGATCATGCGGCCAGCTTCCTGCCGAATGCCGATCAAACCGCCGCCGAAAAGGAAGAATTGATATGGCCAAAGTCCTGATTCCGACTCCGCTGCGCCAGTACGCCGAGAAGCGCGACTCGGTGGAACTCGGCGGCTCGACTGTGGGCGAGGTGCTGACCGCCCTGACGGCGCAATACCCGGATCTACGCAAACAGCTTTTCAACGACGAAGGCAAACTGCGCAGTTTCGTCAACGTGTATCTTAATGACGAAGACATCCGATACTTGAAGCGCGACGCCACCGCGGTCGCCTCGGGCGATACCTTGTCGATCGTTCCCAGCATCGCCGGCGGTTCCGCGGGAGTCGCTCCGCCGCCCGTCACTCTCAGCAACCAGGAAATCCTTCGCTACTCGCGCCACCTGATCATGCCCGAGGTCGGCATGGATGGCCAGTTGAAGCTCAAGAACGCCAAGGTTCTGCTGGTGGGCACGGGCGGGCTGGGAGCGCCGCTGGGATTGTATCTGGCCGCGGCGGGCGTGGGGCGGATCGGCCTGGTCGATTTCGATGTGGTCGACTTCACCAACCTCCAGCGGCAGGTGATCCACGGCACTAAGGACGTGGGACGCAAGAAGCTGGATTCGGCCGCCGAGACCATGCTCGACATCAACCCGAACATCCAGATCGACCGCTACGACGTCGCGCTGATGAGCGACAACGCTCTCGAGATTCTGGCCGGCTACGATGTAATCGTCGATGGAACGGACAATTTTCCCACGCGGTACCTGGTGAACGACGCCTGCGTCTTGCTCAAGAAGCCGAACGTGTACGGCTCCATTTTCCGGTTTGAAGGCCAGGCGACCGTATTCGCCTATCCCGGCGGGCCCTGCTACCGCTGCTTGTATCCCGAGCCGCCGCCTCCCGGCCTGGTGCCGAGCTGCGCCGAGGGCGGAGTGCTGGGTATCCTGCCCGGCTTGATCGGTGTCGTGCAGGCGACCGAGACCGTGAAGTTGATCCTTGGCTCGGGCGAGCTGCTGGTGGGCCGCTTGATGCTCTACGACGCGCTGGCCATGCGCTTCCGCGAGCTGAAGCTGCGGCGCAATCCCGAGTGCCCCGTCTGCGGCGACCATCCGACCATCACCGGGCTGATCGACTACCAGGAGTTCTGCGGCGTTCCGCTGCATGAGCCGCCCGAAACGCCGGGCATCCGGGAAGGCGAAATCGATCCGGTCGAAGTGAAGAAGATGATGGACCGGGGCGACCGGTTCGTGCTCATCGACGTGCGCGAGCCGCACGAATTCCAGATTTGCAGCATCCCGTCGGCGAAGCTGATTCCGTTAGGGGATCTGCCCAGGCGCGTGAACGAGCTCGACAGCGCCGTCGAGATCGTCGCGCACTGCAAGAGCGGGGTGCGCAGTGGCAAGGCCTGCGATTTTCTGCGCCAGGCCGGATTCCGCAAGGTCAAGAACATGAAGGGCGGCATCCTGGCCTGGAGCGACAAGGTGGATCCGAGCGTTGCGAAGTATTAAGGCGCGTAGCCTGTTAGTGGCCTAAATCTGTGTGGCTGACTCGCCTTGGGCTGATTCCGGGTGAGTTACCTCGCCATCCGTCAAGGTCATCAGAAGTATCCCGTTGTTCTTGACCCATTGAAACGGAATGTTCTTTCGATAGCGCTGCGGGTACGGGTCGGGATAGTCATGAAGCCACTTTCTGAAGAAGTCTTTCATCTGGCTGCCGTGCGCGTACCGCAGATTCACCGTTCGCAGATTATCGGTGTGGTCGAAAAACAGGTGGCCGACCTTCATGTCGTTGGCCAACTTTTGCTTTCCGGTGTTCTTGTGATATTGGTACTCGTAGCTTCCTCCGGAGACCGCCGATTTGACCTCGTAGTTCGACAGGTCGATTCCCGCCGCCAACTTCTGCCCAACATCCCGCACTAAAATCGAGGCGAACACCTCCCAGTCAGAGGACATCGCAGTGCCAGCAGAACGGACGCGACGGGCCGCATACAGCCGAAGTTTTCCTTGGAGCGGCCCGTACATGTAGGCGTGGAAGAACATCAGAGGCTTTCTCGGAGTCGATCTCCGTAGGCCGCCGGATCACACGCTTCGTTTGCGGTCTTCTCCGCACCGGACATCGGCGCTCACTCGGCTGCGTCCTCTAGGTACTGCTCGGATGCCGCCGCACCGAGTTCTTCAAACGCCAGGCCCTTGTAGTCGCAGTAGTGCCGCAAGTCAGCCAGGATATTTGTGATCGCCAGATGATCCCAGTCGCCCGACCGAGCCGAGACCAGCTTCGCGTAGGCCTTCACGACGCGACCAATGCATTTCATGCGCACACGTTGTTCATTCTCTATGGCGTCTGACGCGGGGATCAATCCAGCGCGAGCTTCGAGGACGAGGACCGCGCGACGTGCGTTGTTCAGGTGTCTCTTGTTAGGCATTGCCTTTCTTCCCTTGCGGTCCGAGCGGTTTTCGATACCTCCCCCGCTCTACACAGTAGCCAGCCACGAAACGTGAACGGTCACCCTCTCCGTCTTCCTGAATTGGAGCCTGCTCGATAGGGGGTTCTGGAAGATCTCATGAAACGGTGATTCCTGGAAGTTTTTCACCACGAAAAGAAAGAATCGTTCTCTCAAAACCGTAGCGATCTCGTGTTCCTTGGGAGTTAGCAACAAACTTCCCGTTTGGAGTGGACCCCGATTTTGAGACAACCAGTCAACCCTTAGATTTCATCGAAAGGGGAAACTGGAATGATGGCTCGAAGGAAGTTTTCAAAAGAGTTCAAACAGGCCGCGATTCGGCGGCTGCAGGGTGGGCAGACGGTA
>JBGPLI010000290.1:0-4266 GCA_041486445.1 Bryobacteraceae bacterium
ATCGCGCGCGTGTACTTCAGGCTCATGCGCTCGCCCACGCCATAGGGACCGCCCACCCATCCCGTGTTCACCAGGTAGCAGGTCACGTTGTGGCGCAGCAGTTTTTCGCCCAGCATCTTCGCGTAGACCTGGGGATGGCGGGTCAGGAACGGCTCGCCGAAGCACGCGCTGAAGGTCGCCGACGGCTCCTTACCCAGGCCGCGCTCGGTGCCGGCCACCTTGGCCGTGTAGCCGCTGAGGAAGTGATACATGGCCTGCTCCGGAGTCAGGCGCGCGATCGACGGCAGCACGCCGAACGCATCCGCGGCCAGGAACAGAACGTGGCTCGGATGGCCGCCTACGCCCGGAATCACGGCGTTATCGATAAAATTGACGCGATAGGCGGCGCGGGTGTTTTCGGTGAGCTCTTCGGAATCGTAATCGAGCAGGCGCAGCTCCGGATCCATCATGACGTTCTCGAGCACGGTGCCGAAGCGGATCGCGTTCCAGATCTGCGGCTCCTTCTCCTGGGAAAGATTGATGCACTTGGCATAGCATCCGCCCTCGAAGTTGAAGACCCCATTGTCGCCCCAGCCGTGCTCATCGTCGCCGATCAGGCGGCGCTGGGGATCGGCCGATAGCGTCGTCTTGCCAGTGCCGGACAGGCCGAAGAACAGCGCCACGCGGCCGTCGTCGCTGACATTCGCCGAGCAATGCATCGGCACGATGTTGCGGAAGGTGAGCAGGTGATTGAGGATCGTGAAGATGCTCTTCTTCATTTCCCCGGCGTATTCCGAGCCCGCGATGATCACCATCTTCTTAGCGAAGTTGACGGCGATGGCGGTCTGCGAACGGGTGCCTTCCTTGGCCGGGTCGGCGAAAAAGGTCGGCGCGAAGAATACGGTGAACTCCGGGACGTGGTCCCCGGTCTTTAAAGGATCGGGCCGCACGAACAATTGCCGCGCGAACAGGGCATGCCAGGCCCGCTGCGAGATCGTACGGATCGGCATGGTGTTGGACGGGTCCGCGCCGGCGTAGCAGTCCTGGACGAAAATGTCCTGTCCTTGCCAGAAGCTCAGCATCCGTTCATACAGCGATTCGAACTGCTGCTCGCTCATGGGCTGGTTGACCGCGCCCCAGTTCACGGTGGTTTCCGTGCCAGGCTCCCGGACAATATATTTGTCCTTGGGGGATCGGCCGGTGAATTGTCCTGTGCGGACGACGAAGGCGCCGCCGCTGGCGAGCATCCCCTCATGGCGCTGGATCGCCTGTTCGACAAGCTGCGCCGTACCGAGGTTCCAATACACGGTCTGGGCATTCCGGATGCCCTGCCGGGTCAGATCGTAACGACTGGGACGAACACCTGCATTCTGCATAATTCGGTAAGATCTCCAGGACTCAAAATAAGGTGAGCAAACAACAGACCATTTTAGCCTATCATGGAGACATGGAGTCGCGCCGATGGTTCGTGCTGGCCGGCTGCGCACTGCTCACCGCGGGCCGCGCCCAGATCATCGAGTTCGACTCGGGCGGTCTGAAGTATAAGACCCTCACGCATAACGGCGTCACCATCATGTTCGCGACTTTGCCCACGCAGGTGCGCGACTACGCCATCCTGCAAGTGGCGATTTCCAACGGCTCGCCGGTTTCCTGGGCGATCCGGCCCGAGGATTTCCGCTTCGCGCGCGCCGACGGCCAGGCGATCCAGGCGCTGCCGGCCCGGACCGTCGTGAACACGCTCATCGACAAGGCCAGCCGCGGCGACGTGATCAAGCTGATTTCGGCCTATGAGGCGAGCTTGTACGGAAACGCGCAGGTTCGCTCGACCAACGGATACGAGTCCCGGCGGCAGAACGCTCTCGCCGAAATCGGCTCAGCGAAGTTGAAAGCGGCGGCGGCGGCTTCGGCGATCGCGCTGGTGACGACCAAGCTCGCTCCGGGACAATCGACCGACGGCGCCGTGTTTTATCCGAATCAGGGCAAGCCGCTGGGAGCGGGGCGGCTGGTGGTGAATGCGGCGGGAGAGATGTTCGATTTTCCGGTGGAAGCCGAGCCGCACGGCGGGCACGCGAATTAGAACTGCAGGTGCGCTAGACGGAACGGCCTCCGAGACCAAAGTAAACGGCAGCCGTGAGCATGTGCCGGTCGTTGGTCCACACCTCGCGCTCTCCGATCTCGTGGGCCGTCATGAGATGCACGGCGTCGGCGGTGCGCAAGAAGAGATCGTTGGGAGCGGAAAGCATCCTCGCACTGGTCCTCCGCAGCAGCGCCTCGCCGACGGGAACCAGGTTCCACAATCCGTCCTGTACGTGCTCGGAGAAGCGCGAGGCCAGATCCCGGGCGTCAGTGGGTGACGCGGCGCCTTCGCGCAGGCGGCGATGAAGAACGGCATGGAACTCGGCTAGAGCCCAAAACGAGGAATGGATCACATCCGCCTTGCGGACGAGCTCGCGAACCCGCTGCGATTCGGGTTCATTGAAATAGAATTTCGCAATATAGGATGTGTCGAAATACACGGCGGCTAACGGCTACGATCCTGTTCGAGGATCCTGGTGCTGTCACTGACCTGCGGCATTCGAGCCCAGATTTTCCGCATGGAGGTGAAGATCCGGGCCTTCTTGCCCACGGGCATGTGCGGTGGACCGGTGAGGGGCCGCAACTCCGCAACCGGCTCGCCACGGCGCTCGATCACGATAATGCCGCCTTCGGCAGCCTCGCGCACCAGTTCCGAGGTGTGAATGTGGAGCTCGCGGACCGAAGTCTTCCTCATATGCTACATTGTAGCACTAGCTCGTCGACTGCGGCCGCGCGAATCAGGTCACGCGCGCGCGGGCATCACCCAGCGTCAATTCCGTGCCCGGCTCGGCGTGCGGGACGCGCACGTAGGCCAGTGCCACCGTCTTGCCGAGCGCCGGGGAGAACACTGCGCTGGCGATTTCGGCAGCGTCGGCATCTCCGGCTTTGAGCCTGGCGCCGGCTTCCGGAACTTCGGAGGTGTCGATCTCCACCCGTTGCAGCATGCGGTGGATCTGCGCGCGGCTGCGCACTCTTTCGACGATCTCCTGACCCAGGTAGCAGCCCTTGGTGAAATGCACGGCATGCAACTGACTGGTCTCCTGCACCAGGTATCGCTCGGTCATCTCTTCGCCGTAGCGGGGGCGGCCATGCTCGATGCGCACGACGCGGGCGTCCTCCGGATTCGCGGCAACGGCGCCGGCCGCGGAAAGCTGCTCCACCAGCGCGGCTTTGTCATCGGCGGGGGCCAGGATGAAGAACCCGCCCGAACCTGTGGAATCGAGATATGCGACCGTGCGCTCGCCCCATGCCAGCGTCGAATAGAGAACCTTGGGCAAAGGAGCGGCGAGTCCGGTCATCAGTGCAGCAGCCTCGGGGCCTTCGACGGCTATGGTCGCGATCCGATCCGTCTGGTCCTCGATGGTCACATCGTCCGCGATGATGTAACGATCCAGGTGCTCGAACAGCTTCCGGCGCGTCTCGGGCTCGGTGTCGAGCAGGAAGCGATCTTCCAAACAGAACAGGTTCACGTCCCCGAGGATGCGGCCTTGCGCATTCAGAAAGAACGCGTAGCATCCCTCGCCGGGCTTGAGTTGCTCGACATGATTGGTGGTCATGGCGTGCAGCAGCCGCGCCCGATCCTCGCCGGTAGCGACGATCTTTCCTCGCGCGGATAAGTCGAGCCAGGCCGCGCCCTCCCGGAGCGCCCGATAGCCGGCGCTCAGCGCCCTGACGGTCATGACAGAGAGATCAGCCGCAGGTAGACCCCCAGGGCCAGAGCGGCTCCTCCCATGATCAGGACGCTGGTCAGCGCTCGCGGCTTTTTGCCCCGATACAGAATCGTCACCGTGAAAACGTGCAGCGCGAAGAGAATCTTGATGCCAAGCCACACATAATAGTGCGGCGGGGTCGAGGATTTCGTCAGAAAATTGTAGACACCCGAGATCAGGATTGCGCCGATGGTCCCATAGGCCACCGGCTTAAATCCCGCGGCCATCTCACCTATCACCACCCGAGCATAGAACACTCCGCCAAGCAGCACCGCCACCGAAGCGATATGCACCCAGCGCATCAATAACGGAACAGCCGCGTCCATACCCCGAGTATACAAGGCAGCCACGCTAGCCTGGCCTAGTTACTTTCCGTCGCAAAATAGCCCAGCCTAAGCCCGGCAGGTGAGGAATCGGTCGGGCGATTCGGTTCCAGAACATTCACTATTGATCCTGTTTCAATGTGGCCGCACACTAGGGCATGACACGACGCAAACAAGGA
>JBGPLI010000291.1:0-4251 GCA_041486445.1 Bryobacteraceae bacterium
ACGGCGGCCGGCGCCTTCGCGCTTTCCGAAAACAACCTCTACACGACCGACGCCTTTTACGACTACCTCTCGCACCTCACCGGCGACGGCGTGCTGGCCTTCACGCGCTGGGGATTCGAGCCGCCGCGCGAGTCCCTGCGGCTGATCTCGCTCGCCCTCGACGCGCTGCGCCGGCTGGAGGAACCCGAGCCTTGGCGGAACGTGATCGTTCTCCGCGAGGATGCCGCGAAGGTAAACGCCTATGGCGCGCTCGACACCGTGCTCATCTCGAGAAATCCGTTCACCATCGCTGACCTCTCCCGCCTCCGGGCCGGTCTGGCAGGGACGCAGCTTCAAAGCTTGTATCTGCCGGGGGACACGGCCACGAACGCATTCGGGCAACTGCTGCGCAGCGCCGATCCAGAGTCATTTCTTGAAAACTATCCCTACGACGTGCGCCCCGTCGGCGATGATCGTCCGTTCTTCTTTTACACCGTGCAGCCGCGCGACCTCTGGAATTTCGTCCGGCACGCGAATCGCGAAAGCGAGGACTACAAGATCAACCGCGCCGTCCCCTTGCTGTTCGGCCTGATGGTGATCAGCCTGGGCGCCACCGCGCTCATTCTGGTCTTGCCGCGCTGGCTGCTGCGGAGCCGCTTACCAAAACAAAAAGGTGTGATGGCGTTTTTATGGTATTTTCTGTGTCTCGGCGCAGGCTACATCTTGATCCAGGTGGCGCTCATCCAGAAGTTCATCTTGCTGCTCGGCCACCCCACCTACGCCCTCACGGTGATCGTGTTCTCGATGCTGGTGGCGAGCGGCGCGGGCAGCTTCGTGAGCAAGCGCGTGGTGGCCGGGGATGACGCGAGGCTGGGACGCGTTCTGGTGGGAATTGCCGGGTTGGTTGCCGCGCTGGCCTTCGCCGCGCCTCTCCTCACGGGAGTTGCCGCGGGGTGGCCGCTGCCTCTCAAGATGATCCTCACCATGATCGCGATCGCGCCCGCGGCATTCCTGATGGGGATGCCTTTCCCCAGCGGTCTGCGCCGCCTGGAGCGGTTGCATGCGGCCTCGGTCCGATGGGCGTGGTCGCTGAACGCGGCCGCGAGCGTGCTCGGATCAGTGGCGGCGATCGTCCTGGCGATTTATGTGGGCCTTCGCGCGACGCTGCTCGTCGGGGCGGCGATGTATTTGTGCGCGCTGGCCGTGATTCGGTTGACTCGATCTGCACAGGATGGAATACTCGGTTCATGACCTGGACAAGCGTTCTGCTGCTGAGCGCGATGCTCGCACCCCTGCCGGCACAGTGGATCAAGATCCCGCAAAAAGGAGTCCCGCGGACCAAGGACGGCGCGGCGGATCTGACCGCGCCCGCCCCGCGAAAGCCATATGGCAAGCCCGATTTTTCCGGGATCTGGGTGGCCGACCCACCCAAACTGCGCGACTACTCCGCCGGCCTCAAGCCCGAGGAGTTTCCCATCCAGCCGTGGGCCCAGGCCCTCTACAACGAACGCAAAGACGGCGCCCACTCCGGTGAAGAGCCGGATGCCAACTGCCTGCCGCAAGGCGTTCCGAGAATCGAGTCGACCCCGGTGCCGCTCAAGATCGTCCAGGACCAGGAGCTGATCGTGATCCTGTACGAGGCCTTCGGACAGTTCCGGCAGATTTTCCTCGATGGCCGCGAGGCGCCCAAGGACCCCAATCCCACCTGGCTGGGATACTCGGTCGGTAAGTGGGACGGCGATACGCTGGTTGTCGACGTGACCGGATTCAACGGCAAGACCTGGCTCGATCAGGTGGGCCATCCGGTCACCGACGCGCTGCACGTCACGGAGCGCTTCCGCCGGCGCGACTTCGGGCATCTGGAGATCGTAGCCACCATCGATGACCCGAAAGCCTATACCAAGCCGTTCAACATCACCCAGCCTCTGCGCCTGATGCCCGACACGGACCTGCTCGAAATGGTCTGCAGTGAAAACAACCGCGACCTGGAGCACATGCGCACGAAGTAGTGGCGCCCGGGATTCCGACCATCGGCAAGGGTATACACTGACAGTAGTCATGGAGACCGATCTCACTCAAGAACGCCAACAGGCCCACGCGCTGCTCGATATGCTGCCGGCAGAAAAGCTGAACGCCGTGCGAACTCTGCTGGAGGTGATGGTGGAACCGCTGTCGCGCTCGTTGGCCCTGGCGCCGGTCGAAGAGGAAGAGATCACACCTGAGACGGCCGCAGCGCTGGACCGCGCCCGCGCATCGCTCGCCCGCGGTGAAGGCATTCCGCACGATGAGGTCCGGCGCGAATTCGGCCTCACGAAATGAGTGAGGAAGCCGCGCCCGAGCGGATCGCGGTCATCTGGTCGTCGGAAGCCCGCGCCGATCTGCGGGTGATCGACCGGGAGACCGCAATGCAGATTCTTCACTGCGTGGACCGCTACTTGGCCAGCCGCACCGGCGACGTGAAAAAACTGAAGCCTCCACGAACCGGCTTCCGCCTCCGCTGCGGCGACTACCGCGTCTTCTTCGATCCAACGAACGAGAACACTATGGAGATCACCGGCGTTCGTAACCGCCGCCAAGCGTACCGTTGAGCCGACCAGAGGGACGCTTAGCGAAAATAGAACTGCGCGTTGCTCATCATGATCGGATTCATTCTTTGAGTTCACCGCGCCGCGCGATGAAGTCGTAGGCAGCCGGTAGTGAGTCGGTTTCCGATAAGGGACACGGCCATTTGACCATTGGGTCAGAATCGTCGAGAGTGCTATCAGAGCCATCGCGAGCAGTGCGGCTCCCACCAGGAGTCTTTTGGCCTCCAAGAGAGGTGAGCCTACGCTATTTACACGACGACCGCAGGAATTGGGCGTGCCTAGCATCCAACAGCGTTCGTAACGCCATCCCCCGTCTTACTTAGCTTCGCCTGACTGCTTTGAGTGCGGAAGTGCGGTGGGACGCTGGAGGAGCGCCCGAGGTGTACTTTGAGGAAACCGCGTTCTACTGTATCGCTAAGACTGGGCTATAACGGTTAAGGCTCACATATTGGAGTGACAATCCTTCGGGGCCCCTTAGTGCCCTTGCGCTCAGGATTGCCCGCAGTCTTAGGACGACACATTGACATGACCGAACTGGTTTTCCTCACAAAGCAGGACGACATTGCTGTCGTCACCATCGACAACCCCCCTGTGAACGCGCTGAGCCCCGGAGTGCCGGAAGGCATCACGTCCTCAATCGAGCTGGCGAACAACGATCCATCCATTCGGGCGATTGTCATGATCGGCGCCGGGCGCACGTTCGTCGCCGGGGCCGACATCAAGGAATTCGCCAAGATCCGCTCCCAGGGCCGCAGCGTGACTTTGCTCCCGGCGCTGAAGAACATCGAGGATAGCCCCAAGCCTGTGATCATGGCCATCCACGGAACGGCGCTCGGCGGCGGCCTCGAGCTGGCGATGGCGGGGCATTATCGCGTCGCCAGCCCCGGCGCCCAAGTGGGGCAGCCCGAGACCAAGCTCGGCATCATCCCAGGAGCCGCCGGGACTCAGCGGCTGCCCCGGCTGGCCGGCGTGGCCAAGGCCGTCGAGATGTGCGCATTCGGCGAGCCGATCGGGGCATCCGAAGCGAAGCATCTCGGCCTCGTCGACCGGATCGTCGAAGGAGACCTGCTGGCCGGTGCGGTCGCCTTCGCTCGAGAAGTAGCGGCCGTGCGTCCTCCCAGAACCTGCGATCGCAACGACAAGCTCGGCTCGCCCGAAACAAATGCTCCGCTGTTTGCCGCGGCGCGCGAGCAGGCGCGCAAAACCCGGCGCAACCTGATCGCTCCGCTGGCCGCTATCGACGCCGTGGAAGCGGCCACCACTCTGCCGTTTGAAGAAGGATGCCAGTTCGAGCAGGAGCTGTTTGCGATATGCCTGTACTCGGATCAATCCAAGGGCTTGATTCACGCCTTCTTCGCCGAGCGCGCCGCGTCCAAGATCCCCGACGTGCCCAAGGAAACCGCGACGTATGCGATCCGCAAAGCGGCGGTCATCGGAGCCGGCACCATGGGCGGCGGCATCGCCATGGTGTGCGCCAACGCCGGGCTTCCGGTGCTGATCAAGGAGACCGGTCAGGCGGCGCTCGACCGCGGCCTCGCCACCATCCGCCGGAATTATGAGAGCTCCGTAAAGCGCGGACGCTTCTCTCAGGAAACCATGGACCGGCGGATGGCCTTGATCCATCCGCAACTCACTTACGACGGTTTCGAGAACGTCGATCTCATCATCGAAGCGGCCTTCGAGAACA
>JBGPLI010000292.1:0-4185 GCA_041486445.1 Bryobacteraceae bacterium
AACGCCGTTTACTTCTCCGCCCGCAGGTTGTTCGTCACCGAGAACACGCCTGACACGCCTTTGGCTTTGACGCCCGCCAGGTTCTTGTCGCCTTCTGTAGCGACCACGCCCTCCAGAGCGACGTTTCCGTTCTTCACGATAATGTGAATGGGCGGGACGGCCTGCAGCGCGTAGCGGTCCAGCCCGGCGGTTCCGTAAATTGCGCCGTAGACAGCCCGGCGGATGCGGTCGTCGTTGGACGAGAGCGGAAGCACCTCGATCCGGTTATCGACGCTCTCCACGCCCTCGATTCCCTTCACGGCGCGCTCGGCGTCAGTCTTCAGAACCGGCTGGGCTACCTGCCCCAGGAGCGTAACTTTGCCGCCCTCAACCTTGAATGCCAGGTTATCGAACACTCCATAGAAGGGCAGCAGCACCAGCTCGTGCCGCACTTCTTTTTCGAGCCGCTGTTGGCCGCGCGCGGACGGAGGCCGGTTGGCTTGCGCCCATGCGCCGCTAGCACTCCCCAGGGCCAGAATAGCCGCGAGACTCACACCCAGATGGAATCTCATACCGGTTCCCTCCATCCCGATGTTCTCTCGGGCTGCGCCGCGAGTCAACGGCGGGTAGTGTGGCGGCCTTCCGGGCCGTCCTGAGAGCGTAATCGTGGCCGTTCTCTCGGGCTTTGTCGCTCAGCTCCATCAGCCGCTCAGCAGTCTCGTCGATGCCCCAGCCCCTCTGGATCGCCAGCAGGCACCAGAAGTAATCTGCCTTGCTGCGGTCTGAGCCGGTTCCATCACCGTTCGGCGGCGCACCGTCCAGACAGCGCTGGTAATCGGGCCAAGCGCGGGGCTCCCGCCGGGTCGGACGCGCCGTAATCACCGTGGCACGCAGGTCCGCCGTCTCGGCGGGAGCAGCGGCTTCGGGCGCGGCGACCACACCGAGCGATTCGAGCTGGGCACGGCTGGGGATGAGGCCCGGAGCGGTGTGGGTGAGCTGGACGCGCGGGAAGTTCGGCGCGTACTTCTGTTTGAAGTTGATGCTCCCGGCGATGCGCACCGCACCGCTAGCGTTGGCGTACGCGCCCGTCCCTTTGCGAAGGCGGCGAGCAAAGTCCTGGTCGCTCTCTGCGGCGGGCAGGGCCACCCATGCCTGGTAGTTGCCGGGGCTGGTCTCCAGTCCCCGGAAGGCGACGGATCGGAGGCGGTCCAGGGCGTCCTGTCTGAGGTCGTCAAGCTGGACCAGTACGGTGTCTCTGGAGTTCGGGCGAACGATCAGATTGAGCTGCTGGCTCGCGGCCCAGGCGAGCATCCGGGGGAGCCAGCGCCGGAGATCGGCCCGTAGCAGACCCCGGCGGAAACTCACCTTCTGGCCCTGGAGGTTGGTCCAGGTCACGTCGAAGGCGTCTGCCCCGACGCTGGCCAGGGCGTCGATCATGGCCTGCACTGCCGCAGGCGCGGGATTGGCGGCTTGGTGGCTGGATTGGTCAGTTTGGTTGCTCATTGGGTTGGCGATTCCTGCCCCCCGTGTTTCTTCTTTCGCCCTTTTGAAAAAAGGGCGCGGTGGACTCAACGTGCTAAAAGGTTCTTCCGCACAGTGGACTGCTTGACCGGGAGGACCCCGAGCGCGCCTTTCACCTCGATGTGGACATCCATGTGGACACCCACGTTTTGGAGTTGGAAGGTCGGGACGTAAACTGCTGAAAGCAGTGGTGGGCGGTCGCAGGCTCGAACTGCGGACCTCCTGCTTGTAAGGCAGGCGCTCTAACCGGCTGAGCTAACCGCCCGGTTTTCAGCCCAATTGTACCGCGAATCCTTAGAGCACCCGGCCGCGTAATTGCCCCTGCGCCAGCCGGATGTCGACTTCAGAATCCTTGGGAGCGTCGGCGGGCGACTTGACGATCCTGCCCTCCCGTTCGACGATGGCGTAGCCGCGGTCGAGGATCTTGAGCGGGCTCAACTGGGTCAGGTGTGCCTCCACCGGCGCCAGCGAGCCGGCCGCACGGCTCAGCCGCAGCTTGATCGACTGGACGCTCGAAGCCTCGCAAGCCTCCAGCCGACTGCGCGCTTGTGCGAACTTCAACCGGACGTCGAGCTGCCCGAGCCGGGCTGCGGCCGCGTCGAGCGCGCGGCGCCGGGAATCGAGCGCGGCCCGCCAGCGGTCGCGGATGCGATAATCCAGCTCGTCGACGCGCTGCATCTGCTTTCCGATGGCGCGATGGAGCGTGGTCCGGTCTACCGCGGCCGCGTGCAGAGCCTTGGCGCGCAGGGCCAGCGTCAAGCGAACCGCCTGCCGCAACTTGCTCAGCGAGGACTCCACCCGCTCCACCAGGCTGTCACGCGTGCGGATCACCAGCTCCGCGGCGGCCGAAGGCGTCGGCGCGCGCAGGTCGGCGACGAAATCGGCGATGGTGAAGTCGGTCTCATGGCCCACGGCCGAAATCACCGGCGCCGAGCACTCCGCGATGGCCCGCGCGACGCGTTCGTCGTTGAACGTCCACAGGTCTTCGAGCGACCCGCCGCCGCGCGCCACGATCACCACCTCGGCCCAGCCGGATTCGCTGAAGTACTCGATGCCGGCCGTCACCTGCTCCGCCGCGCCCTCGCCCTGCACCTGTGCCGGGTAAAGACGAATGTGACGCCCCGGGAAACGCCGCTCGAGGATCTGCAAGATGTCCTGAATGACCGCGCCCGTCGGCGAGGTAACGATGCCGATCCGTTCGGGAAGCGGCGGCAGCGGGCGCTTCCGCGCCTCGTCGAAGAGTCCTTCCGCCGCCAGCTTCTTCTTCAATTGCTCGAAGGCGAGCTGGAGAGCTCCGTAGCCTTGGGGCTCGAGCGCCTCCACCACCAACTGGACCTCGCCCCGCGCATCGTAGACATCGATGCGTCCGCGCACCAGGACCGCCACGCCATCCTGCGGCTTGAATTTCAGATAGCGCGCGGTCATCTTGTAGCACACCGCGCGGAGCTGCGCGGTCTCGTCCTTGAGAGTGAAGTAGTAGTGGCCGCTCGCCGGGAGCTTGGTTCCGGAGATTTCGCCCGCCACCCAGATGTCAGTGAAATGCTCGGCAAGCACGTCGCGCAGCGCTTCGGTGAGCTCGCTGACGGAGTAATAGCGGGGCTCGGGAGCCCAGTCGAGTAAGATCTGCTCCATTTGTCCTTATCACATGGTCGGCTATCATGTAGAGATGAGTAAAGACGGGAAAACCCCGAAAGACGTCCTGGAATACGCCAAGAAGCACGATGCCAGGCAGTTGGACTTGCGCTTCACCGATCTGCCGGGCCTGCAGCAGCACGTTTCCTACCCGCTCAGCCAGTTGGACGAAGACGCCTTCGAACAGGGCTTCGGCATTGACGGATCGAGCATCCGCGGCTGGGCGGCCATCAACGAAAGCGATATGCTGCTGATCCCGGACCCCAATACCGCCATCATCGATCCTTTTTATGAGATCAAGACGCTGTCGATGAACTGCGAAGTCATCGATCCGATCACGCGCCAGCATTACGATCGCGATCCCCGCTGGATCGCCCGCAAAGCCGAGCTGTATTTGAAGAACTCGGGCCTGGCCGACGCGGCCTACTTCGGCGCCGAAGCCGAGTTTTTCATTTTCGACAACGTGCGATTCGACCAGAACGCGCACTCCGGATATTATTTCATCGACGCGAACGAGGGCCGCTGGAATTCCGGACGCAAGGAGAACAACCTCGGCTACCGGCCGCGGTACAAGGAAGGTTATTTCCCGGTCCCGCCCACCGACCACCATCAGGACCTGCGCGCGGAGATGGTCGAGACCATGATCAAATGCGGTCTCGACATCGAGTGCCATCACCACGAAGTCGCCACCGCCGGGCAGTGCGAAATCGACCAGCGCTTCGACACGCTGGTGAAGGCGGCCGACAACATGATGCTGTACAAATACATCATCCGCAACGTGGCGTATCAGTACGGCAAGACCGTAACCTTCATGCCCAAGCCGCTGTTCGGCGACAACGGCAGCGGCATGCACACGCACCAGAGCCTCTGGAAGGACGGCAAGCCGCTGTTCGGCGGCGATCTCTACGCGGGCCTCAGCCAGATGGCGCTCCACGCAATCGGCGGCATCTTGAAGCACGCGCCGTCGATCCTCGCATTCGCCACCCCAACCACCAACAGCTTCAAGCGCCTGGTCCCTGGATTCGAGGCGCCTGTCAATCTGGCCTACTCCCG
>JBGPLI010000293.1:0-4171 GCA_041486445.1 Bryobacteraceae bacterium
CGCCAGCCAGGGACGGACTAGCGGGGCAGGGGAGTCAGGAGGCCGGGGCTCATCCCCCACGCAGCGCCTAACAAGCGCTTGCACCTGACCATCGGAATGGCAGGTGAAGCGGAGCGTTAGGCTCGGCCCAAGAAAGGAACCACGAGGAACAGCCGCACGGCTGCAGAAAAGAGAAAAACATACGAAGGAGGTATCCCATGGCAGAACAACCGAAATGGCCGTCCCTTCAAGAGCAACTGGACGCGATAAAACCAGCTCCCGACAGCGCTCTTGAAAAGCTGATCAAAGACAATCAGGACTTCCACTTGCTGGAACCTGAGGAGACCCACGACGACGCCGGACTACCGCTATGGTTACGGGTCTATTGGCGCAAAACCCATCCAGACGTACAGCATCCCAAGACCAACCCCGGAGCCGGTTATCCGGATGTGTTGCACACCATCTACCAACGGATGCTCTCTCACCATGATTTACCATGGGGCTCGCCCGGCGATCCGACGCGCACGAGAGGGGGCCAGCGATGAGTGATTTCCGCATTTCAGGCGCGTCCGCCAATGCCCGCACCGAGACCGATATCCGGCTCAATTACGGCGACCCAAGCAAAATCATTGCTGCAGCGAACGACAACACGAACGGTCTACAGGCTGTGTTCTTCTCGACCGATGGCGGCGCCAACTGGGGGCTGGCGACGCTGCCACTCGGCGCTGGTGATACGTCGCAATCCGATCCAGCGGTCGACTGGACATCGGACGGCGTCGCACACGCGCTCTGTCTAGGTGTTGACAACGCCTTGAACACGCAGGTTCGCGCTTATCTATCCACTGATAACGGCGCAACTTGGGCATTGGAAGCCACGGTTTCGGGTGCCCAGAACGGTGCAGACCGCGAGATCATCTGGGTGGACCATAGCGCGACCTCGCCGTTCAAGGACCAGGTGTACGCAACCTGGCACAATGGCACGCCCGTCTTTTTCGCCCGGCGAACTGCTGCCGGTGCGTGGCAGGCGGCGATTCAAATCAGCGGTGCCGAAACGACCGTTCTCGGCATCGGCGGCGACATCAAAACGAACAGCTTCGGCGACGTCTTTGTCTTCTGGCCCGACGCCGACGGCAGTGGCAACCTTGTGGTCACGAAATCCGTCGATGGGGGCGTCAACTTCGCCGCGCCGGTGATCATCGCCAACACTTTCGCAACCACCCGCAGGCTCGCGATCCCTGCCGATAACGGCCGAAGAGCACGTGTCTATATCTCCGCAGGCGCTTACAGGACCGCGACCAAAGACATGGTCTATGCAGTCTGGGCCGATCTGACCGGCGCCGCTGGGTGCAATACCGGTGGGGGACCCGGAGGCAATACGGCTTCTACCTGCAAGACCCGGATCTGGTTCTCCCGGTCCACGGATGGAGGCGCCACATGGTCCGCGCCCGTGATGCTGAACAACCAGGGATCGCTGAATGATCAGTTCCACTCGAAGCTCTGCGTGGACGAGAGCAACGGAAACCTTCTGGTTGTCTACCGCGATACGGTGAACGATGCCAACCGGCTCCAGGCCGACGTCTGGATGCAGACCTCCACGGACGACGGGCAGACTTGGAGCACGGCGGTACAGGTGAGTTCAGCAGCGAGCGACGAGACGACCGCGGGAGCCGATCCCAATCAATATGGAGACTACGACGGTCTCTCCGGATTTTACGGAGCTTTTTTCCCTTCCTGGACCGACCGCCGCGCTAACGGCCCGGAGGAGATATGGAGCGCCAATCTTTCCATCGTTCAGAAACAGTGCTTCTTCATTGTCGACAAGAGTACGTTTGGCCAAGACGAGGTCGACGCCATGCTCCTGCAGGGCAATTCGACGTTTGGTGCCGCATTTTACGTCGTAGTGGAAGGCTTCACAGCCGGCGATCTCGGCATCACTCCGGCCGACTTGGCCGGACCACCCGCGACCAAGCCGACGCTGACTGCTTTGCCCGCTGTCACCGGCATGATTGTGGGACAGCCTACGGCGCGCTCCTTGCGGAGGACCCGTCCCTGCCGACCACACCCCAGCGCTTTACATGAGTGTACCCGATTACGTTCGCGAATTCCAATGGCTTCACGCAACCGATCGTCACCGTCACGCTCAATGCTTCGATCTCCACCGTCGCTGGAAGTGCTCAGATCCAGTTGCTCCAGCAACCCGATCCCTACGAACTGGACGGCCAGACGACCTGGCTCAGCACCGATCTCCGCGTTTTCCATATCAAGCAGGGCCAATCAAAGTTCGGCGCGACGGTGAACGGGAGCACAACCAGCGACGCCATTAATTTTATAGGCGACGTGCTCACCAATCTGAACAGCGGGAACACCGGAGGGCAGACGTTCGACAATGACCTCGATCCGAACGCCACCGAGCTCGCCCTCAATCAGGTCGACGGTGGAGGAACCGCGATATTTAACTTCGCGATCGCCAAGGTGCGGTATCAAGGGATTGCGCAGGACGCTCAAGCGGTACGGGTCTTCTTCCGGCTTTGCCCGGCCCTGACGGTATCCGTTGCATACGATCCGGCTACTACTTACCGAACGTTTTCCGACGGCATCCAATACGGCCAGAAGATCGCGCTGTTAGGCATGCAGAACAACAACATCCTCACCATACCTTGTTTCGCTACGGCGCGCGTTTCTCCCGGCGCGAGCATGACGACACAACCTGACATGCCCAATGTCCGGACGATCCTGCACAATGCCACCGGCGCCGAAGTGGACACATACTTTGGCTGCTGGCTGGATACCAACCAGCCCGGGCAAACGGTCTTCCCGCTCAATCCAACCAACGACGGTCCCTACGGCGGAAACTTGAAATCCGTCCTGGAACTGGTGCGCAACCAGCATCAGTGTCTGCTAGCTGAGATCGCCTTCGATCCCGATCCGATCGCAGCCGGTGCGGGCCCGGGCACTTCGGACAAGCTGGCTCAGCGCAACCTGTCGCTCGTGACCTCGGCCAATCCAGGTGATGTGACCTCCCGCCGCATCCCGAATACGTTTGAACTCAAACCCACACGAACCGGACAAACCCCCGAGCCCGATGAATTGATGATCGATTGGGGCAACACGCCTTCCGGCAGTTTCGCCCGCATCTTCCTTCCCACCGTAAGTGCGGATGAGATCATCGAACTGGCCGCAAGGCGGTACAGCCCGGCACAGTTCAAGCGCATCGACAATCACACTATCGAGTGCAGGCCTCAAGACATCACCTACATTCCGATTCCGCCGGGCTCTACGTTGAACCACACCGGCCTGCTCACGCTGGACCTCCCGCCCGGCGTGAAAAAGGGCGAGAAATTCGATCTCTTGGTGCGCCAGATCACGCCCTTTGGACGGCAGGGCTCGACCCAGCCTGGATTTGTCCCGGAGGCCACAGCATCGGCGAGCCGATTGAGATGGCGCCGGGTGCTCGGCTCATTCCAGATCTCCATTCCCGTCACCACCAAGGAGCTCATGCTCGAGCCGGAGGAGCGCCTTTTCTCGATCCTGCGCTGGATACTGCTTTCGGTCCCAGTCCATGATCGCTGGTATCCTGTATTCAGCCGCTACGTCGCTCAAATCGCCGACCGCGTTCGCGGTCTCGGCGGTGACCCGAACCTGATCACGCCGTCGCCCACCGGGGAGTTGCCGCGGCCACCTGAACCCATTCCGCCGCGTCCCGGCCGCGAAGACCGCATCCGATACACCGGAAAGATCGCAGCCTTGATTTTTGACCACTTCGGTGATTTCGAGGGCTTCATACTCGAAACGCAACACGGCGAGGAACACAAGTTCTTTAGCCGTGAAAAGGACATGGAAGAGTTGGCTGAGCGCGTCTGGTCCGAGCGGCTTCGCCTCAGCGTATGGTCGGATCGCGACCAGCCGCAGCGGCCGCTGACCATTACCGTGCTTCAGCCGCCGGCCCACTTCAGGCGCCCACGCGAGTGATTTCGGCTGAGGGGAATCACTGCAGTGGTGTGGAAGGTAGAACCTTCGCCGGGGCCGACTGCCCGCGGTAAACAACGTGCCGGGTGGACATACCGGCAGACCTGGTCCCCGGCGTCCAGCATGATGAGAATTGCAGAAGGAACCAAGGCAAGAGAACACGGCAGAAGGTGATCGGCAAACGCGAGTGCTGCCTAACAATCGCGTGCAGGCGCTGGAAATAGCC
>JBGPLI010000294.1:0-4159 GCA_041486445.1 Bryobacteraceae bacterium
CCGTTCGCGCGGACGGTTCGCGACGCGGCGAGGCTGCTTCAGGTCATCGCCGGGCACGATGAGATGGATTCGACGTCCGCGCTGGCGCCGGTTCCCGATTACGCTGCCGCGCTCGACGGCAACATCCAGGGCGTGAAGATCGGTCTGCCTCGTGAGTACTTCGACGGGCTGGCGAGCGACACGGGGGATCTGATCCTGGCCGCGGTGGAGACGCTCAAGAAGCTCGGCTGCGACGTGCGGGAAATTCACCTCCCGCACACACCTTACGCCGTCGCCTGCTACTACATCATCGCCACGGCGGAGGCCAGCTCGAATCTGGCCCGCTACGACGGAGTGCGCTACACCTCGCGCGCCGCCTCATCCGCCACGCTCTCCGACATGTACCGCAACACGCGCAATGAAGGCTTCGGCGACGAATGCAAGCGGCGCATCATGCTCGGGACGTACGTGCTGAGCGCCGGCTACTACGATGCCTATTATCTGAAAGCGCAAAAGGTCCGAGCCCTCCTCGCACGGGATTACGCGCAGGCGTTCGAACAGGTGGACGCGATCATAGGGCCCGTTTCGCCTTTCCCGGCTTTCAAGATCGGCGAGAAATGCGACGATCCGATCTCCCTGTATCTGTCCGACATCTATACTGTCACCGGCGATCTGGCCGGCATCCCCTGCATGAGCGTGCCGTGCGGCGCGACAGCCGCGGGGTTGCCGGTGGGATTGCAGATTTTCGCGCGCCATTTCAACGAAACCACCATGTTTCGTGTTGCGGACGCCTACCAAAAAGCATCTACTTGAAGAGGAGAACCGAATGCCATTCACACTACCTGCACTGCCCTATGCTTCCGACGCCCTCGAGGCCACCATCGACAAGATGACCATGGAAATCCACCACGGCAAGCACCACAACGCCTACATCACGAACCTGAACAAGGCGCTGGAGTCGGCGCCGAACCTGGCCGGCAAGAGCGTGGAAGAACTGCTCGCCAACAACTGCGCCATCGTGCCGGAGGCGATCCGCACGCCCGTGCGCAACAACGGCGGCGGCCACGTCAATCACTCGATGTTCTGGCAGATCATGGGACCGGGCAAGGGCGGCGCGCCCGTCGGGAATCTGGCCCAGGCGATTACCGGAGCCTTCGGCGGTTTCGACGCTTTCAAGGAGAAGTTCGGCGCCGCGGCGGCGGGCCGCTTCGGGTCGGGCTGGGCGTGGCTGTTGAAGACCGGCGCGGGCGTCGAGATCACCTCGACCGCCAATCAGGATTCACCGCTGATGGAAGGCAAATTTCCGGTGATCGGCCTGGATGTGTGGGAGCACGCCTACTATTTGAAGTATCAGAACCGCCGTCCGGATTACATCGCCGCCTGGTGGAACGTGGTGAACTGGCCGGAAGCCGAGAAGCGCTTCAACGCGGGGAAGTAGCCGCCCTCAGCAAGACCCTACTACAGCTTCAGGAGGGCCTTCAACTTCGAGGCTATTGTGAACTGCAGGGACGTCCCCGAATGGGAACTGGGCTAGATATTTTCCGTCGCCAAATGGCAATTGTCCACCGCTCCGTGACCGTCGCGGCTCGGTAAGTGGCTGTAAACGTAGAACGCCGATTCCGAGCCGCCATGCGTGAGCATGCGGTTTGCTGAATTTAGCGACGGAAAGTAGATAGATCTCACCGCGGAGCATTCACCGGCTGCCCGTCTTCAAGCGTGTAAATATCCTGTCTGGGATCGCTTAACTCTTCTGCCCAATCCTTTGCGAGCCCGCGTGGCCAGACAGCGCCTGCGTCATCCTCTTCGGGTAGAAGGACGATCAGCCGCACTGGGCCAGCAGGAAGCTCCGGAGGCACATGGGCCTGGAGCCGATGCTGCTCGTCAATGTCACCGACGAGTTCAAGCGCCTTCATCGGAGTGGTATCCATTTGGAATGCTATCTAAGCACCCAGATGGTAGCACATCTGGGTTCGATAAGCGGCCTGAAAAGGTGACCCGTTCGCCAAATCATCGATCTGCTGAAATGAGGCGCGCCTCGGTATTTCGGAACCCTGGGGTCGACCTTGTCGCTCCAGGCCAGGATGTGGCTGGAATACATCGCCGCCTGGTGGAATGTAGTGGACTGGCAGGAAGCGGAAAAGCGCTTCAACGCGGGGAAGTAGTCCGGTGGCGCAGGCTCCCTGGCCTGCGGCCGGCGCCCCGCCGGCCTTTTGGACCTGTTGTTCTTGCGCGAGAGCCGGACCAGGGGTCCGGCGTAGGCCGTGGTCCTGCCCCACCAGACTTAGTCTGGCTCGCCGCGAGCAGGAACCCGCTCATAGCTCAAGCGGGCGCCCGTAGTCCTTTTGCCTTTCCAAGTTCAGCTCGGCTCCTGCAAGCGGAGATTCCAATAAGAACTGCGCCAGGTTCTTCCGTGGCGCTGTCGCTTCGCGCTGGTGCTGCTTCTCTTGCAGTGCGGCCAAGGCATGATCGAGTACTTCATCGGGGCTGCGGAAGTGGCCGCTGTCGATTTCCGCTTGAATAATCCGTTCCTGTTCGGGTTTGAGGTTAATCGTCATTGCTTCACCTCACTCCGGCGCTGTGCCGTCCAGGTTTCATGATCTCACGAGCGGCTAGGGGCTGCGTGTAGTGTCCTTCCATGAGAGGGCCGGTCCGTGTCAAGCAAATTCATTCATAGCCTGCCATTCCCTCGTAGCGGAAAGAGTTCCCTGCGTCGCGGCCGGGCCCAGTCCAGGCCGAGCGCGGCGAGCCGGAGGGTAGCCTGGACGGGTGGCCGCGATGCCATATCCTCAGAGACGAGGGAATGGCAGGCTACCTTGTCTTCGGCTTCCACTCTCCAAGGTCCTCGCCTCATCGCCCCGCTTCCATTCGCACTTTGTTTCAGCCACGATGGGCTGTGTGCCAGTTGGGGTCCGCAAATCTGACGGGTGCTGCAATCTAAATGCCGACCTGGCTGCCGCATCATTTCCGACACAGCGCCGGTCCGCACACTACGCGCAGTCACCCGAACTCGGCGAGCCTTCCCAAAACTTCCTTCAACCTGTTTTCAAGCCGCTACTGCTTTGCTGTCCCTGCGGACATGCAAAGCTTCATATACCTCTCCGCTGACCCACAGCTTGTGCAGGAGCACGGCCAGTTTCCGCGCGACCGCCACCAGCGCCCGCTTCTTCGCATTCTTCCCACCGCGCGCGGCCAGTTCCAATCCCCAGCGGCGTAGATCACTGTCCGGCCCAAAGGGACCCAGGATGTGATGCGCGCACTGTACCAGCAGCTTTCGCACGTACGCGTCCCCCTCCTTGGTGATCCGTAACTGCGGCCGACTGTCGCCAGAGTCTCTCCGGCGGGGCCGCAGTCCGAAGTAAGCGCCAGCATCTCGACTTCGGCGGAATCGATACGGGTCCTCCACCGTGAGCACATACGTCAGGGCGGTCAGGGTTCCCACTCCGTGCACCTGCTTCAGCAACTCGATCTCCGGGTATCGACTCTTCCCGAGGTTCCCGATCTGCTCGTCGTAATCCCGGATGCGCTGGCTGACGGACGCCACCTCGGCCAGCAGTGGGTTCAACGCATTTTGCAAGGGCTGGCTCAGCGACTCGGCCAGCTCCTCGCCAACTTGGCCCGTGCCGCAGCTTCGCAAACGTTCCCCGTAGGATTTCGCCAGGCCCCGCGCGGCATTGACTAACATGGTCCGCGCTTCCACCAGCAACGCCCGTGCCCGGATTACCATCAGATCCGCTTGCGCCTGCTGGCTGCGGTGCCGGATCGGACTCAGCAACTCCGGATCGATCCGCGCCAACCGGGCCAGTGTTTTCGCATCCAGCCGATCGTCCTTGCGGCTGCTGTCTGTGATCAGCCGTACCCGTCGCGGATTCGCCACGATCACCTCGTGCCCCAACTCCGCCAGACGTCGGCTCACCCACGGAGAGTGGGTTCCCACTTCCAAGGCGATGCGGCTCCGCAGCTTCGAACCGAACACTTGGGCAAAGCCCGTTTGGGTCGTCGCCACGCTGCCCTCCGCCAGTACTTCGCCCTGTTCATCCAAGATGCAGTAGCGACTGCTCCGATCCCCCAGATCGATCCCCACCGTCAGTTTCCGATGGACTCCTTTCCGATTCCTTGCTGACTTCTTCACGGTGTTATCCTTCTTCATGGCCGGTCTCCTTTCGATTGCACCTCGAGTGCG
>JBGPLI010000295.1:0-4141 GCA_041486445.1 Bryobacteraceae bacterium
CCTTTGTCTGGACCGCCACCGTAGACTCGATCCTCGCCAAGCTCGCCAGATGCCGTCAAACTCTTGAACAGATCCAACCTGGCTGCACCGTTCCCAAGACCCGAAAACGAAAGTCCAGCTAATTCCTGGACACTACACTAGACGTCGCAGCCGTATGCGTTGCCGGCGATCGGCTGGAGACTGCCGTCGAGTGAACATAGAGTGTAGGCGAATTCGCACATCAGGGGATGCTCTGAAGCCTTCCATCTGACCAGGACAAATGCGTGACCGGCGAGCCGGAACGACATCGCGCTCTCCACGGCCGTGAGTGCCTGCGATCCCGCGGTCCAGGAAAACGTCCGGCTATCCTCGGCGAAGTCGTAGACGATGGCGCCAGCGGCGCCGGAGAGCTTCCTTACGCTGAACGTCCTGCCTGGGTGCACGTCCCTCACCTCGCCTGGCCGGGCGATGACGGCGAAGGCAGCGTCGCCCGCGGGTCGTGCCGGCTTCGCCACTACCACGCCCGAGAAGTGTCTTTCCCTCACTTCCGTGAGGCCCTCATTAAACCAGAGCTGAACCGAGCCCTTGAGCTGGACCGGATCGAGTTGGTCCCCGCCGGTAGTGGAAACAAGGTAATAAGACGCCCGGATTACGGCTGGATCGAGTCGCGACCTGAAGTCGATGGATCGGTACGCCGGGCCGGCGGGCTCGAACGAGGAGAGGCGCTCGATCTGATTTGGCGCCGGTTTCTCGAAGTTCAGCCATTTCAGTTCCGCCCGGGCCTTGGCCTCCCAGTTCAGGTCCTGAAAAGGTTCGAACGTAATTTCTTTGTTCGTCTCGTCGAAATAAGCGCCGTGGAATTGCGAATGCGGTAACAGCGAGAAGCCGCTGGCTCACACACCATTGTTCGGTCGATGAGCTACGACGCATTAGACTGCATGAAGGCCGGCAGCGAGACCGCCGGCGCTGCACTTACTTCGGAGCGCCGGCCGTCAGGTCGTTCTTGACAACCTTTCCGCCCTTCATCACGAACTTCACGCGTTGCAGTTCGCTGATGTCGGCCAGAGGATCGCCGGAGACCGCGACCAGGTCCGCGAATTTTCCCTTGTCGACGGATCCGATCTGGTCCTGCCACCCGAGCACTTCGGCGTTGATGATGGTTCCGCCCTGGATCGCTCGTGCCGGCGCCACGCCACCCTGCTTCACCAGCGCCTGAAAGTCGAGAGCCTGCGTGCCATGCGCATAGGTCGCGCCGTCGGCTCCGCTACCGATCATGATTTTCATTCCCTTGGTGTTGGCCGCGAGCTGCACCGCCTTCTCGAAAATCGGGATCATGCGATACTTGCCGGCGGTGCTCTTCTCGTCGTTGTCGTTCATGTAGGGCTCGGTGTAGCGGACCAGCGTGGGATCGTAGTACAGCCCCTTGGCGACCATCATGTTGGCTTGTTCCTGATCCAGGCCGAATGCGTGCTCGATGGTGTCGCAGCCGGCGACGATGGCATTCCTCTGCCCCTCGCCTCCATACACGTGGCAACCCGACTTCTTGCCCAGCTTATGCGTCTCGTCGATCGCGGCCTGCACCACGGGCAGCGGGTAGGTCACGACGTATTGGGGCGTGCCGTTGGGACTGAACGAGTACGCGCCGGCCGGGTACAGCTTGATCCAATCCGCGCCGTGCGAGACTTCCTCGCGCACCGCGGCGCGCGCTTCCTCAGCCGCGCGAACCACGATGGGAGCCAGCGGGTTCACTTTCGCATTCAGGTCCGGAGGCTTGTCACCCCAAACCACGCCCAGGGTCGAGACCTGGTAACGGGGACCGTCGATCATGCCGCGGTTGATGGCGTCGCGGATCGCGACATCGCCGTAGCCGTTGCCATGGGAGGTCATGTCGCGCGCCGCGGTGAAGCCCGCGCGCAGGTCGTTCTGCACGTTCTGGACCGCGATCAGCATGTAGTCTTCGGTGGTTCCTCCCGGTTTGCGCGCGTTGAACATGTGCGTATGCGCGTCGATCAGGCCGGGCAGCACCGTCGCCTGCCTCAGGTCGATCACTTCGGCGCCCGCTGGAATTTTGACCTGGCCGTCCGCTCCGACGTCGGTGATCTTGTCGCCCGAAATCACGACCACCTGTTTGGTGAGCATCTGGCCGGCCTTGCTGTCGAACAAGCGGCCGGCGCGGACCGCAATCGTTCGCGCGGGCGGAGCGCACTTATAAATGCCGCCGTCAGCCCCCACACATGGTACCGGCCCGGCCCCTCGCCACGGTGCGGGCGGGGCCTTCACCGCCTGCCCCAAAATCGTGGTCGCGCTCAGTAGTGCCAAGAACGCTGCCGCCAGCGTCGATTTGTATCGCATCGGATGAACCTCCTTGGGGATTGTACCGCAGTGTGCCGCTCAAACGTCAATGGCTCTTATTATCTGGCCTTGTAAGTCTTGCTGTACTGCGTGCGCGGATTGGTTACGGTAAACGATCCGTCGGCCGAAGCCGACGCCTTCAAGTAAAGACCCTGGTCGCTGTCGCCTTCCGCCAGGTTCGCGATCATCGCTTCGGTCGCGTTGCCCTCTTTGCCGTTCGCCACCGCGAAATGCAGCTGCCACAGATCCTCGATCCCCGGCGACGCCATCACGCTCTTGACGCTCTCGGCCAAGCCGCCTTTTCGCGGTCCGTTGTTCATGATGGCCACGCGCGGCGACGTGCCCCGAAACGCCGTGGGCGATCGGTTGCCGTGGCGTGAGGTCAGATACAGATCGACCTTGCCAACGCGATTGCCGGGGCACAGCAGCGCCAGTTGCTTGTTCGTCGTGTTATCGGCGAGATCCAGGAATCGGAATTTGCCCAACTCGACCACGATGCCGACCGACTGCGGGTTTTCGCCGGCTTCGTCCTTGTCGTTATCCGGACGCGGCGAGAGACCGGCGCAGTGCGGGTTGGGAACGCCCTTCCGGCCGATGGCTTTCCCGGCGGCCGCCACCACGGTGATGTCGAGGTCCTTCACGGGAATCTTGTCGCCCGGCGCGACCACTATGTGCTGCGCCTTGGAGAACGCGGCCGCATACGGATCGGGGTAGGCCGGCTTGCCATCCGCGGTCTCCACGCTGGGCCCGTGATCGAGAAACGTCCCCACCGGCAGAAGCTTCAACAGGCCCTGCACGCCGCCCACATGGTCGCCGTGGAAGTGCGAGATCAGCAGATAGTCGATCCGCGTGAGACCGGCGGCCTTGGCCGCGGCGGCGATGCGTTGCGGGTCGCGCCCGTTGAACCCCGCGAATCCGGTGTCGATCAGCAGGGATTGACCCGACGGGGAAACCAGCAGCGTGGACTGGCCTCCTTCCACGTCGATGAAATAAATGTCGAGAGTATTGGCTGCCCGCACAGTGGCAGCGCACATCAGGAGGGAGAGAATCGTAGGAACGAAGCGCATGCCGAGTATCGTAACAGCAGCGGGGGGGCTCGCTCGCTTGACCGGTACCGGCCAGCGGCCCCCGACCTTTATCGCACAAATCCGCCGGAATTCGCTAAAATAGGGACAGTTGATTTGCCCAAAGTGCAGGGAGGACCGGGCGCATCGATCGCATCGCTCCGGCCTCAAGGAATGGGCGGCCAGCCTGTTCGGCTATTACCCCTATCGTTGTGGGAAATGCGGCCAGCGTTCGGTCATCGCGCGGAACGCCGCGGACGCAACCGGGGCGATTCAGTCCGAGATCGTCCGGACGCAGCGGCGCCTCAAGCGGGCCAGGAAGCGGCTCGAGGCACTGGTGTATGGCTCCGCGCTGCTGGTGTTTCTGGCGGTGCTCTACTACATCACCAGGCAGCACGCCGGCGGCGTCGAATAGGCGGAAAAGCAAAAAGGCCCGAACCGCCGTGGGGCGATCCGGGCCTCGTTATTTCAGCCGTCAGCGGTCAGCTTCAGTTGCCTTAGCTGACCGCTGTCCGCTGATTGCTGATAGCTGCCTAGCAGCCGGTCCCGCGCAACACGACCCACGCGGTTTGCGCCAGGATCTTGCAATCCACCCAAAAGGACCGGGTCTGGATGTATTCCAGGTCCAGCCGCACCCAGTCGTCGAAGCTGCTGATGCGGTTGCGTCCTCGCACCTGCCAGAAGCAGGTGATGCCGGGCTGCGCGCTCAGTTTCCGTTGTGCCACAGCTCGTAGCGCTGAAGCTCG
>JBGPLI010000296.1:0-4064 GCA_041486445.1 Bryobacteraceae bacterium
GGCATCCGCGAACTTCACCGAGTCGGGCGCGTAGCGCCGGACGATGGCGTTCGCCGCCGGGACGATGGTCAGCGGTTTCGCGCCGCCCAGGCCCCGGACGCTGATGGTCACCTCGCCCGAAGTCACCGCTGTTACCACGCCATTCGCCCCGCGCCGGTCCCAATCGGCACGATCGGCCGCCTGCTTCTTGGCGATGTCGCCCTGCGACATGACCACAATCAGGTTGGCCTCCACCGATTTTTGATCGGCGGCGGATTTTCCTCGCGCCAGCACGCGATCGCCCACGCCGATATCTGTGAGTGCGATGACCGCGGCGTTCCGCAGGTCGGTTTCGCCGGGAGCGACGCGCCGGAAGCTGGCCGACGCCTGCAGTGCGACCGTCACCTCCGCGCCGGCGTCGGTCTTCAAAACGACCTGCCGCTCCGCCGCGTCGATCCTGGTCACGACACCCAAAGCGCGTCCGGCGTTGGCATCCTGCGCCCAGGCGGCAGCCGCCGCGAGCGCACAAACCGCGAGTATCCTATTCATCTTGGCACCAACTACTAGGATAAGACGGTTGTCGGGCCGGAGGGTTACAGCCCACGCGTCATTCTGACTCCTGACTACTGACTCCTGACTACTTCTGTGGCACCCGCCGGCGCAGCTCGTCGAAGAAGTTGAGCAGCACCGTGACGTGAACCGAGCCTTTCTGCTCGCCGGTTGCATCTCCTCTTAGAAACACCGCGAACCGCGTGCCGTCCGGCGCGAGATCCAAGTTCCATAATCCGGCGGGATCGCGGATCTCGGTGTCAGACCAAAGGCGCGGTCTGTCCGCAGCGAACGAATCGCCGTTCGCAATGTAGGTCGAGACCATGATCCGGTTGTCAACAGACTCGTAGAACAGCTCCCGGCCGTTGCGCGACCAGATCGGGTACTTTCCGCCGCCGGTGGAGATCTGCCATTTGCCGGACCCAGAGGGCGTCCCGCCCGGCAAGGACCGCACATGCACCTCGTTTCTAGCCGATTCGTTGGATGTATACGCGATCCAGCGGCCGTCGGGAGAGAAGGCCGGATCCTGCTCATCAAACGGTGTACGAAGGAACAGTTCCGGTTTGCCCGGCTTGGGGCGCTCCGGGTCGCTCAGGTCCAAGGGCAGCATCCACAAGTCGAACCCCGTGTTCGCGCCTCGCTCCGCAAGCGCGAGGCGTTTGCCGTCGGGGGAAAACGAATACGCTCTCATCTCGTCCTTGCTTTCCAGCAACAGTTGCGCTTCTCCCGCCCCGTCCGCGCGAACCCAGCGTATGGAATTGGCGCCAGGAGGTCGCGATTCGAAGGCGATATGTTTTCCATCCGGTGTCCAGACCGGAGAGAAGCCTGTTTGAGTAAACGTGAGCCGTGTCATCGTCTCGCGCTGCCAGTCATAGACCTGAATATCACTGCCCCCCGCCGATCCTACAGCCAACGCCAGCCGCTTGCCGTCGGGCGAGAAGCGTGGTGTGTAGTAGGGGCCGGGAGCGGCTGGCAAAGGTTGCGTCTTGCCGGTGTTGTCCATCCAGGCGACCGGCCAGGTTCCACTCGATTTGCCGCTCAGGTAAACCACCGTCCCATTCCGCGCAACGTCGTATTGCCCGCCGCCCGTGGTCCCATTTCCGGCGACATCTTCCAACAAAGGCGCCGGCGTACCGCGGACCTCCAGACGATCCAAGTCAAACACGACCGCAAACAGCGTGCCCTGGTGGAGATACACGAGGTGGCCACTGGGCAGGTACCGCCCAAAGTAACCGCCACGCTGCACCACTTTCCATTGGCCGGTCTTCAGCGAAAGGACCTCGATGCTGCCATCCTCATGACCCCCAACGACCGTGGCGCCACTGAACAACACAGCTTTGCCTCCCGGCAGGATCTGGGGCCAGCGATGGGTGGCTTCGCCCTTGTCGCCCGGCTTACTGATCGCCTGCGGTGTCCCACCCGCATCCGGCACACGCGAAAGGCCGCCGCCAGGACCCGCGGCTAAGGTGACGATGATGGACCCGTCTTCGCCCCAACTGGCGCCGCGCGCCGCGAGGGCGTCGCATAGCGTGACCGCTGCGCCGCCTTGTACGGAAATCTTCTTCATCTTTCCATCGGCGAAGAACCCGATCCACTGCCCGTCGGGCGAGAAGAAAGGGGTGACAGCGTTTTCCGTCCCCGCTAACAGTGTGGCCTGGGCCTGATCCAGCAGCCGGGTGGCAAGTTGTTGTTTTCCTCCAGGGCCACGCGCCACAAACGCCAGCCGGGTTCCGTCTGGCGAGATGGCGGCGGTGAGGCTGATGCCGCCGCCTTCCACCGCATCCGGCCCCAGGTCGGCGCTGAAACGCATCAACAGGCGATCCACCGGCCGCGTGGCACGCCACCAGCCCACCGCGGCCACAAGCACGGCGATTGCCAGCACCGCCGTCACCACCCAAGGTAGGGGTCGGGCATGCCCGACCCCTACGGGCGGGGCTGGCGCGGGCATTGCGGCCAGCGCCAGCTTCACGTCGTGCGCCGACTGCCAGCGGTCATCCGGATCCTTCTCCAAACAACGGTCGATCACATACAAGGGGAAATCCGTCGCCATCTCGCGGAGCACCAGACCCAATGCGTAGATATCGGTCCGCGCATCGCACTCCTTGCCCTCGAGTTGCTCCGGCGCCATGTAGGCCGGCGTGCCCATGATCGCGCGGCTGACCGTCAGCTTGTCGTCCTGCTGTGTCTTCGCCAGTCCGAAGTCCAGAACCTTGACCCCGGACTTGGTCACCATGATGTTGCCCGGCTTCAGATCGCGGTGGGTAATCCCCTGCTTGTGAGCCGCATCCAGCGCGTCGCAAATCTGTCCCGCGTATTTCAACGCCTGATCGAGCGGGAGCGGCCCTTTCAGCGTCTCGCCCTCCACCAGCTCCATCACGAGGTAGTTGGGCCCTACGTCGTAGAGCGTGCATATGTGCGGGTGCTTCAGCGCCGCAATGGCGCGCTTCTCCCGTTCGAAGCGATCGCTGAATTTCTCGTTTGAGATCTTGATGGCGACGTTGCGGCCGAGCCGCGTGTCGACGGCGCGATAAACCTCGCCCATTCCGCCCGCTCCGATCCGAGCCTCAATCTTATACGGACCCAACTGCGCGCCCACGGCCAATTGCGTGACGGTCGAATCGGAGACCGGGGTAAAGCGGGGAAGCGAAACGCCATCCTGCGCAAGCAGCGACTCCACCTCGCGGCGCAACTCGGGATCGGCCTGGTCCAGCGCCGCGCGATCCTCCCGCGCCGCGTGGTATAGCTCTTCGACTTGGCGAAAGTGTTCGGGGTTCACCGTCCCCTCGCTATGCTCTGTGTGCTCATCTTACCGCGCTGTGACTGAGCTTGAAGCTTTCAGCCCCACCGCCGGCAGATACACGCCCTTCGGTTCCCGCTTCCACCACGCGCCGGTGCGGCGGCGGGTCTGCCAATCCGTGAACGTGTACTCGTACGACATCGCGCGCACGTACCTCGGCGGACGGCCGGGAAACGGATTGCGCGCCAGCAGCGCCAGCACCTGCGGCGATCCGTCCAGCAGCCGCACCGCGAAGTTCGAAAACCACGGCGTCGAGCGATAGCTCCCCAGCGCGGCGAACCACATCTGCCAGTCCAGCCGCGGCTGGTGCGGCGCCACCCAGCGCGGGGCGGTGTTGAGGTCGCCGGGCTTGTAGCGGAATTCGTAGGGGAGCCACGTCTCGCCGTCCATCGATCCCTCGACCACGATCTCGATGCGGGTGGTGGTCATCACCGCGAACAGCCCGTAGGAGTTCACGATATTGAGCGGGGAGGCAAACCGGACCAGCGTTTCGAGCGTCTGCGGTGCGGCTCCTCGGAATGTTTCGACCAGGCGCGTCAGGCCGAGCGTGACCACGAGCAGCGCGACCGCCCCGGCCACCACGCGATAGAGCCGGCTGGCCGGAGGCAGCCCGGCCTGGCGCTGACGGACCTTCGCCGGCATGAAGCGCTCGAGAATTCGATCGTCCAGCAGAAACACGCACAGTGCGATCGTCAGCAAGTTGAAGAAGGTGTAGTTTCCGGTCACCAGGATGAGCACC
>JBGPLI010000297.1:0-3930 GCA_041486445.1 Bryobacteraceae bacterium
AACGACACCGGAACCAACCAGTTCTTCAACATGGAAGAGCGCCATATTTTTTCCCCCACCGTGATCAATACCGTGCGGGCCTCGTTCTCGCGTACGAACGTCTCCGCATCCGCGGGCGCGATCCACGCGGCGATGCAAATGTTTCCAGCAGCGGGCCGGTCGGATGCCCAGATCATCGTCCCCGGCCTGACCACCCTCGGCACCGCTCCGGGATCGCCTCAGCCTGCCGGCCAGGTTCAGAATCACTATACGGAAGCGGACGATGTGGCCTGGACTCGCGGAGCGCATAGCTTGCGGTTCGGCGCGTCCATCGACCGGGTTCAGTCCGGCACTCTATGGACGTTCCAGGGCCCAACCCAATGGGCCTTCGGCAGTATTCCGTTATTCTTATCCGGTACTGCCAGGATGCTGATCGGAGTCACGGACGCGCCCAACAACTACCCGATCCGCGATTTTCGCGAAATCGATTTCGCATTCTACGCTCAGGACGATTGGAAAGTAACGCCCAAGCTTACGGTGAACCTGGGGCTGCGCTATCAACCCACAACCAACCCGGTGGAGTTGCGCAACAATCTGTATGCCGTGCCCAATTATGCCACAGATACCGCATTTACCAACGTTCCACACGCGATGATCAGCAATCCATCCTGGAAGAATTTCGACCCTCGGGTCGGCTTCGCTTACGATCCGTTCGGCGATCACAAAACGTCCATTCGGGGCGGCTTCGGAATGTTCCACGAAGTCCTGTATCCGGGTGTTTGGGCCATAGGATTCATTAATGCTCCGCCTTGGAACGTTCTTACGCAGGCGTCTCCCGCTGGGCAGAATGTCATCCCTTACCAAGTTCCCGGGATCGCAGGGGGAGCTCCCCCGTTCACGATCGGAACCGCGGCGCCGCCTCTTCCCAGCATCAGCACTGGATATGCGTGGCAAATCGATCGCACTCCGTACATGATCCAATATAATTTCAATATTGAGCGCGAGATAGTTGCGGGCACAGTGTTTTCGGTTGGGTATGTCGGATCTCACGGGGTGAATTTGATCACGGGATCGGAGCAGAATCCGGTCCCCTATACTATCGATTCCTCCCGTGTGTACCATTTCGCCGCCACCAACGTCGGCAGCCAGCGCATCAACCCAAAGTTGGCAGGCTTCTCTCTGGGCGTGAGCGGCACCACCTCACGTTACGATTCTTTGCAGGCCGCCCTGAATCGCAGGCTTACGCATAATGTACAAGCGCAGGTATCGTACACGTATTCGAAGTGTTTGGGCACCGGTGACGCCACTCTGGCTACCCTGGGACAGAATGTTCCGACGCTTTACTCAAACCCGCACGACTGGAAGGCCGATTACTCCGTTTGCGGCTACAGCGTGACCCAAGCCTTGAGACTGAATAGCCTGGTTGCCCTGCCTTTCCGTGGGAACCGGCTGGTGGAAGGTTGGCAGCTCTCTGGAATTCTGGCTGCAAACACCGGTCTGCCGTTTAACATCGTGGACGGCGTCGATCAAAGCAATCAGATAAATGCACAGCCGCGCCCGAACTATGCGCCGAATAATCCGGCTACCGCAGTCTATCCAGCTTGCAACAACCATCCCTACCTCCGAACAGCCACGCTGTGGTTCAACCCAAATTGCTTCGTGCCGCAGCCCTACGGTACGCTTGGTAATTTTGGCCGGGAAGGGCTGTACGGTCCCGGCCTGGTAAATGTGGACTTCGCGGTCCTCAAGAACACAAAACTCCGGGAAAATGTGGATCTTCAATTTCGCGCCGAATTTTTCAATATCCTGAATCACACTAATCTTTCGTATCCGACAAGTCTCGGCGCCGCCGTGGGCGGTTTAGGTTTGTTTACGGGAACGCCCAGTCCAACCGCCACCTTGGGCCGCGTTTCCAGCGCCGGCCAGATTTTCACGTACGCCTCGCCATCGCGCGAGATTCAGTTCGGGTTGAAGCTGATCTTCTAATCCCAACCTCCAGACAATTCTTCTGCCATTTCTTTTCAGCCAATTGCGCCCTTCATCCTCCCGCTTCCGCCCCTCCACACGCTAACTTGAATTGGAGCCCGCTCGGCAAACCTTGCGGGAACTGAACGCCGGAAGGAAGAATTTTGGTCAAAAATGCGCGTCCCTTTGGTTTCAATAACTTCTTGGGTTCGTTTTGTCGCTGCGTTTTTCGTCCCCCGCCGAAGGCATCCCGGGAACCACTCGGGTTACGTCGGCTGTTTCCCCATCCTGCACTCCTCGTGGACCGCCCGGACCGCTTGCTCCAGGCCGTCCCGATGCACGACGATCGCGATGGTCAGCTCGCTCGATCCCTGCGCGATGGCGATGATGTTGACGTTCTGGCGGGAGATCGCCGTGAAAATGCGCCCGGCGAGCCCAGGCGTGCCCCGCATGCCTTCCCCGACCACCGCGATCAAGCCCACCTGGGTGTCGGTCTGAATCGGCTTCAGGTATCCGTGCGCGAGCTCGAGCGAAAGGTCCTCCTCCAGGCTCTCCAGGGCGGCGCGCAGCTCGGACTGGCGGACCAGGAAGCAGAAATTCTGGCGATAGCTGGAGCTGGTGAACACCAGCACTTCGACGTCGGAGCGGGCCAGCGCATCCAGAGCCTTCGCCATCAACCGGGTGCCGCTGAGCTCCAGACTGGCGGGCTCCACCGAAACCAGCGCGACATCGGACATCGACGTCACCGCGCGCGGGCCGGGACGGACGCCGCCGATCTGCGGCACGATGCGCGTCCCCGGTCTTTCCGGAGCGAAGCTGTTCTTGCTCCATACCGGGATCTGGCGCTCGGCCAGCGGCGCCAGCGTGCGCGGGTGCAGGACCTTGGCGCCGTTGTAGGCCAGCTCGGCTGCTTCGCTGTAGGTGACCGAGTCGAGCACGCGGGCGTCGGAAACCAGCCTCGGGTCGCCGGTCATGATTCCGTCCACGTCGGTCCAGATCCAGAGCTCGCCCGCATCCAGCGTAGCGGCCAGAATCGACGCCGAAAAATCCGATCCGCCGCGGCCGAGCGTGGTGGGCCGGCCATCGAGCGTGGAGCCGTTGAACCCGGTCACAATCGGCAGAACCCTCTCCTTCAGCATCGGCCCGAGCACCTCCGCGGCCCGCTGCCGGGTCTGCTCCATCAACGGCGTGGCGTTGCCGAAGGCGGCATCGGTGGCGATCACGGCGGCCGCGTTCACGGCCCTGGCGGGAATCCCCTGGGAGGCGCAATACTCGGCCATCAGCAGCGCCGAGAGGCGCTCGCCCACAGCCACCGCTTCGTCGATCGAGCGGGGCGGCCGCTCGCCCAGCATCATCATGCCGCGCGCGATGCGCGAGAACTCCGCGATCAGCGCGTGAACCCCCGCGAGCGCCGCGTCCTGACGGGGGGCCGGCAACAGTTCGCGGCAAGCGTCGACATGGCGTTTTTCAAGCTGCTCGAGATTGGCGTCGAGACCTGCCTGATCCCCGGCCTCGGCCTTGCGCAGCGAGTCGAGCAGCAGATCGGTGACCTTGGACATCGCCGATACAACGATGACCACCTGCCGCCGCGCGTGCTCCTCGGCCGAGATGCGCGCGGCCTCGCGGATCCGCTCCGCCGAGCCCATGCTGGTGCCGCCGAATTTCATTACCAGGAGAGTGTTCACCGGTCCTTGGCGTGCTCCTTTCCGTTGGAGGTGCGGTCGCGAACCAGTTTGAGGATGGCTTCCTCCACCTGGGCGGGCGTGAGGCGGCTGGAATCGATGTACTCGGCGTCGGGCGCCTGTGTGAACGGAGCTTCGAGGCGGGTGCGGTCGCGCTGGTCGCGTTCAATCATTTCCCGCGCGACTTCGCCGAGAGATGCGCCCAGCTCTGCGGCGCGGCGCCGGGCGCGCACTTCGGGGTCCGCGTCGAGGTAGATTTTCACCTGCGCCTCCGGAAAAACGACGGTGCCTATGTCGCGGCCCT
>JBGPLI010000298.1:0-3834 GCA_041486445.1 Bryobacteraceae bacterium
CCGCCGATATGATCGCCGTGGTAGTGAGTGGTAATCAAGTGATCGATCGACTGAACGCCGGCGTCCCGGACCGCGGCCATAATGCGTGCGGCATCCCGGACCGCCCCGTCGCCGCCGTTCCCCGTGTCGACGAGTACCGATTCCCCGGACGGCGTGGCAAACAGCACGGCATTCCCGCCCTCCACGTCGATCACATAAATGCCCAACGTGTTCGCAGTCCGGCTTTGGGCAATCGCCACCGATGCGGGAAAAACGACACCCAGCAGAAACAAGATGGTTGTGCGCATCCGAGCCTCCTCGTTCACCGATATGGTACGTTTCGCCAGCCGATACGTCAACTGTCCGGGGGGCGGGATGTCGACGCTGAGCCAGTAATGTGGAACGTGGTATACTCCGTACAAATTCGACCGGAAGGAGAGAAACCCATGAAGGATTGTCTCTGTCGAGCGATGATGGTGGCGGCGATCATCCCGGCGATCGCGGCTGCTCAGCACAACGCGCCAATTGCGGGGGACGGGCGTACCGACCTGAGCGGAACCTGGACTGGCGCGGGCGGTCTGGCGACGGCTTTAAAGAGAGTGGTCGACGGAAAAGCCGTGATCAGCAGACCCGATCCGAGTCGCCCCCCGAAGGCGGCTTCAGCCCTCGCGTCGGCTCCAGCCCCTTCCTATAAGCCTGAGTTCCAGGCGAAAGTGAAGGAGCTCTCCGATCACGAGAGCAAGGTCGACCCGGTGTTCTATTGCGGCAAGCCAGGCGTTCCGCGCGTCGGCGCTCCGCGCAAGATCATTCAACTGCCAACCGAGATCGTGTTCCTTTACGAGGACATGTCCGGAGATCCCTACCGGGTCATCCCCACCGATGGGCGCGGGCACCGCGTAAACGCCAACCCGTCGGCCTACGGTGACTCGGTCGGCCATTGGGAGGGTAACACGCTGGTGATCGAGACGACTAGTTTCTCTGAGGACACCTGGTTTGGCGAAGATGGGTACTTCCATTCCGACGCCATGCGCGTCACGGAACGTTTGTGGCGGGAAGCCGAAAACCTGGTGTGGCAGGCCACGGTGGAGGATCCGAAGGCCCTCACGGCGCCCTGGACCATGGCTCCGCGCGTGATGAGGCCGTCCAACGAACCGTTGGTGGAATCGCCTCGCTGCGTGGAAGACGATGGAGCCCGGCTGCTCAATCTCGACCATCACCGGCAGCGATAAACGCGACGCCTTCTGAGCGCAGCGCGGGGGAGAGCCTCGCAGGCACTTGGTGTCCGAGCGGGCCTTCGGGCGTCAGCCGCGGAATAACTGGGCCGCCAGGCGGGGAGCGGAGAGCGTCAAAACCGCCACAATCCCACGTGTTTCGTGCTCAACTCACCGAGTAACGCCATGCCCCCGGGCTTCACTGAAGATGAATCGAAAAAGGCGGGCCGCGGCGAGGTGGTCGCCAAGACCTAGGGGCACGCTGTCAGCGTTCAGCACTCAGCACTCAGCTTCAAGGCTGATCGCTGAAGGCTGAGAGCTTCCGCGGTAAAATACCCCCATGAAGATCGCTGTCCTGCTTGTGTTCACCGCGGCCGTGTGTTGCGCCGCATCGTGCGAGAGCATGGCCTCCTTCACGCTGCCCGGCACGACCATTACTTCGGCGAAGATTGTCTCCGCCGGGGCGTTCACACCGCCGCCGCAGGCGTCCCCGAATCCTCCCGACCCGGCGGTGTTCAAGACTCTCCCGGGCTTCTGCCGGATCACGGCGACGTTGAAGCCGTCGAGCGATTCCGATATCAGGATCGAGGTCTGGCTGCCCGCGGCGGGCTGGAACGGCAAGCTTCAGTCGGTGGGCAACGGCGGATGGGCGGGGATCATCAGCTACCCTGCATTAGCGGCGGCCGTGGCGGCGGGCTACGCCACCGCCAGCACCGACACGGGACACGTCGGCGCCAACGCAAAGTTTGTGGAGGGGCATCCGGAAAAACTGATCGACTTCGCCTACCGTTCGGTTCACGAGATGACCGTCGCGGCCAAGGCGATGCTCACCGCCTACTATGGCTACACGCCCAGGCGCACGTATTGGAACGGCTGCTCGACCGGCGGCAGACAAGGGCTCATGGAGGCGCAGCGCTATCCGGGCGACTACGACGGCATCGTCGCCGGCGCGCCCGCCAATTACTGGAGCCATCTCCTGCCTTCCGCGATATGGCCTGCGCAGGCCGTGCACAAAGACGAAGCCAGCTACATCCCGGCGAGCAAGTACCCGCTGATCCACGACGCGGCTCTCGCGGCGTGCGACGCGCTCGACGGCGTGAAGGACGGCTTGATCGGAGACCCGGCGCGCTGCCGCTTCGATCCGAAGGTGCTCGAGTGCAAAGGAGCCGACGGGCCGTCCTGCCTGAGCTCGGCGCAGGTGGAAGCCGCCCGGAAAATCTACGCGGGTCCGGCGAATCCGCGCACCAAGGCGGAGATTTTTCCCGGACTGGAGCCGGGAAGCGAATTGGGCTGGGGCGCGCTGGCGGGTCCCGAACCGTTCGGCATTGCCCTGGATTACTTCAGGTACGTGGTGTTCAAGGATCCGAGCTGGGATTACCGGAAGCTCAACTTCGACGCCGACGTGGCCCTGGCCGACAAGATCGACAGTGGCCTGACCAACGCCGTCAATCCCAATCTGAAGGACTATTTCGTGCGCGACGGAAAGCTGCTCATGTACCACGGGTGGAACGACCAGTTGATCGCGCCGCGCAACAGCATCAACTACTACAACAGCGTGGTGAAGGCGGCGGGAGCGGCCAAAACCGCCGAGTCGATGCGCCTGTTCATGACTCCCGGAATGATGCACTGCCGCGGTGGCGAAGGACCCGACCGCTTTGACGCGGTCACCCTGATGGACCAGTGGCTCGAAACCGGCAAGGCGCCGGATCAGATGGTCGCGTCTCACTCGACGGGCGCGAAAGTGGACCGCACGCGGCCGCTGTGCCCCTATCCGCAGGTGGCCGCGTACAAAGGGAGCGGCAGTGCGGACGAGGCGGCGAACTTCGTGTGCAAGGCGCCGTAATTCTGAACCGCGACCGCGAGGGAGCGGTCTGCTTTTTCACATCGCCATCAGGTTCTTCAACTGCGTGTAGAGCAGGATCACCGCCGGTCCCAGCGTCACCAGAACCACCGACGGGAAAATCAGAAAGAACACCGGGAAGATTAGCTTGACGCTCACCTTGCGCGCTTTTTCCTGAGCCAGTTGGCGGAAGCGGATGCGCAGGTACCGCGAGTGAGTCTTGAGCGCCGGACCCAGGCTGGTGCCGAAGCGGTCGGTGTCGATCAGCAGGTGCGCGAACTTGGCCAGTTCCAGGTCGCGGCTGCGCTCGGCGAAATTCTTGAGCGCGTCGGCCCGGGAAGTATTGGCCTTGAGCTCCAGATGGAGCTGCGTGAATTCGGACGCCAGATCCGGGTAGGTCACGCGCAGGCCGCGGCTGGTGTCCAGGATGGCCGCGTCCAGGGCCTGGCCGGCCTCGATGCCCAGCACCAGCAAGTCCAGCGCGGCAGGCAGAGCCCGGCGCAAACGCTCCACACGGCGCCTGGCCAGACGCTCCAGCACTCGATCCGGCACCAGATAGCCGAACCCGAGCCCGCACACCACCGCCAGGAACACGCTGGGGGCATCGGAGTGGTGGAGCATCGCGGCCCAGGCCGCGGCCACGCCGAGCAGCGCGGCGGTCGCCCCCTTGATGCCGGAGAAAATCGAAACCGCGGCGGGCCACCGGTAGCCGGCGGCGATCAACTGGAGACGCGCACCGGCCACGCGCGAGCTCGGGCCGGGCATCGCTTCGCCCAGCATGCGGAACACGCCGACCATGGCGGC
>JBGPLI010000299.1:0-3371 GCA_041486445.1 Bryobacteraceae bacterium
CGTCTGTTTCAGTAGCAGCCGTAATTCTCAGGACAACGATCCCCGTATGAATTGGTAGGCGGGTATCGAAGAGCGTCGCCGAAGTCCTTGTCGTTGGTTAGCAGGACCATAGAACGTTCGACGGCGAGCCTGAGCACATCCGCATCTGGCGTGTCTTGCCTGGCGATGTCTTTCAGGCAAACCACTCGGAATCCGGCCGCGCGAAGGAGGCGTATGGTTGTCCCGTAAACGCAATGATCGGCGAGAATCAGGCTCGCGGCATCTCCTCGACCACGTGAATGTCCTCGTTCTCAACCAGATCCCGCGCAAACTCAAGGCAAGCCCGGATGTCGTTTGCTGCGAGGTCGGGGAGGTATTCGGACGTGATTCGGTGAAAGCTCTTTCCCGCTGCAATCAAGTCCAGGACTTGCGCGACCTGAATCCGCGTACCTTGGATGCAGGGCTTGCCGTGGCAGATGTCCGGCCGAACCGAGATTCGCGTCACATCTATATTGTAGAGCCTGCGGGCGAACGCTGGCCGATCATGGGAGCGAACGCCGGCTACTTCGAGACCGGCACCGGCTCGCGGCTGCTGCGGGTGGCGATGACCCGGTCGATCAGGCCGTATTCGAGCGCCGCGTCCGGCTCCAGGATGTAGTCGCGATCGACGTCGCGAGCGATGCGCTCCATGGTCTGGCCCGTGGCGACGGACAGGATCTCGTTGAGCGTCTCGCGCATGCGCAGAATTTCCCTGGCGTAGATGTCGATGTCGGTGGCCTGCCCGGCCAGACCGCTCATGGAGGGCTGGTGGATCAGAATGCGCGAGTGAGGCAGGCTGTAGCGCTTCCCTTTGGTGCCGCAGGCGAGCAGCACCGCCGCCATCGAAGCCGCCTGACCCACGCAGTAGGTGACGATGTCCGGCTCCACTAGGCGCATCGTGTCCAGGATCGCCAGGCCCGCGGTGATCGATCCGCCGGGTGAATTGAGGTACAGCGAAATGTCCTTCTCGGGGTCTTCCGCGGCCAGAAACAGCATCTGCGCGATCACCAGGTTGGCCACGTTGTCGTCGATGGGTGTTCCGAGAAAAATGATGTTTTCCTTCAGCAGCCGCGAGTAGATGTCGAAGGCCCGTTCGCCGCGCGAGGTCTGCTCGACCACCATGGGTACCAGGACGGAATTGTGCATAACAAACTCTCCTTAGGCTTTCTGCGACCCGCGCCTGCGGGGCCGGGCGAGCCGACGGCGCTTCTCGCCCAGCGCTTTCGCCAGATCGGCGACGGACGTATCCTCCAGATACTCTATGATACGCGACCGCAGCGCCTTCCAGGAGTCATGCAGGCCGCACGGAGCACGGTCGTTGCATTCCGGGCTGCCGCCGATGCAGCGCTGGTAGCGGCCCGCACCGTCCACAGCGTCGACAATGCGGCGCAACGAAATCTCCTCGGCAGGCAGGCTGAGCCGGAATCCGCCGCGCGGCCCTTTACTCGAACGCAGGAATCCGTCGCGCGCCAGCTCCTGCAGGATCTTGGCGAGGAAAGCAGTGGGGATGCCGGCTTCGGCGGCGATGTTCTTCACCATGGCGTACTCGCCCGGCGGGAGCGTCGCCATGTGGATGAAAGCGCGGATGGCATACTCGGCCGAGCGGGAGTAGATCATGAGAAAAATACCATTTTATCGGAAAGCAGTCAGAAGAGAGGAGTCAGAAGTCAGAATAGCTCCAGCCACTCGTTGAGGATTTTTCGCGCAAGCGGGCGCGAATCGGCGGCATAAGGATCGATGGGAGTCTCCAGAGTGGCGGCGTCGCCGCAGTTTGCCGGCTGTGCGCACCAGTCCGCGATCATCTCCGGGGTGATCTCCGGATGAAACTGGATGCCGTAAACGCACCGGCCGAAACGGAAGGCCTGATGCCGGCATTTTTCCGAATAGGCGAGCCACTGGGCGCCGGCGGGCAGATCGAACGCTTCGCCGTGCCAATGAAAGAAGGTGGTGGGCGACGCCAGGCCGGAAAACAACGGGTCCGCATGAGCCTCCGGCGTCAGATACACCGGCTCCCAACCGATTTCACGCCGCGGATTGGGATACACGCGCGCGCCAAGCGCCTTGGCGATCAGTTGCGCGCCGAGGCAAATCCCGAGCATCGGCACGTCCGTGCGGATCGCTTGCCCGATCAACTCGATCTCGCCGGCCAGGCCAGGCAAGGGATCGTTGGCGGACATGGGACCGCCCATAATCATCAGGCGGTGGCAACCGTTGAGCGCTATCGGTTCGCCCAAGTCGTGGTAAACAATCGTTACTTTCCTGTCCTCGAGCGCCGCGGCAAAGGAGCCCAGGTGTTCAAACGGCTCGTGGCGCAGCACCAAAACCTTCATGAAAACAGAATATCAGCGGTGATGCTTTCTTGTATCTCCGGCCGATAAGCAAGGTAGGAGCACGGCTATAATCGAAGCAGGGCCGGCTCCCACCCACGAAACGAGACACATGCGGATTCTGATTGCCGACGACAGCATCGTCTCCCGGCACCTGCTGGACGCCACATTGCGCAAATGGGGCTACGAGGTGGTGGTGGCCAGCGACGGCGTCGAGGCCTGGAACGCGCTGCAATCCGAGGACGCGCCCAAGCTTGCGATCCTGGATTGGGTGATGCCCGGGCTGACCGGCCTGGAAGTATGCCGCAACGTCCGCGAGCGGGGCAAGGACAACGACGTCTACACCTACGTCCTGCTGCTCACCTCCAAGAGCTTGCGCGAAGATTTGATCCAGGGCATGGAGGCCGGCGCCGACGACTACCTCACCAAGCCCTTCGACCAGCATGAATTGAAGGTGCGGCTGCGCGCCGGCACACGCATCATCGAGCTGCAGCGCGAGCTGGTGGAGGCTCGCGAAGCACTGCGCGAGCAGGCCACCAAGGACTTCCTCACGCGCATCTGGAATCGCTCCTCGATTCTGGATATCTTCCATCGCGAGCTGGCGCGGGGCACCCGGGAAAACCGCCCTGTCGGCGTCGTGCTGGCCGATCTGGACCATTTCAAGTCGATCAACGACACCTACGGCCATTTCGCCGGAGACGCGGTGCTGCGCGAATTCGCCCGGCGCATGCTTGGATCCACGCGTCCCTACGACGCCATCGGACGCTACGGCGGCGAAGAATTCCTGTTCATTCTGCCGGGCTGCGACGAGTCCTGCACGGCCGGCCAGGCCGAACGAATGCGCGGCGCGCTCGCCGGCGAGCCCAGGGCGATCAACGACGAAAGCCGCGTGATCACGTGCAGTTTCGGCGCCACCGCGTGGCGTCCCGGAGTGGAGGCGACGCCGGAATCGCTGATCCGGGTCGCCGATAATGCGCTCTATATGGCGAAGAATCAGGGACGCAACCGCGTCGTGTGCGTGGAGCC
>JBGPLI010000300.1:0-3319 GCA_041486445.1 Bryobacteraceae bacterium
ATAGCGCATCCCCGTGAGTTGGGAAATCGCCCCCACGTGGCGGAGCAGGCCCTCAACTCCGGAGGTATCGCGAAACCGCCCAACCGTAACGACCAGCGTTGAGAAGCCACGTACAGACCATCCGGTGCAGGCCGGCGGTGTCCAGTCGCGCCCCAAGCTGGAGCGATTCCAGACCCTCACAACAGGCGCATGATCCAGATCCGGGTAGGAAGGAAAGGACTCGCTCCCACAGGGAGGCTGCGGACCAGACTCGGCAACGGCCGGTGGTTCACAACAAAGAGCTACCGCTAACAGTGTCAAATGACTGAAATGTGCCGGATGGCTCATTTTGGTGATGGACTCAGTCTTGTGAGGCACGTGGACAGCCAAGCCGGCCGGAAAGCAGTTGGCCTATGTCGTGCACATAGGAGAAACATGTTCATGAGCTACACCAGACATCTGCCGCTGATTGCCATCGTAAGCACCATCTTCGCTGCCACGGGTATGTCGCAGGACTTGGATCCCGCCGGATGGCAGAGCAAACTGCGCTTTCATGCCGTCAGCGCTTACGGCCCCGCGGCCCTCGCGGGTTCGGCCGCCTATGTTGGTTTGCTCCAGGAAGTAGATTTCCCGAGAGAATGGGGACAGGGCGGAGTCGGTTACGGCAGGCGTCTGGGTTCGACGCTGGCCTATTCCGGACTTCGCAATGCTCTCAGCTTTGGTCTGGATTCAACACTGCACCAGGACCCTCGATACGATCGCTCCAGCAATACCGGCTTTTGGCGCCGGACGAAGCACGCGTTCCGCCGGACCATTCTTACGCGCACCGATTCGGGCGGAGAGACCTTTGCCACCTGGCGTTTTGGAAGTGCCTACGCTGCAAATTTTATTTCCAACGAGTGGTATCCCGACCGGGTCAACACCGTAAAGCTGGGCCTGACCGAGGGTACGACTCAAATCGGATTCGACCTGCTGGCCAATATCGGCTCCGAGTTCTGGCCCGACTTCAAAAAGAAAATACTCCGCCGCAAACCATAGACGCCGCCAGGCGACTGACGACCCTTGGTCAAATGACCGCGCGCCGCCACCGCGGGAAACGGTATCGCGCCCACCAAAGCCCGCGCAATCTCCGCAGTCATGTGCTGGCCGGTCCTCACAATGTTTCGCCGTCAACGGCCACCGGCGTGCCCTACTCAAAGCGAGATAAAGGAAGGTTGAACAGATGCTTTGGACCATTGCCGTCATTCTGTTTGTCATGTGGGCCCTGGGACTAGCCACGGCCTACACCGTGTCCGGGTTCATCCACATTCTGCTGGTGCTTGCGATCGTGGTCGTCCTCATTCGTGTGATTCAGGGGCGGCGGCCGGTTCTATAGAGCCGCGCTTCCGCCGAAAGGGACATCCGATTTATGTCAAAACGCAATTTCCATCGTCTCATTCTCGTTGCCGCGGCTGTGTTCACATCGAGCGCCGCCTTCGGACAATTCGACGTTCAACTGCGTGTCCGGCAACTGCCGGGCTGGGACGCCCGCGCCCGGGAAGGCCGCTGCGAGATCCGTGTGTGGGTGGACAATCGCGCCGAAGTGCGCATGCGCGGCGACGCTATTTTCGTGCGCACTCTTGAAGGCTCCAGAAGCCGCGACGAGGGCAGCGAGTGCAGCCAGCCGCTCCCCTACAATTTCGTGCGCGACTTTCAGATTCGCCAGACCGCCGGGCGAAGCCGTATAGCGCTTGAGCAAGAGCCCAGCCGCATGAACAACTACACAGCCATGATCGCGATCGACGATACGCAAGGCGGAGGCGATAACTACGCCTTCGAGGTCGCCTGGCGCGCGGAAGCCGACGTTACCACTGCTCCCGCGCCGTTCTTTGACGATGTCCGGGCGTGTCAGGACGCCGTGCGCCAGCGTTTCCTGAGCCAGAACGGGCGTGGCTCCTACATCGACTTCAATGGTTTCGCCGACCGGCAGGGTCAGGATCGGGATCGGGGCCCAGGCCGCGATTCGGGCCGATATCAGAGCCGGAACCGGGGGCAGGAGTCGATCCAGGGCCGGGGCAGCGCCCGCAGATGGAATGAATCGCGGGACATAACTTACTCTTGCGTCATCGACACGCGCCAGAACCAGGTGATGTCGGGCGCGTATCAGTATACCGGCGGCGGTCTGCGTATGAATGATCGTCCGGATGATCGCCAGCGGCTACGGTAGCTGGTTGTGGTGCTGAACGAATAGGGTGGAAGGGAGTCTCTACGTGACTGTACGACAGATGGGTGCGCGAAAGCGAATTTCGGCATTACTCTTTGTGCATTTTGCCGGGATGGGTCTCGGAGCAGCGTTCGGCGGGGACGCAATCCCCAGCGTGGAGACCATTGTGATGCGCATGGCCCAGGCTCGCACGGAAAACCGGGCTCGCCTTCGTCCCTACAGCGTCACGCGTGACTATAGGTTGTTCGGCAAAGAACAGCAGACGACCAGGTCTGAGGTAATTGCGGATGTAAGCTTCGTTCCTCCCGACTTCAAACACTTCGTGATCCAGCAGGCCAGCGGTACGCGACTGGGTGAAAGAATCGTTCGCCAAATGCTGGAACATGAAACGGACATCGTGAAGAATTATGGCTCGACCGACTTGTCGCCGGCCAACTATGACTTTCGCTTCGTCCGAGAAGAAGAGCTGAGCGGCGAACGCTGCTACGTGTTGGAGATGCTTCCGCGGCGCAGAGACAAAACCCTGCTTCGCGGTCAAATCTGGGTGGATTCGACCACCTACCTGCTTCACCGCACTGAGGGCGAGCCCGGGAAGGCCCCCTCATGGTGGCTCCGGAACGCGCGCATCACGTTGGTCTACGGTGACGTCGGTGGCATGTGGCTGCAGACGGCTTCGGAGTCCAGTGCCGACGTCCGGCTTCTGGGGCGACACACCATGCTGTCGCGCGATGTGGAATACAAGATGAGCGAACTGGTGGCTGCCACCGGGAGCGCCGTGCAAGTTGGTCAATAAATGCCTATCTCTTTCCTAAATTCCGCTCGTCTAGCCGCTCGGATGATGGTTCTGGTGCTGCTTTCCACCTCGGTCTTCTACGGCTATTCGGTGCTCACCCACGAAGCCATCGTCGACTCTCTTTGGGACGCCTCCATCCAGAAAATGCTGTTGAAACGATTTCCCATGGCAACGCCCGAGGAACTGGAGCAGGCCCACGCCTACGTTTATGGAGGCTGCATTCATCAGGACATGGGGTATTATCCGTTCAGCAGTAAGCTCTTCAGCGATCTGACACACTATGTCCGCAGCGGGGATTATATAGTCGCGCTGATCCGCGAATCGCAGGACCTCAACGAATACGC
>JBGPLI010000301.1:0-3236 GCA_041486445.1 Bryobacteraceae bacterium
AGATTTCGAGATGACCTGCGAGGGCCTGGGCACCTGGAACGGCCAGGCCGCCTGGCAGATTCACTTCAAGCAGCGGCCGGGCCGTCCATCCCTTCATGGATATACTGCCAGTGGCAACATCTACGACGCGAATCTGAAGGGCCGGGCGTTCATCGGCCGGTCGAACTACGAGATCATGCATCTCGAAACGGATGTGATGGAGCCGCTGCCGCAGATCGGCCTGACGCAGGAACACATGAGCATCGACTACGAAGAAGTGGACTTTCCGAAGCGGCAAACCAAGTTTTGGATCCCGTCGAAGGCGGAGCTATTCATCAACCTTCACGGCCATCTCCATCACTTGCAACATAGTTTTACCGACTTTATCCTATTCTCGGTGGATGCAATCGAGCAGCAACAGGCGCCCAAGCAGGTGCCGCCGAAACAGGAACAGCAGGACCCACAGCAGAAGCCGTGAATGATTTCCGGCGGCTCTACTGCTTCGCCGCTATGGCCGGAAAGGAAAAGGGATTCTCGTGGGACACCAACTGGGACACCAACTGGGACAACGACAATGATCCGCTTCTTTAAGAACCGCATCGTTGCCGAAGACCAGCCGGTTCAAAGATTCACACTGGGCCGCCTCGAACTCCACGTGATGGACGTTCTGTGGGCGCGGGGCAGCAGCAGCGTGCGCGAAGTTGTCCAGGGGCTGAGCGGACGGCGGGCATACACAACGATCATGACCACCCTGGACCGGGATGGACCGCGGCCACCGACGACCCATGCTATTAAACCGCCCGGCGGGCTAACCTCACTCCCGCCATGACAATTACTTTTAAGAAGAAAGGCTTCTTCCCCATCGCTCTGCTCCTCGGCCTGATTTTGATTCCCGCGGGAATGCGCGCGCAGAATCCAGAGGGATTCCTGATCGGCACCGTCATCGACACAAGCGGCGCGCGCGTCGCCGGCGCAAAGATTACCATCGGGCGCATCGATACCGTTCTGGTCCGCAACGAGACCAGCAACGCGACCGGCGAATTTCGCGTCGGCCCGCTGACTCCGGGTCGCTATCGCGTCACTGTCGAGGCGCCCGGCTTCGCTCAGGCGGTTTCCGAAGTGCAGTTAGCCGTCGGATCCTCGCCTACCCTGCCGGTGATTCTGGTTCCCGGCGCCCGCACCGAAGTCGTCCAGGTACGCGGCACGGAGCTCTCCATGTCCTCGCAAGCCCTGGAGACCACCAGCAGCGTCGAGAAGACCGTGGTGTTCGCGCAGGATCTGGCTGAGGTGCCGCTCGCCAGCCGGAGCTTCGCCAATATCGCCTATCTCGCCCCGATGACCGGACCGGTCGAGCCTTCCGACCCCACCAAAGCCCGCATCACCGCGGTTGCCTTCGCGGGCAGCTCGGGCCTCAACGTGGATCTTTCCGTGGATGGCGGCGACAATAACGACGATTGGATCGGCGGCTTTCTACAGAATTTTTCGACCGATGCGATCCAGGAATTCGCCGTGCGCACCGCGCAGTTCGATGCCGACACCTCGCGCACCAACGGCGGCTCGATCATCATCGCCACGCGGCGCGGCACAAACCTGTGGCACGGCGGCGCGGGCGTCTACGTGCGCGGCGCGGCCCTCAACGCGCGAAACGTCCTCGACAATCCCGAGCCCAACCCCAAGCAGCCATTTTCGCGAGTGAACACGGTGGGCACACTGGGCGGGCCGATCGTCAAGGACAAGCTGTGGTTTTTTTCCTCCTACGAGTACATCCACGAGAACGCCAGCGTGGCCTACAGCGCCTTGAGCCAGTCTGAATTCACCGCTCTCTCGCAACTGGCCTCCTCCGGCGCGATCACACTGGCCAGCGGAGTGAGCGTGCCCTCGATCGCCGTGCCCTCCTCGGCGCCGGTGCCCTTCCGCGATAATCTTTTCTCCGCGCGCCTCGATTGGGCGCAGTCCACGCGCTCGCAATGGTTTCTGCGCGCTGCGCTCGACCGCAACAACACGGGAAACAATCTGCTGCAGCAGGGCACACTGCCATCCACCGGCGCGTTCACGACCTCGAACTACTGGAGCGCGTTGATCAACCAGCAGTTTCAGTTCAACAACGATTGGTTCGGGGTGCTCACCCTGCAGGCGAACAGTTTTCACAATCGGCGGAAGCCCAACTCCCACCTCGGCCTGGCGCTGGCGTTTCCCTTCAGCGCAACGTTCTTGACCACTTCAGGACTCGAAACTTTTGGCGACAATCAATTCATCACTTCGATTACGGCGTTTCCCATCGAGCGCGATCAGGAAAAATACCAATTCCGCTACGACCTGCATCTCTCCCGCGGGAAGCACACCGCAGCATTCGGGATTAACTTCGTCCACGAGCCGGTTCTGCGGGGGCGATTCCTGGACAGCGCAGAAACCCTGGCGTCGTTTCCGAACGATCCGAGTTTCTACGTGGCGAATCCCGCGCAATTCGCCCTGGACTTCGCGGCGAACAGCTCGCCCACGCCCGCAGGCGACGGCCAATTCTCCCAAAGCGTCAAACGGCTGGGCTTCTACGCGCAGGATTCCTGGCGGCTGCTCCCCGGCTTCACGGTGAACTATGGCCTGCGTTACGACACCACGTTCGGTCTGTTCAAGGCGTTTGGGCGCAACCAGGACCAGAATGGCGCCCTCGTGCAATTGCGGACCCTGGGGATCAATCTTGTCCCCGGCATCCCCCACGATTACCGCGGAGCCGTGTCGCCGCGTCTCGGGCTTGCCTACGCGCCGGGCCATTCGGATAAGACCGTCCTTCGCGCGGGAATCGGCCTGTATTTCAACGACCTGGCGCAGAACGGCTGGGCCCAGGCGTTTCAATCCGTGAACAACGATAACGTGAGAGTTCAGCCGGGTCCCGGCGGGCAGGGCTTCCTGATCGATCCGCGCTATCACAGCCCGTATGCGATTCAGGTCAGCGCCGGCGTGGAGCACGAGTTCAACGACAAATGGCGCGTCAATGTGCACTACGAGCATCAGCAGGGCGTCCACCAGTACCGCCGCTACGAGTACACCAGCGGAGTCACCCTCAACGCCCCCCCGCCGAACCTGCTCACCGCCGCGCCCAACCTTTCGCTGTTCCGCACCGACAACCGTTCGCAGTACGACGGCTTGTCGTTCATGGTGCAGCACCGCTTCTCCAATCATTTCGAGCTGACCGCGCATTACACCCTGGCGAAAGCCACCACGTGGGGCGCGGTGGTGGGTGAGCTTTTCGACTATGTGAA
>JBGPLI010000302.1:0-3223 GCA_041486445.1 Bryobacteraceae bacterium
CGGATTTCAAAGAGCCGCGCATCGAAGCGGGCCCCACAGGGGACGCCAGACAGCGATCCCAGATCCCCCGTGAGAGGCGGTTCAAACCATTGGCGGCCGGAAACGCACGGCGATAAGTCCGAGAGCCCCGGCCGCCGCAACGACGCTACAGCCGAAGTGTCTCGCCCGGTTCCGGATCGTCAAAACACTGTAAATCACCGTCAGGTAGCCGACGCGCCGTCCCCGGATTTCGTTGACGCCGTCCAGTCGGTCACTACTGCGTCGATATCATAAGCCCCGAGCTGGGCGGCTGCGCCAGGTTTGACGTCCCAGACAAACACCGAGATCTGTCTGCGATGAGCTCGTTTCACTAAGCGCGAGGTCAAGCGCCACGCCGGACACAAGATCACATCCGCGCCCATTAGCGTTGCGGCGCGTCGCGGAAAGACAAGAGCGAACACCGTCCAGAGAAATCCGCGCAGGGAGTGCATGATCCTCGAAATCCCCAAAGTGAGAATGGTGGGAGTATTGTGATCCAACTCCTTCGCCCGGACAAGCGGCCAATAATCGAAAGAAGCGATCCATGCGTGTTTCTTGGTATTCGTTTCGCCGATCACTCTCATTACGGCATCGATGGCGTCGCGGTCCTTGATGTCCAGCAGCGCTTGCATCCCGGTGTCGTGAAGTTTTTCCAGAACCTCGCTGAGCAGCGGCACCCGGCCGCCTTGTCCGGCCACTCTTAGCTCCGCGAGTTTGGCGTAGGTCAGCTCGTGGATTCGTCCGCCGCCTGGCAACAGGCTGTCGTGGAACAGCACAGGCTTCCCGTCACGGGTGAGCTGGACGTCAACTTCAATCGCGTCCGCGCCGCCTGTGATCACCTCGCTGACACCCTCCAGAGAGTTGGCGGGCCACCGATCGGTCGCCCCGCCGTGAGCGATCGTTGGCAAGCCACCGGAGCGCGCGCGGATCTGAGGCGCCTGGTTAAGTGGCATACCGAGCGGTGAATTCGCGTTTCTGCCGCCGTTGCCAGCGTTTTAATGCCCCCAGGAAAAGCAGCAGACCGTAAAACCAAAAAGGGTCTGAGAAGTTGGAGCGATAGGAAACGAACATGATCACCACAACCATTGTGACGAAAAGATTCACCACAACGTGAGGCACGGAATCCGGGTACTTGACGGCGAACCCATTCCAAACCGCGTTCACCAGACAGAGCGCCGCGTAGCCAAGCCACCAATAGGCGGCTAAGGTCAAGTCCGCCGAGAAGTAGAACATCACCAGCACGCAGCCGATGCTGGTATAGGAGAGACGCGCGACCAAAGATTTCGCAGAGGCGTTCACCTTTTCCATGTACTGGTCGTTGGTCTTCGACGATAACAATCCGAACGCGAACGTCAGCACCACCATCGTGAGCGGCATGTAGAAGTCCTTGGACAGGGTTCCATAGCCGCGGACAAGGTCAACGACTTTATACAGGCGGTCCGCTCCCACCGCGAATAGAATCGCAAAGCTTGGATTGAGCGTGTCTTTGAGCCGGTCGATCATGAAGGCCTGGCGCTTTGTGGGCGGACGGTCACGGCGATGCCCGGATCGACCACGAACCGGAGTAGGCGCCCGCCTTCCACGTCCCGCTGACCACGGCACGCAGGGCGGACTCAAGCATCGCGGCCAGACGCGCCTCGGGCGAGATTGACACTGCGCCCGTCCACGTTCCCGAGTACTCGCCGGCGTTGCCCGCGACAGTGGCCCTCCAAGCGCCGTCCCACGATTGCGCGGACTTGCTCGCCGACCACCCGCCCCGCATTACGATCTTGCCGGTTGCGTCCTGGAGCATCCACGTGCCCGTTACGCTGCCGCCCTCGTGAGCTTCTGCCGTCCAGGTCCCAGCCAAGTATCCGCTGTTCGTGGACGCACTCCAGGTTCCACGCAGTTCTGCGCCGGAAGCCAGAATCGCGACACCGGCAAGAGCCGCCAGGACAGCGGCGTTATGGGTAACCCTGAAGCCTCGGCTCCCCATGCTTCCACTCGGGTGGGGGACGGACTCCCTCACGACCTGGCATTTGGACCTTCGGCAGACTCTGAGCGTCCATCGGGTCATCCTCGCTCTTGATAACGTCGTTCTTGAAGAGCACGAAGGCAGTCAGAGCGTATACTTCATTGGGAGTCAGCGTCCCCTCTTTACCGAGAGGCATACCGCGGCTGATGTAATCCCACATGATTGTCGCGTACGGCGCGCTCACCGCCATTAATCCGGGCGGCTGGATTCCCATATCCATCCCCGGCATCGCTCCGGGCTTGGTAGGCGCACCTTTGGCGACTATCAAAGTTGGAGCTTTGCCTCCTGCCCCGGTTGGACCGTGGCATCCCGCGCATCCCTTCCGCACATAGAGCTGCGCGCCTTCCTTGGCGGTTCCGCGCCCCGGCGGGAGTTCCTTTCCCGTAGGACTGATCGCGATGTCCCAGGCACGCATTTCTTCCGCGGTCGGGGTCCGGCCCACGCGATAGGTGGGCGATTGAGCCGACCCGGAGACCCCCAGAATCATCACAAGCGGGACCAGCCTACGCGAAATTCCCATTGTGAACGCTCCCATCGCTAGCCACCTTCCAGAGCTGGATCGTGTTGTCGGCGCCCTTCGGACGGAATTCCGGAGTCAGGGGCTCGTTCCAATATTTGGCAACCTCGGCTCGCGTCGGTTGAACCGTGCCCAGTTCGTCGGTGCAGCGCGACATGAGATCACACGGTTTTCCGTCCCAGTTCCAGGCCAGGGCAAACCGGGTATGCGCCATTCGATAGGCCGGCGTCCGGAACTCGGCGTCCTTCCAGCTCTTGCCGCCGTCGGTGGAGATTTCCACCTTGCGAACGGCGCCGCCCCCGGACCAGGCCAGGCCACTGATCTCGTAGAATCCAGGGCCGGACAACTGCTGTCCCGCGGAGGGAAAGGTGATGACCGATTTCGGTCCAATCTGTTCAGTCAACGCGACGACTTTTGGGTCCTTTTGAAGATGCCCATAGTCGTTGTAGGTCATGTAATACCGGTCCACCACCTTGATTCGCCGCAGGTACTTCGTCTGATAAATTCCTTCGAAGCCGGGAACCACCAGCCGCAGCGGGAAACCCTGCTGAGGACGCACCGGCTCGCCATTTTGGCCGTAGCACACCAGGCAATCGTCCATGGCCTTTGCGAGAGGAATGCTCGACGCGCCCTTAATTTCCTCCGCCCCTTCCGCGACGATCCAGGACGCCCCG